>JADLBY010000175.1 GCA_020847445.1 Sphingomonadaceae bacterium | reverse complement strand
GGCATGGCCGAACTCAACCAACCCATGATCGAGGAGGAAAATCAGCCCCTACACATCACCGCCAAAGCCGCCTGACGATGGCCCACGGCCACAGCCGAAATTACACCACCTTGACGGACGCGACCCTCGTTCTTAGACGCTCTGCTTGTTTTCGCTGTCGCTTAAATCGACATTCCAAGGATGAGCAAACGGCCGCTTTGTCGGACGCTGCCGACAGTCTCCTTTCGCAAGGGCAACCGCGAAATGCTGCCATTGGTTCAGAAAAGTGGATTTCATTTGCTTCCCGCGTCGCTCTGACTCGTTCTACTTTAGCATAGGGATATCTCGCAGCAGGAGCTATGTACCAAGCTTGGCATAGGGGAACCCCATGAGAGTTACGCGACTAAAGATCGAGAATTTCCGTGCTATTGCAGAGGCGGAATTCCTCTTTCAGGGCCACGCACTTCTGGTTGGCACCAACAATGTCGGGAAGTCCACGATTTGTGAGGCATTAGATCTTGTGCTCGGCCCAGACCGATTGGGGCGCAGGCCGCCGGTCGAGGAGTTCGACTTCTACAATGCGTCATATCTTGATGTGGAAGGAAACCCCATTCCTGCAAAAGTGGAAGTCGTTCTCGTCGACCTTAGTGAAGAGCTGAGGCTCGCGTGTCCGACCCACCTAGAATACTGGCACAAAGCCGAGAAACGCCTCCTTGGTGCAGGTGAGATCGATCTGGCGGCCTCTCCAGAAGTTGAACCTTGCATTAGGCTGGAGACCGTTGCTTCCTACAAGGTTGAAGACGATGAGTTCATTGCGAATACCTATTTTTGCAACAGTGCTTTGAATGACGATGGCGAGCGTGAACGAATCAGCAAACGGCTGAAACAATCAATAGGCTTCCTATACCTCCGGACGTTGCGCACCGGCAGCCGAGCACTTAGCTTGGAACGGGGTTCGTTGCTGGACATAATTTTACGAATGCAAGGTGCGAAGACGGGCCTATGGGAAAGGTCGATTAAGCGCCTTCGGGAGCTCGACCCGCCGATTGGAGATGATGCTTCGGACATCTCGCCAATCCTGAAAAACATCGAGGCTCGTCTAGCTCAATACATTCCGCTCCATGCTCCAGGAGACGCGACAAAATTGTTTGTGTCTCAGCTGACTCGGGAGCATCTCCGGAAAACTCTATCCTTCTTCCTGACGACAAATGAGGGTCAAGGCGCCGTTCCGTTTTTCGAAGCAGGCACCGGAACGCTTAATACGCTAGTACTCGCCTTGCTTTCGTTCATTGCAGAAGCAAAGCCCCACAATGTCATATTCGCTATGGAAGAGCCGGAGATTGCGCTGCCGCCGCATACGCAACGGCGGATAGCGAACTATCTTTTGGAGAACACCCAGCAATGCTTCGTCACGTCTCACTCACCCTATGTAATTGAACGCTTCGATCCGTCGCAGATCCATGTGCTTCAACGAGATGGAGCAGGAACTGTTAAGGCAAAATCGATTGGCGAAATTTCGCCAATCAAACCGAAGCACTATTCTCGCCACGCCCGCCGCGCACTTGCGGAGGGTATGCTCGGCAAAGGTGTTGTAGTCGCTGAGGGGGCCACCGAGGTCGCTGTCTTAAACGCGGTAGCGGAGAAATTAGAGGAATTTCAATCGGATCTTTGGTCGCTCGACTTATCGGGTATTACTGTTTTTTCCGTGGACGGTGACGGCGATCTTCCACCGTTCGGTGATTTCTTTAAGGCGCTCGGACTAAGAACCTATGCCTTCTGCGACAAAAAGACCCGCAATGAAGTCGAAACCGCCAAGTTCAAGGCCGCTTTCGACGTGCCTTGGGAGACCGAATACAAAGGAATGGAGAAGCTTCTGACCGAGGAAATTCCAGTCGATACAATCTGGACATATCTGTCTGGTGCGAGAACGCGCGGCTTTATGCATGTCCCGGATGCACGACCCAACGACGACGATGTAAAAAAACTAGCATTTGACATTCTGAAATCGAATAAGGGGAACGGAGAAGCGGCTATTTTGATTGGTATCTGCGCCGAAAACGATCTGCCTAAGACAGTCACTGGCTTTTTGGATTGTATCTACGGCGATTTTCCAAAACCGACCCCCCCTCCAATCATGACTCCTGAAGGGGATGGCAGCAGCGATGGTGATGGAAGCGGAGCAGATGGGTCAGCAATTGAACCTATCTCCGAAACAGTTTTAGCCAAGCCCCTTGGCTGAAGGTGCTCTCTCTCCGCGCGAAGCGCTGCTGGCTATAGCGGGCCACGCCCTCGTTATGGGTGGACCAGGAAGTGGCAAAACGACACTTGCCCTCGAAAAGGCGATGAAGCGGATATCGGAGGGCCTTGTAACGGGTCAGTCTGTGCTATTTTTGAGTTTCTCCCGAGCTGCCGTTGCCCGCCTCAATCAAGCGACGCAGCATGCCGATGCCGAAGCTCGAACAGCCTTTCGGTCTGGCCAACTAAGCCTCCAGACATTTCATTCTTTTTTTTGGCAACTAATCCGTACCCACGGTTATCTGCTTGGCGCGCCCAAGCTTCTAAATGTATTGATGCCGCATGATGAAAAAGCCTTATCAGGCGGAATAAAACGTGACGCGCCCGAATGGCTTGAATGGCAGGCGCAACGCCAAGCATTGTTTCATGATGAAGGCCGTGTGGCTTTTGATCTTTTCGCTCCTCTCGCAGTCAAACTTTTACAAAGATCGCCATTGATCAAGCACCAAGTTGCTACTCAGCACCCCCTGATTATTGTCGATGAAGCGCAAGATACCGGACCAGATGCGTGGGCATTTCTCGTCGACCTAAAGTCGCAATGTCAAATCATATGCTTGGCCGATTTGGACCAGCAGATTTTTGATCATTTGCCAGGCATTGGACCAGAACGGGTAAATTCAATACGGGAGGAGTTGTCGCCTGCCGAGATCGATCTTGGTCAAGCGAACAACCGGAGTCCTGGCACCGAGATTCACGCTTTCGCTGCCGATATCCTTGAATGTACCGCCAAAGGCAGCCCCTACATTGGCGTTACAACTTTTCCTTATAACCCACGAACGGCTCAGCCATCGAACTACCTGCGCGCGGCGATGGCGATTGGTCATCGGGAAATTCGATCTCGCAGTGCAAGCCGAAGCTTGAATTGCGCAATTCTTGCAACGACTAGCCGCGAAGTTGCGTCGATCTCCAATGCCCTTTTGAATGGTGCGAAGCCAGTTCCGCATCGTGTAGTGTTCGACGAAGCTCAGGCGCTTCTTGCTGCACGCTTCGCTGCTTATCTTCTGGAACCAAAGTCATTCGAACTCTCGGAACTCATCGAAGTACTGAAGATGCTGGCCGCCATGCAGCGCGCTGGAGGCACGTCAACCGGAATTAAGAATGCCACAAAGCTAAATGGATGGGTCAATGTCCTCGCCGATGGCAGAACCCTGAATTGGCCAAAAATAAAAGCTATACAGGCAATGCTTGAGGACCGTCAGGCCATCCTATTTACGGGTGATCCGCGCAAAGATTGGCTGACTGCCAAAGGCCTACTACTCCGCTCGTCTGATGCCGATCTGCGCAAAATTGCTGGTGACTTGGACTACCTCGTAGCGTTTCGACGCGGACAGGCCATTACTGATCAGCTTGCCACCCTTTGGAAGACTCACGGTGCATATATTAATGCTCGAAAGGGACTCGATGCAGCGCTCGCGCAAGATGCAATTCTTGGAGGCAGTGACGATCTTTCAGGCGTCCACGTCATGACGATCCACCGCTCGAAGGGAAAGCAGTTCGATACCGTCATTCTGTTTCGTAAGGGGAACAAAACGGATCAGGGGTGGCGATCATCCTTTGTGTGGCGGGATGACGTGCCGCCCCATCAGCGGAGTCGGAAAATCCTCCGTGTCGGGATCACCCGAGCTAGGAAGCAGGTTGTCATTTTGAACCCGATGTTTCCGAACTGCCCACTACTGGCCGGCCATCGCTTGAAATAGGTCTTTCGAGCTAGCGCTCATTTGTAAAATGAAGGAGCGGCGGGTTTACGGCCAAATGTTAGTGACTTCGAACGACTGGAATGTTCGCGGAAGACGCTTCGCAACTGTTACCGATCCAGCGGGACATTGTTAGCGATGCTCCGCCTAGGCCGGATAACTGGGCAATGATAATATTAGCATGATTCTGACGCATGCCCTTCGTCACTGTTTCCCGGCGCGATCTAACATATTGCAATTACGTGTAATGGTCGGAACAAGTCGGCTCCGAACCACAATACAATTGAGGGCTTGTAGGGATGGACTACGCGAAAGTATTGACCGGCGGTGTCGCGGGATGGCTCCAATTTGAATCAGCGTGCGACCGTGCGGGTTTGTTCAGCGAAAAATATCTGACCGCAGCGATCGGACAGATCTTGAGCGGCCGAAGCGGGAACCGTACCGTAGCAGAATATAAACATCCCCAACTTGCCCCGCTAATGATCGGCTCTGGCCGGAGGCCGGAGGTCGACTTCGTCGTCCGAAACACGGATGACAAAATCATCTTGGCGGTCGAATCTAAATGGGCAGGTCGCACGAAGCTCTCGACAGAGGCGATCCTCTGGGATTTGATCCGGTTGGAACTCATCGCCCACCATGAAGGCGCGCGATGCATCTTCATCCTTGGAGGCTCGAAGCGAAAGCTCGACGCTGTTTTCGCCGAACCTGCATTTGCAGACTCAAAAACCAAGCCGAACCGCAGGCCGGTGCTTCGTCACGACAATAATGTTCAGCATTCGACTCAGCTGGTTCCCACGGTGCCCGTGCGAATACCCATGCTCAAGAAGCTCTTCGCTCCCTATGACCAGTTCGATTTTCCTGAGACGGTAGTCTCGAGGCGCTCGGCACCATCACCAGCTGATGCGAAGGAACGCGACTATCAAGTGTATGCTTGGGAAATCCATCCAGCGGCCAATCGCCGTATTTTCCGGCCGGGAAACTCCAAATATTACGGAGGCCAGAAATGAAACGAGAGAGGGATTGCCGCTAACGGCCAACCACCACCAGTTTTCTAATGAACCAATGTCCGCTTTTGGCGACCCAGTCAGAAACCGCGAACGGCGGCTTTGTTAGCGAAAGTGGTCATTCGTAGATACCAAACTAACTTCGTTGCCATGATAACTGGAGGCTCGATTTCGGGGTAATGCGCAGTTCTTATTGGTCAGGTCTCGGCTGGAGCAGGAAAATGCGCACCCGCTCGCGTGTAGCAAGGCGTGGTTCGCGACCTGAACGCAAATCATGCACAAATCTGGGATCACCCACTGCCATCCTGCCAAAGCGGGTTGGAGAGACATGGGTTTCACTGAGATAGCGTTCAATTTGGTCCAGGAGGGGCATATCCGTCGACTCACTTTCAGCTTGCGTTCTTGTTTTGTTCGTAATAGGAATCGCACCTAGAGTCTAGGAAAAATTCCTACGTGAATGAAAAAAGGACCTTGGACATGAGCGATCCTCGAGCGGTTCTCGACGAGTTGATCCGGAACAACCGCGACGATTATTCGTCGATCTCGCGGCTGCTTGGCCGCAATGCCGCCTATATCCAGCAGTTCATCAAGCGCGGCACGCCAAGAGCGTTGAGCGAGGGAGACCGCAGCATATTAGCGCGCTATTACGGAATAGACGAAGCACAGCTCGGTGGTCCTGTTTTCAAAAATGGACCGGTCGTTGACCTGGTCCAGATTCCCATCCTTGATGTCGCGGCCTCAGCTGGTCACGGCGCCCTTGCCGAGATGGAGCAAAAAAGCGCGCAGTTCGGCTTTGACCAAGGCTGGCTCAAGAAACTTACCTCGAGCAAGGCATCGAGCCTCTCGATCATTCGGGTACTCGGCGATTCCATGGAGCCGACTTTGTTCGATGGCGATGAGGTCATGGTCGATCTGGGCGACGGGCATGCGCGTCTGCGCGATGGCATCTATGTGCTACGGATGGATGATACGCTTAATGTCAAACGCATTGCCATCGAGCCAAAAGGTCGGCAGATTTCAGTGGTGAGTGACAATCCTGCCTATCCCACCTGGTCCGGTATGAGCCGTCAGTCGATCAATATTGTCGGCCGGGTGCTGTGGTTTGGCCGCAAAATGCAATGAAAGTGAAGCGATGTTCCTGATTTACGCAGCCACAGTCATAGCTGCCGGACAGAATTTCCAATGCACGCCCACACATGTCTGGGATGGTGACGGCCCGATATGGTGCGCCGAAGGCCCACATGTGCGACTGTCGGGCGTTGCCGCACGCGAAATGGACGGGACTTGCCGCACCAACCAGCCCTGCCCCGATGCCTCGGCGATTGAAGCGCGCGACACGCTTGTTTCGCTTTTGGGCGGCGCTCGCGGCACCAATTCCACAGGTCATGTCGCGGTTTCCGCAGCCACAATGCGCTGCAGGTCCGATGGACCAGCTGGCGGCACACGCACGGCTGCCTGGTGCGTGCTTGCTTCCGGCTCTGACCTCTCATGCGAGATGGTCGCAAGCGGGACGGTGCTGAAATGGGATCGCTATTGGCGGGATCATAAATGCCCGTAGGCGATTTCATCAATGAAAGCGGCCTGTTGATCGACGGCCCCAATGGTCCGCTCCTGAAACCCGATAAGGGCGGCACATGGCAACTCGAGCCGTCGCGGCGGATATCGAAACTGGTCGGCAACAAGGTGCATGTCGAGGCGGTCCGTTCGGGATTTTCAGAGCTCTCGGTCAAACGGATTTGGCGTCATGGCGCCAAAAGGCCGATATTGGCGTGCGGCTTGATCGAGCTTAGCATGGTGATCGCTTCTGCCGCGCTTGGCTATGCGCTCTGGATTGCCGGCTATTTCATGTGAACTGAAGCCGAATTGCGGCCTGCTTACACCGGCTGGTTGAGCCATTGCCTGTTCCGGTTCTGCCATTCCGCCCAATTGCCGCTTAGATTCCGATTTCGAAAGGCTTGACCATCGGTCGCTCGCGCTCGGGTGGCGTACGCGTCTTTTCAGGGGTCGGCGTCTCTCCCTTGGCGAGACCCTTGGCTGCTGCTGATTTGAGCAATCCCGTTGCTTCCAGCGCCGAGCTCTTCATACCGCTGTTCCGTGCGACCGCACTTTCCAGCCTGTCCTTGTTGTTGACGAACAACGTCAAGCCGTCGCGCAGACGCGTGATCGTCACCAGGAATGTTTGCTGGTTGGAAAGGTTGCGCTCGCGGCTGTCCATAACCGCAATACCGCGATCGGATGTCAGGCCCTGCGCCATGTGCGCATTCAGGGCATAGGCAAGATCGAGCCGCCTGAGCATTGGATCGTCCTTAGCCAGACGCTGCTCCAGGCCTGACGATGTGCGAACCGCGATGCCGTCTGCATCTACCGCTAATATCCGCGCTTGGTCGGCATTCAATAGCCCCCGCTTGTGGTCGGTTTCGGTCCAGCGAATGCGCTCGCCCGCGTGGAGTTCAAGTGTCTGCTTCTCGAACAGACGAAGCGGGTCCTGTTCGCCCTGCGGCTTCAAGCGCGATGGACGAAAGGCAAATAGCTTGCCGCGACCATTTTGCAGGATGACGCTTTCGGCGGCATCCCCTGGACCAACAACCTCATAGCTTCCGGCGAGCAGTCCCTGCGCGCGTTGGCGCCGCGCAACCTCGACAACCATTCCGGGCGCATAGGTTTTGGCATAGCGGAGTTCTTCGCGGGTCACATTGACCCGCGACAGGGCCTCGACTTTTAACGATGGCTCGCCAAGTTCGCCATTGGCCTTGAGCCCGGTCTGGACTGCCTCGTTGACCGCACTGCGCAGCGAACGTCCCGACGCATAGATCGACGTGCTGTCGCGCTCCTTTGGTGCTAGCGAAAGCCATGCCGCAGCAGCGGCGACCGCTGCGCCTTCGCTGACTTCAACCACATTGGAACCGAGGTGCCGCAAGGCTTCGTCGATCTGGCCACCCTGAGCCGCATATTGTGCTGCGCGCAGCTGTTTGTCGCGGGCACGGATATTGAGGTTCATGATCGCGGTTTCAGTGCCTGCCTTTTGCATCAGATCGAACGGCTTTCCGGCATCGACCGCGCCAAGCTGTTTCCTGTCGCCAATGCTTGCGAACCGGTCGAGCTGTAGAAGATTTGCGAGACTGACCAGCTTTTCCTTGTCGCCGTTGCCGACCATCGATGCTTCATCGAGAAAAACAACCATACCGCGCAGTTCGTTGCGGGCAGCAACAAGCTTTAGTGGGTCCCGCGACGACAGCAGCGGTCCGTGCTGCCTTAGAAAGCGCGCGACCGTCATCGACTTTATCCCGGTGTCGCGCTCGAGCATCTGAACGAGCGTATTCTGCACTGCAAGGCCCAGCACCTTGCGACCTTCTTCGCGCAGGATATCGGCGACGGGTTTGAGTGCGGTGCTCTTGCCCGCCCCTGCAATCCCCTGGATCGCGACAATTCGGTTGTGCGAGCTGAGGATCAACCGACCGGCACCTTCCTGCCCGTGGTTCAGGGTCATGCCATATTTGAGCTGGGAGAGCGCCTGCAGGCGTTCGCCAGCTACATCGGCATCGATAATCGGTTTGGCTGCGCCCCGCCCTTCTTCAACGCCTGCAATGATGCGCTGTTCAAGCGCTATGGCATCAAGCGTTGTGACAAGTCCCTTGTCCGCGCCTTTTCCCGCAACCAATATGCCCTGGCGCAGCAATTGGACGACACGCTGCTCAATGTGCGGCAGCGCGGTTGGCAGGCCAAAATCGAGCGCGGTCTTGTAAATCGACGTGCGGCTGAAAGCCGCTTCACGCTCGCTCAAATGGCGCACCGCCGATGCAACGGCGTGCACGGCTGCAATCTGCTCAGGCGTCCGGTTCTTCCAGGGGTGCGGCATCAAAGGATCAGATGCAGCCAGCCCAAGTCTTTCGGCCAAGCCCGCAGCCATTGCCCTGCCCTTTTCGACCATTTCGCTGACCCGCTCGCCCAAACTCAACGGCATGCCGAGGTCATTTGCAGCTCGTGCATTTGCGCGCGCTATGACTGCGGCAGGATCGAAACCCAGCTCAGCCGCTTTATCCTTCCAGTCACGAACCAGAGCCGATCGATCCTCGATTTTTCCCTTGGCCGCACGTGTGATCAGATTTGCCGTGTTGCGCGCGGTAAGACCCTTGCTGTCCATATTTTGGAGCGCGCTGACAATCTCTGCTCGCCTCGAACTATATGCATCGCGGATGGCTTTGGGCACTCCAGCAGCTTCGAAATTGCCATGCCTGCCCTGCTCTGCGATTTCGTAGCCGAGCTTCTCGACCGACAGGCGAAAGCGCGCCATGGTCATCGCATTCAATAATGTATTATGCTCCCAAAGCTTGCCGTTCCACAGCGCGCGCCATTTGCCATCCGGGCCTTTGGTGGCATTGGCGATCACTGCATGAAAATGGGCATTGGGCTCCTGATTGCGGTTGGTGTCGTGACGGAACAGGCCGACCACGAGATTGCCTGTGGGGACAACCTTTATCTTGCCTTTGACCTCCATACGGGTTTCAGCAAGGTTCTTTTCCGCCCAGCCAAGCGTTTCCTTGACGGCTGCTCCATAAGCATCGAGGATGCGGGTGTCGCCTCCTACAAGGGCAATCAGCGACCAGCTTTTGGGCATTGAGAATGTGAGGTCGGTGCCGGGACGATGCGGCTTGTTGTCCGAGCCAAGACGGCTCCGATCGGGCAAAAAACCTTTGAGAACGGCCCCGAATGTTTTTGCGTCAATCTGGCCCTCCAGCCCGAGGGATTCAGCGCCTCTACCAACCCAAATTCCCGAACGGTCAGCATCGGACCGTATGTAGTAATTATCGGCAGCAAAATAGTTGGCGGCACCGCCCGCGGTACGCACATTGGCAACAGATAGCATCGCTCAAACGCCTTTGTCAGAAAAACCGCCAACCACGGCTCACATGTCCATATCGAGATCGCCGAGATCGACCTCGGGACGTTCAGCAAAACCATCTTCGAGCATCATCTTGCGCGCTTCCTTGGCCGAACGCGCCGACAGCTGTTGCGCCGAATTTTCCGATTGAGACTTGGGTTGCATCGCACTCGGCGGTACCGGGGCCACGTGGCTGTTGGCTGACGTTGGTTCCCGTTCGCTAGCTTCTGCACGCAATACCGCGTCCATTTGCATTGCAGCTTTCGGCTCATCTGCGGTCGCGATGGCTTGAGGATCTGACGGCTGCGGAACTGCCACGGTACTTGTGGGGGCAACAATATCGGTCGGAGCTTGGCTAGCGTGTACGCTTTTCCTGCTTGCGTTAAGGTCGGCCTCGTCCTCGGGAGGCATGGCATTGTCGGTGAGCGGGAGTTCGCGCTGCATCGCTATGACGGGCTTACCTGCACCATCATCATTTGAGGCCGGATGTTCATCGGTGGCCTGCCCGCCTCCGCCGGGTCGCCGCGGCGAAGCCGTTGGAGTAGATGGGCCTGCATCAGGGCGCTGCTCATTCGCACGGCGAATGAAAGGGTCGCAGCGTTTGGGCCGGTTCACAGGTGTCAGTTTGACAGGTGCTGCCGGAAAGCCATCGGGGAATTTGAGATAGCCTGATAGCCTTGGAAGGTTCATCAATTGGTCAGGAAGCAGCAGCGGCTCGATCGACTTGCGCGGGGTCAGGCTGACCGCGTCACGGGCATTATTATAGCCATAGGTATAGCCCTCTTCCATTTCACGGACCTGGCGATGGCCGATGAAATCCGAGCACCATGTTGCGGTCTCGCGGTCGGCTGTGCCTAGGATCAATTTGGTACGGGCAAGCGACGACAAGGTCATCGCCATATTCTCCCCATATACTTCCTTCAGTTTGGCAAAGGCGTGGATGCCAGTGACGATGGCGCCGCCGAAATTGCGCGCTGTCTGCAGACCCTTTTCGAGGGCTGGCAACCTGTGCAACGCGCCCAGTTCGTCGATGAAAAACCACAGCCGCAAATCGGGCGTTCGGTCCATCGCCATCAATGTGTTCATCGCAGTATCGAGCCACACGGTGAGCAGCTGCGAGCAGACACTCATGTCGATATAGCGCGCCGAAATGAAAAGCATCGAGCCGTCTTGCGTATCGCTTTCGATCCATTGCCGCACGGAAAAGTGCTCACCTTGTTGCGGCAATAATTTAAGCGCCTTGGCATTGGCGTTAAACACGGCACGGATCGATTCAGCCATGCGGGCGGCTTCAGGTGCGGTCAGAGGATCGGCAACGGTCCCGCGCATCAGCTTGTGCACCTGTGTCAGGTCAGCGGTCATCAATTCTGCTGCAAGTGCTTCGTTCGAAGCCTTGCCGCGTTCGCGTAATTTAAGGCACATTTCGACAAAGAGCAGGCGGGCTGCGAGCACCCAGAATTGTTCCGAACCGCCCCCGTCGTGCGGTACCAATGCTTCGGCGGCTGCGGAAAATTCGGCTTCATCGCGGCATTCATCAAACACGCTCCATTGCGGGCAACGGGCATCCAAGGGATTGAGGATGATATCGCGGTCGCTCTCGTAAAAATGTTCGATGAAGCTTCCGGTCAGATCGAATATCACAGCCCGCTGGCCATGCCCGCGCGCTTCCTCGATCATGTCAGACAGCGCAACGGTCTTGCCCATGCCGGTGGTACCAATGAGCATCGCATGGCTTTGCTCAAGCCGCCACGGATAGGTCACCTCTGCAAGACGCGACGGTGCGTAAGGAAAGAGCGCATGCAGTTCATGGCTGCTCGCCAGACGCCATCTGTTTCCCATTGCGGCGGTCAGTTCACGATTGCGCTCACGGTCATTATGCTCGCGGATTTCGCGGACCAATTCAGGCAAGGTAACAAGCAATGCCCCGCGCTCATGTTTGCGTTGTTTCGAACGGCTGCCAAAGCGCGCGGCAATCCAGGTGAAGGCGATGAGCAAAGGTATAAGGATGAGGGCCGAGCGCCACAATGCATCCGCCAATATTTCGACGGTCATGTTCCAGGCGCGCTCGACCGGAGGAAAGCCTGCGACCAGCGAAATCGGCAGCTGGATTGCGCCGCCATAGCCGGTTTCAAGATTGATCAATTTGGCCGGATCGAATTCCATAAAGCCGTAAATTGCAGCATAGATCCGCATCCAGACCAGATAGCGTTCATGATCGGACAGCCCTTCCGAGAGCATCCACCAGCTGGTCCCGCCTATGACAGCAACTGCGACGATGAGCGGCAGTTTGAGCCCGGCTGCAAACATGAAACCAAAATGACCCAGCAGCTGGCTGCCGGTGGTGAAATCGAGCAGTTTGCGTTTCATTTTGTCCCTCCATCGAGCGCGTTGGAAGGGATGCCGAGTTGCTTGCACCGGCGTGCATAAGCGGCCCGCGCGCGATCGCGCAGATCGGGGTCAGGATGGCCCGCTAGAAGCGCGTCGATGCCGACCATCACGAACACAGAATGGCGCTGTATCCGTTCGATTGTCTGGGCTGTTTGTGCGCCCGGATCATCGCCGTCGCAGGCAGCTATTATGAGCGAGCGCACCCACTCGCTGACGCTCATGGCCTGCCCCATGGATTTCATGCGGACACGGTGCGCAAGGTCGCGCGATACATAGATTTGCAGTGACGAAGGACGCGTCATTGATGGACTCCTTAGGATACGGAGCCCGTTCACACTTGCGGAAAGACAGGTTGCTTCTAAGTCATCAATGAGAACATGTCAAGAACATAAGTTTTGGCTGAATTACGTCATTGCAGCTTAATCCTGACTTGAATCCAAGTCATATCGGGCAGTGACTTAAATCCAAATTGAAAGCTGCCATCCTTGTAAACCTGCACAAAACAGCCAATAAATTCTACATCTCGATGTGTACGGTGTGCTTAGTTTTCCCGCCTGTGCCTCGTTGATCCGGTCATGGGAGGGAAATATGATAGTGCGGCATGCATTACTTTGTTCACGGACAGTGGCAGGCACGTCGCCTGCCCGGATAACTTGGCATTTCCGCATCAAAAATGACTCCAATCATCTTCGAAGAGGTGCGAGCAAAGAAAAAGGAGGAAGCCCTGAACCGGGCTCCCTCCTTCCTTCATATACTCAATATTCGTCGCTCATCCGGCCTGGCACCGAGTCGATAACCCGGTCCATCAGTTGCGGCGGTAGAGCCCCATAATCCCCCTCGTCGATGACGATATATCCGCGCTCGAAATCGGTCAGGATATACTGGTTGAAATAGCTGTGAAATGACCGGGCATTGGCGCAGTTCAGGGCAGCGATATAGGCGCTGTCGTCGACGCCACGTGGCTTGCTGTTGGTTGCTTGTGACATGTCCATGATAAACCTCCTGATGAATTGATGCTTCGCATCAGGAGGCTTGCGGATGCACGGCGACGAACGGGTCAGGGACCGTGCGCAGTACGGCCGCGCCAGCGGCGATGGGGGCAACGATTTTTATCCGCAAGGGCCGCAGGCTTTGCGGGTAAAAATGGTGGGGCCCTGTCGTCCTTGATGCGTTCGGCGCCGTGCATCACACTGGGAATATTGTGAGAAAACCCCTCCCCCGTCTGCGGTTCAGAACCGAGCTTCCCGCACACGCATGATTTTTCCATTTTCCTACACCCTATGCCCTCAGATAAATGGACGACGGAGGGGCCAAACAGGTCAGAAGGAAATGATGATGGCCCGATCAAAAACCAATATCTTCGATGCCCTTGAAAAGATCCGGAGCGAGCGCAGCGAACTGGATGCGAAGGAAGCTAAGCTGCGCAGTGAAGCGGCGAGCGAACTTGGCAAGCAGTTGCTGGATTGCGGTGCCGAGACGATTCCGCCTGCCAAACTTAAACAGCTGTTCAAGCTGATATCAGCCAAAGGTATCGACGCAGCACTTGCAAAGCTCGAAGCTACCTAGAAAGCCTAAAAGCCCGGCGGCGGCCAGGGGTTCGATGCCCCTGATCGCCGCCATGGGTTGAGACATAAAAAAAGACCCCGGAAGCTCACGCCGCCGGGGCCTTGTTGCAGCTGCTAGCCGTTCATTCCTCGTCGATCGGCGGCGCGTCTTCGTTACCCGATGCACCGGGCTTGGTGTGGAAATCCACCTTGTCGGCATAGATTTCGCAGCCATAGCGTTTGACGCCTTGGTTATCTTCCCAGGATGAATAATGGATCCGTCCTTCAACGCTCACCAGCTGGCCCTTGCGGCAATATTTGGCGACGTTGGTGCCAAGGCCGTTGAAGCAGGTCACGCGGTGATACTCGGTGTCCTTGGCGGTATAGCCATTTTCGTCCTTGTAGGTTTTGCCTTCCTTGTTGCGGGCAGGCCGGTCGGTAGCAACGCTGATCGTGGTGACAGCAGTCCCGCCCTGAGTCTGGCGGGCTTCGGGGTCGCGTGCGATGCGGCCAACGAGGATAACAAGATTGGTCATGGTCTTTTTCCTTGCATGTGCATCCGGGACCATTCCCGGCTGCGAACGGACAAGGAGAAGCGGTCAGGGAGCGGTTGCACCGCCAAGCGATTAGCGTAGGCGGGAAACCCGGTAAGCGCCGGGTGGTGCGGGCAGCCCTCGCCCGCGATTGCGGCAAAAGTGCGGATGCGCTTTTGCGACGGCAATCGCCTTAAGAAGCGAGGGCAACACGGCCGGCAGCGTCCGGGTTGCAACCGGTCAATGACGGCTTCACCCGACGGTCGCACAAAAAGCCGGAAATGGTCGCAGATGTCCCAGCAACCGGAACCCAGACCAGCCATCTAGACTACCCCGTGATCGGACACACCGATCCCGCCCTCTCTGGCAAATTGCCACTGAACATCCACATCTGCCTTGCGATACTGCCCCGCTCGAAGGAAGGTTCAAGCGGCAATCGACAATGGCGTTGCAGCTGGAAGTTCGGGTGGCGCGTCGTCCAGCGGCTGGTCCAATCGACGCCCTTTGAGCATCCAGCCTTGCGGTGCGATGAGACGGCCCCAATCGGCAAAACTGGGAATGAATCCCAAGTCTTCGATCACATGCTGCTCGCCAATCAGCCGGACAGGAACGGTCCTGCCATCCGCATTGATGATCGTCGTACCGAAGAGCGTTTCGAGCATGAATATGCCTTCGGCATGGTGCCGCAAGGCCCTGTGCCGCGGGTCTGCAAAGATCGCCTTCGACTGGTCGAACCATTGGTGGAGCTCGATATAATCGGCGGGTGTGCCGCCCCATTTGCGCACCGATGAGAGCGCATGATAATGACAATGTGCCATGATGCCCTCTCACAATTCTGTCGAGTGGCTGTCATAAGCCGTGTAGTGGAGATTGCAGTCGAGCTGGACGCTCGCCTTGGCGACATCGATCAACAATTCACCATGTGCGCCATCATTGATTTCCCAGCCTGGGTGATGCAGTTCGAGCGCGCTGTACGCGAGTTCCTCAATCGCCGATGACAGCGTCATTTCATTGCGCCCTTCGATTTCGATCATGACATCAGGGCACGGCATTCCCGCATTTGATGGATCCAGATAGGTCACTTCCTCAATTGAGCCGCTGTCCCCATAGCCTTCAAAACAGACGGTAACCGACGCCACTCCAAGTGCTGTGAGGTGGGGCAACAATGTAGTCTTGAGCAATTCAATTTCAGACATGGTCGTTTCATTGCGCTTTGCCTGTCGCTTCAGGAAATCGTCCATCATTACATTTAACTCGGTCATGATAAGCCTCCTTGTTGCGGTGCCAACGAGGTTGATCCACACGGCACCAAAGGCAAAAAGACCGCCTTTCCTCTGACATGCATGTGCCAGCGCGCGGACGCGCTGGCCGTTGCTGAAATGGATTACGCAGGAGGCTGCGGCGCTGGGGCTTTGGGGCAGGTGCCAAGCGGGCCACGGCGATCAACGACGGTCACGCGGTTCGCCTTTGCATCGATGACCAGACGCTCCAATACGCCGTTGCCCGGAAAGGCAATTACATAACGCGGGCTGAGCGAGAGCATTTGTTCATTGCGTTTGAACCCTGCCCTAGCGCCAAGCCGCATATCGAGGCTGAAGGTCAGCTGTGCAATGCCCCGCCGCTCGGCCCAGGATGCGGCCAGACGGTCGACGCCTTTGGTGTCGCCGCCATGCACCAGCACCATGTCGGGTACATTCTGGTGGACACGATCAAGCGTTGCCCAGATATTGGTCGCGAAGGTTTTGGCATCTTCGTCAGTAGCAAAACGGCTGCGTCCACCTGCGAAAATCACAGGCGTGCCTTCAGGCATCGCCGCTCGCTGCTTAGCGGCACTTCGTGCGCGCAGGAAATCGCGTCCCTGCACGACCGCCGAGGTCAGCATCGCGCCGTGATTGAACCGCGAACTTGATACCGGCTTCCATGATGAGCTGAATTCATGGGCGTAAAGAGCCGCAGCCACTTCGCGCATTTCTTCGAGCGCGATCATGCCCGCCTCAGCGCATTGGGCTCGCTCGATTTGCACTTCGAGTTCATGGGTGCGTATTTCCGATCCATCGTTGCAAGCAACGAGCGCACGCACTTCATCGGTTGCACGGTCGACGGCTTTGGATTTGCGATCAGCGGCACGGTGGAACAGATTGACGAGGCCCCAGCCCAGCTCTTCGGCATCGGCTTCCAATGCAGTTCCCGTCAGCATCGCAAAGAGGTCGGACCAAAGGCCTTCCAGTGTCTGGCTGATCGCTTCCGAACAGGGAAAGTCGGACGGCGTCACAGGGGGCGGCCCTATGGTGAAGCCGGAAAGGTCGAGACCGGAAAGCTGCTCTGAAAAACTGTTCTGCATGATAATCCTCCTGATGTGGGTGTCACGCTGGCGGTGTCGCCAGCGAGAGCCCGTCAGGACCGGCATCAAGGCAGGTGCGCGCACCGGCGCCTTAGCGCCCGGGGAACCCGCCAAGGTCCAGGCTGGCGCGGGCAGGCCTGCTTGCAGGCCAACACGGGCCTGACCGGGCGGGTTGCGCCGCCCTGCCGGCTGGTCCAGGGCCTCTCTCGCCTGGCGCACGCGGCTCCACGTCACACCAGCCAGGTGCTAGGAGTTTCCGCAGATCTCAGTTTAGGGTGCGGGCCGGACCGCAGTCCTAGCTGTTGTCCAATGGCTTCGAAACCGCCTCGCCCATCCGGTCGACCAGGCTGATCGTAGGCGGTCCGTTCCAGCGCCACAGGACAAGATTGCGCCCGGAAGCATGCTGCAACGAGGGGTAAAGAAGGCCATCGACGCCCGTTGCATGGAGCCGCACCGCTGCGGCCTGCGTCGGCGCATCGCTGCGGCCGAACCAGCGAGCCTGAAGGTCGGACGCGCTCAATCCAGCAGATGCGAGCGCAGCGTCTGTCGACAAGTCGATGATATTGGCGTCTGCGATATCGAAGGAGCAAAGCAGCCCAGGCCGGTCATATAACGCTTGCGTATATTCGGCATAAGCGGTGAGGGGATCGAGCGCTGAATAAAAAGCTGCCATGCCGGCTGGGTTAAACCGCCCGCCATGCAGGCGCGCGCCTTCTCCCGAAAGGGGCGCATGGGCCCAGCGCGGCGGCACAACGCGAAATGTTCGCGCCGAAAAACTAATCAGATTGTCCATGCCTGTCAGGCGTAAGCGCCATCTTCAAGCGCATCGAGCCATGCTAGGATTTGCGTTGCTTCTCCGGCCTGCACTATGTCGACCGCACGCTTGTAGCCAAAGGCTGCGATCGGCTGGTGCCGGAACCACAGCACAGCTTTTGAAAGACCGCCGCCCATGTCGGTAGCCCGCGACAGGATTGTCGCGATCGGTCCCAACTTGGCCTGCACCTCGGGAGAACCGGGATTGCGCGCCAGGGTCGTCCGATGGACGCCCGCCAGTTCGGCAATTTCGCCGAGCGACATTTGCAACATATCAGCCAGTCGCTTGGGTTCAATACCATGGGCCTTATCTGCGCTGAGCGCATCAATGACGGGATCGAGAAAGGCTGTTGCCATATTGCATCTCCTTATCATCCTATGATGATGATTTTATGTAGCATATGCGATGCAGAAAATCAAGGCGTCATTCCATGACGAATCTAGCATCAAATCGGCGCGTCTCACCTTCCCCAGCGCAATCAGGCTGCTTCTTCAAGCTCGGCTACGGACGTCTCGTGCGCTGTCCATCCCCCAAGCCGCAAGAGCAATGCACTTGCCTCTTCGGCACGGGCAGCAGCGGTGAGGATAGCACGATCATCCTCGCGAAGCAGGCGAAGCCAATGGTCGATATAGCTGGCATGGCTATCAAGATGCGCGACCGGAAGCCCAAGCTCTGCGCCCAACATGGCGCTGGAAAGCTCGGCGACAAGCTCCTCGGCTGCATAGGCCGCACTACCAAAGCGGTTTTTGAGATCGCGCCCTAGCCGCGAGCCATGGCCGGTCCAGTGCGACAGCTCGTGCGCCAGTGTCGCATAATAATGGTCATAGCCTGAAAACAGCTCAGGCAGCGGCATTGTGATGCGATCGGCAGAAGGCTCATAATAGGCTGCTGCCCCCATATGGCGCAATTGCGCAGGGATGCGGGCAAAGAACGCATCGAGTTCAGTCTTGCGCCCTTCAGGTTCAACGAGCGCAAGATCACGCGCAGGGTAAAAGCGGCTGTCAAGCCCGTCGATTTGATCGGCATTGAACACAGCATAAGATTTCAGGACTCGGCGGGTCTCTTCCTCGACATCATCACCCTCCGATGCGGCGACCTCTTTCGCGTAGCTTTTGTAGAAAATGGCAATGGTCGATTTTTCGCCCTTCCTGACCTGCGCCCCAAGCTTTACCGCCTGGGCATAGGTCATCCAGTAGGGCGACGCATAGCCGTTGAGGTCGGCAATCATCCAGAGCCAGAACACGTTCATGCCGCGATAGGGGATTCCGCAGGCACGCAATGGGCGCGAGACTGTTCCACCCCGCCAGGGCTTGACCCATGGTTTGGTACCAGCCTCCAGCCTGTCGATAATCTGGTCGGTTATGCGCGCTGCGGGCGAAGGGCTTGCAGATTTTGAACGATAGGACATGGGAACATTCTCCTGAATGTCAGACGAAGACAATCCTTCGACGACACAGGCGAGCAAGCTCCCTCTCCTCTCATTGATGGCCCAAACGGAGTGAAGCGGCCCCCTCGATCACCGAGAGAGCCGCTTCATGCGAACGCCGTTCAGGCACTTCCTGTCAGGAGGAGGTCAGGCGGCGAGTTCGACGTCCACATTTTCTTCAGCGGTGGTTCCCTCGCCACTTGATACTGGTTCGCTGTCCTTCGATTTGTCAACCTCACCGGCTGGTTCGGCGCAGACAAATTGCATCGGTGCCGGGAGCCAGCGAAGTGCTGCTTCCTTGACCTCGGCTTCGGTGATGAAATTGCCTGCAAAGATCCGTTCGGCGCTTGCCGCAAGCTCGCCCTTTTTGGATGAAGCGAAACGCGATGCGAGCGTCGGGCCACCGACCTCGGCAAGCGCATCGAGAATTGCGGCCTTTGAAACCCGGTCGAAATAATTGGCAGCGGTCGGGCGCCACCAGGATGCCATGTCGAAACCGATGAGCCCGGCAAGATGATCGTGGAACGGATTGACGCGATTGCCGATGCCATTGAGGCTTGCCTCGAATGTCCGGGCAACCACCCAGCTCAACCACGCATGACGATGCTCGTCGTCAAGACTGCGGAAGAGGTCAAAACGCTCTGATATCGTGTCACCGCTGCGCCAGCTTTCATCAAGGCCCGATCGCAGTTCGGCAAGGGCTGCCGTTGCCGGAGCATCACTTGCTTCAAAACCGAACGCCGGTCCTCCAGGCGCCCGCCCGTTGAGATTGAGGCCGGGCGATCCACCAAATTTGTAGCTGTCCGCATCTGCCAGGGTGAAGACGAACAGGTCCATAGCCAAGGCCGGATCATTTGCGACATGGAGCGCAAGGACATCGCGGCGCTGCATGGACAACTCGTCGGCCAACCGTTGTGACAGGCCGAGGCGGTTCGGTTTGTCGGCTGGGCCGGTTGAGACAACTTCCATTGTGCCGCCATCATCGGGGCTGACGACCAGTTCCTTGGTGAAGTATTGCGGCTGGAGCACGGGCACCCCATCGCGGCCCAATGTCAGCACCATACCACAATCGCGTTTTGTATCCGCGTCGAGTTCGGGCGTCCGGTCGCGGATTGCAGCGACCTCGGCATCGATCCGCGCGATTTCGGCCTCTGCCGAACGGATGGCCTCCTCGCTGCTGTCCTCATCTTCGAGAATCGCTGCCTGAACATCGTAGGCCGTGTCGAGATCGTCGAGGCGGGCAAGCTCGTCATCGGTATAAACCCGCGCCGGAACGGGAACACGGTGCAGACCTTCGACAAGGTCGTGGCTGATATAGTTGGCAAGCGTTGGTGTGACCCAGGCCAGGCCCTGTTCGTCAGCGGCAACTTTTGCTGCTTCTTCCATTTTGGCCGAAGCAAGGCTTTCAAGCAGCGCGACATCGAGCCAGGATTCATCATCGTCATTGTCGAACAGTTCCCGGTCAATCCGGCCACCGGCTTCAATATAAGCATCCTTTCCGACGAATTGCGCGCGCGGATCGCTGCCACGAACACTGCTGTTCAGGACCATGCGGCGGATGCTGTCGGGCGTTGCGCGATAGCAGGACTCGGTGACCTCCTCGAACACCCGGGTCTGGATCGTGTGATCGGATGTAGCACCATAGGCTTTGGCCATGTCGAGCGTGATCTCTCCAGCTCCCAAGGCTTCGAAGATGACAGGTGCAAGCGAAGCGAGGCGCAGCCGGCCCTCGACAAAGCGCACGGTCAAACCGAAGCGGCGCGCGACATCGTCTGGCGTTGCACCCGTCTCGATGATGCTGGCAAAGCCCAGCGCTTCGTCGGCCGGATTGAGCTTCAGCGTATGGAAGTTTTCAGCCAGAGTGGCTTCGCGCACTTCGGTCTCATCGCCATCCAAGACAAGGCACATAACGGGCATATTCTTTTCGACGATCTTTTCCGCGGCCAGTTCCAGCAACGACGAACGACGGCGCTCACCGGCTTCGACCTCATAAAGGCCCTTCTTGCCCGCACGTACGACAAGGTTCTGCAGAAGGCCGAGCGAGGCAATGCTCGCCTTCAATTCAGCATCGGCGGCCTGATCGCGGCGCTTGCGCACATTGCGCGGACTGGCGACGAGCTTGTTCAAGGGAATGGATTTCAACATGTCATAACTCCTGAAGTTTTGAGCTGACGGAACGCCATTCGCTCCATCAAAGCCCGCAAATGCAGGAGCCCTCTCCCCTCTTGTCTGGGTGGTGGCGTTGCCAAAGCTGTAATAATCCGAGACAAATAACCCCGACCAACGAATTGGCCGGGGTCAGTGGAAGGTACAACAGATTTTGCTCCTTTGGGTCGCATCGGCGAGTTAGATTATATGGTCGCAGATAGCTTGGAAGAAATCGTCGCGTTTCAAAAAGATATTCTTACAATAGCAGCCAGCACTAGATCTGCTTGGGTAAGAGGCAGAAACAGCCGTGTCTGGTATCGGATGATCTCTGTGAAGCAGCCTTGCGCCTTATACCAGGCCAATCGCTCGGCCGACCATCCGGTCAGTTCGAGCCGTTGGCTGCCGTTTACGAGCGACCGTTTGAGCATCAGCGGCTCGACACTCGAAAGCGGCAGCGTCTTGCCCGTTTTCAGGACAAGGTCAGCAACCTCATCGATTGGGAGGCTAGGTGAAAGTTCAAGACCCAGTTTCTGCGACAGGTCCGTTATGTCGATCTGGCTGATTTCCCTCCCTAAGAGCGTCCGCCCATCGGCGGCAGCTAATCGGCTGACGCGGACATAATCATCGGGGAGCTTATCCCAGACGGGCAGCAAAAGGCCTGTCGCAAGAAAGAGCCTGTCGGATTTCGGTGTTGCGATAGCTTCATCTGTTTCGGCACGCCATGAAGCTTCAAAGCCAGCAAGTTCGATATCTGACCAATTGCTTTCGGCAAGTTGATCGGCGGTGAGATATTCATCGCGCAACGGCCGGATGGCTATGAAGCGAGCGATGCGCTCGCCTGCATCGGTGATCAATCCCCGGGTCGGCAGAAGAAGTGCGACTTTGCCCGACCGTTCATTGCGAACATATTTGGGGGCTTTACCTTTCCCAAAGTAGCGCCGTGCGAGCGTGTCGAAGAGCTGAGGGCGCTGCTTGCGGGTGATTTCGATATCGAGAAGATGCGTTGTTGCGCCGGTTGCTGCATCGGTTCGCAGCACAAGATCGGAATGGATGCGGAAGTCTTCGACAGCAATGGTTTCAACGCCAAGGTCGAGCGTCCCGGCATCGCGCGCTGCTGCAACCCTTGCTTCAACCAGCCCCAGAAACTCGTCGAAGACAGCGTTCTGAAGGTGGATCGGAAAAGCCAATATGCGATTGAGCCAGCGTTGGATGGGAGGCAGATCGTCAACCAGACCGCCGTCGCTTGCTTCGATATTGAGCCCTGAAAGTTTCTGGAAAGTCTCAAAGTCGACCGCCTGTATCTTTCCTTCATAGAGCAGGTGAAACCAGCGGTTGAGCGCGTCCTTGGCATAATTGCTTTCAAGATTATCGGCTGGATCGAACAGATTTTGCCCGCCTGTTTGGCGCTGGCCGCGGGTCAGCGCGCCCAGACTGTCCAAGCGCCTTGCAATCGTGGAGATAAAGCGTCGTTCGCCGCGCACATCGGTTGTCACCGGCCTGAACAAGGGAGCCGAAGATTGGTTGGTGCGGTTGGTCCGTCCCAGCCCCTGAATGGCTGCATCTGCCCGCCATCCGGGTTCGAGAAGGAAGTGAATGCGGCGGGACTGGTTCCGTACGCCCAAATCGGCGTGATAGGACCTACCAGTGCCGCCGGCATCCGAGAATACCAATATGCGCTTGTCGCCGTCCATGAAGGCTTGCGTTTCGAGGATGTTGGAACGGGCGCTTCGCGATTGCAGCCGCTGGCTGCCGTCGCTTCCGACGATCAAACGGCGCGTGCGTCCCGTCACTTCGGCGACGGCTTCGACGCCGAAACATTCGATGATGGCATCGAGCGCGGTTGCAATGGGCGGCAATGCACAGAGCTGCTCGATCATCGTGTCGCGCGCGGCAAGTGCTGCGCGGCAAAGAACGGGATTTCCGTCGCCGTCGCTCATCGGCTCGGAGCGCGCGTCGCCATTGTCGTCAACGAAGACTTGCATCAAGCAAACCGGAAAGCTCTGGGTCAGATAATCGATGACATATTCGCGCGGGCTGAGATCAATCTCAAGATTTTCGCGTTCCGCAACGTCGAGATCGGCAAGCCGCCGGTTGAGCATGGCTTCGGCGGTCGAAACCAGCTGCACAACCGCCGAATGGCCGTCGGCAAGCGCTTGGCTGATGGCCGGAAGGAGGCTGGGAAGCTTCATCGAGAGCAGCAATTGAGCGAAGAAGCGCTGCTTGGTTCCTTCAAATATCGACAAGGCGGCGGCCTTGGCACCCTTGTTGAGCGTTGCGCCGCTGTCTGCATCGACGATGCGCGTAGCTTCGAGCACCTCGCCTAAGTTTGCATGGATGATGGCCCAGGCATCAGCATAGGCGTCATAAATCCGGATTTGCGCCTCGGTCAGTTCATGTTCGAGTATCTCATATTCAACACCGGCAAAGGACAATGCCCGGGCCGTATAGAGACCGAGCGATTTCAGGTCGCGTGCAACCAATTCCATCGCCGCAATTCCGCCAGCACGGATGTCGGAGACAAATTTGTCGCGCGTCGCAAAGGCAGTCTCCGAACCCCAAAGGCCGAGGCGCGAGGCGTAAGCGAGATTATTGACGTCCGAAGCACCGGTGGCCGACGCGTAGATGACGCGTGCGCGGGGCAGCAGGTTTTGCAGCCGGACGCCCGCTATCCCCTGTTCTGATCCCTTGACCTTGCCGCGCAATCCTTCCCCGCCGGCGGCATTGGCCATGGCATGGGCTTCGTCAAAGGCGATCACGCCATCAAAGTCTTCGCCCGCCCAATCGAGCAGTTGGTCGAGGCGGGTCGCATCGACGCGTCCGGATCGCAGCGTCGGATAAGTGACGAAGACTATGCCTTCGCTCATGCCAAGCGCGCTGCCGAGTTTCCATTGCGAGAGCGGCTGGACATCAAGCGGCAATCCGCCGAGCGCCGACCAGTCGCGTCTGGCATCTTCGAGCAGAGCTTCGTTCTTCGACAGCCAGATATGACGCCGTTCACCGCGGAGCCAGCGATCCATGATGATGCTTGCCAACTGACGACCTTTGCCAGCGCCGGTCCCATCGCCAAGGAAATAGCCACAGCGATAGGCTTTACCCTCGGCGCTCGGTTCAATGCTGCACCCCTTATCGGTGGGAATGTAAGTACCCGCCAAATCGCGCTCGAATGCATTTACTGCGTAAATGAGCGTTTCAAGCTGGGCTTCGGATAATAGCCCGTCGTCGATGCAGGTCTGGCTGACCAACGGCCGCGCAGCAGGAACAGGAGCTGCGATCGAACCCATAGCAACCGATTCCACAAGCGGCGTCGGGTGCGGACAGGCATCGGGAATAGCGATGCGGCTGGGGCGATAGGGCAGATAATGACCGACCTGCTCTGAAATCGGCGCAGGCTCGGCGAGTGCTACATAGTCGAGCGAAATGGGCGTAATTTGCGGCGCGACCTTTGGTTTGGGCGGTGCGAGTATTGCCCTTGGAGATGCAGTTGCAAGCCGGAGCGCCGGCAGTTTAGCTGTCAGTGGGAGTGCACACGCATGCATTGACGAACGCGGCGGCAAGGCATCGACAAAGTCCAGTGCCTCAGCGAGTTCGGCAGCCGTGCCGGTGACCGGCGGGCTTGTGGGACCAATCTTGTCGATGACAATGATGCGCGTTGTAATTGACGTTCCGGAGCTGAGGAACGCACGAGGCAAAGCGAGATCAAGCCGGAGCGCCAGCTGCATTTGCGTGCGTGCCAAAAAGGCATGTGCATCAAACCATTCGGGCATGATGGCTACCGCGCGGCCGCCCGCTGCGAGGCGCGCGAGCGCTGAACGGAGATGACGTGCACCCGTGTGGCCGTTTTTTCCGCGTTCCAACCCTACAGAATAGGGCGGGTTGATAAGCAGTGCTGTGGGAAGAATCGAAGGTTCGAGCAACTCGTCGATAAGTTCGCCATCATGGCTTGATATGGCGTCTCCGGGGAACAGCAGCTGCAGCGCTTCGCAGCGAACGGGATCGATTTCGTTCAACGCCAGTTTTGCACCGCATGTCTTTGCCCAATAGGCCAGATGGCCCGTTCCGGCGGAAGGTTCGAGGACGATATCTGATGGCGTCAACGCGGCGGCACGCGCCGCAAGCCAGGCCAGCCCCAATGGTGTCGAGAATTGCTGCAAGCGGACCTGTTCTTCGGTTCGGTTGTAAGGGCGCGGCGTCAATCCGCCCAATTTCTGGAAGTAGTCCAGCGCTTCGTCAGCCTGGCTCGACGGTGTGATGCGATGGTCGGCCCGCAGACACAGCAGCATCGCGATATCCACCGCCGTCTGGCCATCGGCTAACGACCAAGCCTTATCGGCATCGCTCCCGCCAGTGATAGAGGTAAGGATATGCGAAACCCGCTCGCGCGTGATCGGAACATTGGCGGCAAGATCTTCGGACAACATATGCGCGGCCGTTATGGCCGGACTGTTGTTGACCGGGGCGTCGAGGATGAAAGCTTGTTGGTACATGGGATTTGGCCTCCTGATCGAGACCGTCATCCAGACGACATTGTCCGTTGCAGCCTCACAAAGCCAAGGCTTCCTCTCCTCTTCCCTTTGTCAGCCGAGAGACTTCAGGCTTGTGCGCTGCGCAGTTCGTCGTTCCAGTCATTCCCCTGCCGGCCGGGACAATGCGACAGGATCGTCCTTCCGGGGCGAGCATAGGCTTCGAGCGCACGGCTGAGAGCGAGGTCGCCGCCCCTGTCAGCGTCGATGAACAAATGAAGCTCGGTCACGCTGTCGGGAATAGTAACGATACCAAAGCGTTCATTGCCGAGCGTCGCCCAGCAAGGAATACCGCTAAGGCTCTGCGCCGACATGGCGCTTTCGCTTCCTTCCGCCAGTCCCAACCGACCGTCTATTGGCGGGAACAGTCTCGCGGCACCGGTCCCCAGACGTCCGAGCGCGCGTTTGGGTTTGAAGAATTGCGCTTTTCCTTCGGTACAAGGATCGAGGAATGTCCTTTGGACAGCGATGATACCAAGGTCTGTTCTTACC
This sequence comes from Sphingomonadaceae bacterium, assembly GCA_020847445.1. Taxonomy (GTDB): domain Bacteria; phylum Pseudomonadota; class Alphaproteobacteria; order Sphingomonadales; family Sphingomonadaceae; genus Sphingorhabdus_B. Next base: position 16,655 of record JADLBY010000175.1, on the reverse strand, counting down.
GCGGTTAGGAGAGCGGGCAGATACCGGACGTCTGGTTTACGACCCAACGGCGTTCGGGCATGAAAACGCATTTCGGACGACCGCAGGCCGATCATCCGCTTCGTCAGATAGCTGTCCGCCAAACTGTCAAAAATGGGCTTTGCTTCGCGCCAGAGGCGCAATGCATTTGCATCAGGACCATCGGATATTGCGCTCACCGGCTCGATCGGTCCACCTTTGCCATCAAACAGGTCGCGCGGCTGGATGCCATGACGTTTGAAGCCAGCGATGACTTCGTCGCTGCTGCAACCTGCAAAGCAATGAAACAATATGGCCCCTGATGAGAGGCCAATGGAAAGAGACGGTGTGCGGTCATTATGAGCCGGGCAGCAGCACATTCCCTGGCTGCGTGACCAATGCCCGGCAAACGCTTTCACGATCTCCCGGGCGCGCGCCTCCAATGCTGCGGGTACGTGCTTTGCCGGCTTTGCCATCCATTCAATCCTTTTCCCAAAGTCTCCTCATACCCATGCAACCTCTGCTCTTAGGGCCGCTGCTATTTTCCTACACTATAATGTTCATTGTATGTTCTCTTCACCATAAGATCGAGAAGGAATGAACCATGAGCCTCCTAATATGCGGATTGCTCGCTATCGCACCGATTGCACCGGTCTTAGCCGTCCACGACGCAGCAGATATGGCCCCGGAAGCACAGTCAGGACGCCTGACGGATGCCATGGAAACGGCGCAAGGCGGCTATAGAATCAGCAATGCCGGTGATTTTGCCCTTGTCGAGCACGGCTACTGGTCGCCGCCGATTAATCCGTCGTCGGCCGAAACTCCGGCTCCACTCGCCCTCGATGCTGGCCATAGGCTGCCAGATTTCCGTCACCCACTAAAAAAGCTAAAAACGAATTTCAGGCGCGAAGCCTTTCTACCGCATGTCTATGCTGCCGAACTGCGCTTTGCGCTGCCGACGGGGTTACTTGATGCCCTGATCTGGACCGAATCGCGCTATAACCCAATCGCTGTGAGCAAAGTTGGTGCCGCTGGCCTGGGTCAGCTGATGCCGCGGACAGCAAAAGATCTTGGCGTATCCAACCGCTTTGATCCCTATGCCAACATTCTGGGCGCTGCTCGATATCTTCGGCAGATGCTTGATCAATTTGGCGTGGTGCATTTGGCATTGGCTGCATATAATGCGGGACCAGGCGCTGTGAAGAAACGGCGTGCGATTCCACTCAATGGTGAGACGCCTTTTTATGTAAACAGCGTCTTAAAACGGTGGATGCGAAATTGAGTTTGGGGGGTAATGTGTCGAAAGGAACGCGGATCCGGTTAAGCGGCAAACGCCGCAACAGTCGACGCGGGCCTTTGCTGGTTACCGCCGATGGTGATGTTTGGGTTCTTGAAGGGACCGATGAGGTAGAGCTGCCTTCTAAAGGTGATGTCATTGTCGAAGGCGTAAAAACAGGTTTTGATCGCATCAGGATCGAGTGGAGCGCAAATGTTGAGGCGGCCGCTTAAGCCACTCCAATCGCAACGTTAAAGTGCCAGGGCACTTAGAGCCTTCAACGCAGCATTACGCACCAAATGTCCATAGTGCCTTTCAATCATTTCCGCACTCGTGCCAGAGATTTGCGCAACCGTTAAGAGCGGCAAACCGCCAATAACGAGATCGGTTATCGTCGAATGCCGCAAAGTATATGCGGTCGTTCCGCTAGGCAATCCAGCGACCGCTGCCGCCTTTGCAATTGGCACTTTCCAGCTATCACGATCCCATGCTTTGCCGTTCGAGCGCAAAAACAGAGGTTCCTCGGAGTTCTTCCCGACAGCTTGGGACGAGAACAGATCCGCTGCCTCTTTAGGCACTAATATGCGTCGGGGCCGTCCATCCTTATCTTTTCCGATGGTTAGTTCGCTGGTGCGCTTATCGAAATTTGCGCATGTAAGGTTAGCAAGAGCACCGGGCCGGAACGGCAAAAGGCATAGTCCCCGAACGAATGGCTCAGCTTCAGTGCTCACATGCTCCACCAGTAATCGACGTTGGTCTATGTCGAGATAAAGGGTGCGCGCGCCGTCTGCATTTGGAATAGCTTTCAACGCTTCCTGCCACGCAGCTTCCGTATTCGGCGGACCCGGTGGCAAAACCTTCATCAAAGCGGCGCGCAAAACTACCATGTCGCGATTAACCGTCGACGGCGCACGCTTCCTCGATCTGGTTTCTCCGTGCTTGTTGCGACTGATGACTGAAGGTCGCGCCTCCAACCTTGCTCGCCAATCGGCAAGATGGCGACGCCGCAGCTTTGTAAGTTTTACCTTTGCAAGAGGTTCGTTGTACACGTATCGCTCAAAACGGCCCTGCGCTTCGGGTTTGTCAGCAGCATAGGATTGGCATGCTTCGGCAACCGTCTCAACGGCAGGGCGAATTTCACCACCAGCTTCGATCAGCTCCGCGAGTGCTTCAGCCTCCTTTTTGGCTGACGCAAAAATTTCATTGCCTGCCAGCGTTCCAAAGTCACCCAGCGCTTTCAGCCGATACTTTGCTGCATCTTCATCATAGACACGCGCAATCCAGCTGCCTTTACCTCCCCGCTTAGAGGGACGAAATCCTAGAAAGCAACCAACGCGAAGACGCTGCCAATACGGTTCTCGCTTTGCTTTCAGCTTGTCACGATCGCCAACCCTACTCAAATCTACAGCCATCGATTTTCCATCAAATTTATTTCGTACGGAATTTGTACGGAAAACTATGGGGGAAATATCAAGACGACGCAAGACACAAAATGGCTGTTTTCTGCGGTTTTTTGAGTTCACCGATGTCCACAAAAGTCCATTTTCTCAGCCCTCCGAAGGCAGAGGCCAGAGGTTCGAATCCTCTTGGGTGCGCCAATTTTTCAATGACTTAGTGAAGTCAGAAATACTCACTCAACAATTAATAAGCATATAGCAAGCACAATAACCTACGTGCAGACTGTTGGTACCGTATTCACCGGACGCGCTTGATCGCGTGCTCGGCCAGGATGACAAACCGGATCTGACAATCAGCGACAGGACGGATGCCGACCAATCCCTAGCCTTTGAATGGAGTGCCAACGGCTTCGAACAATTGCCCGCCCAATATGTATGGACCGGCAGCGGCCAGCGTGACGACGTGTATCAGCCAAATCTTTCTCTCAGCGTTCCCGAAACCGATGACACGATCTGGTCGTCCGAATGCGCGGCAGATGGAAAGATCAGCACTACAATCTACTTCGCCGCGCCCGCGAAGATGAAAGCGGACCGCAGCATATTGTGGTTCGAAACCGACGCATCGGCACAGACGCTGCATTATCCGGTGAATTATATTTCGAACGGCCAGTTTGACGGGTTCCGGCTTGTCCAGGCCGCCGATGATCCGATGTTTGCCGATATGCGGGCCGGAAAATGGGCCTATGTCCATATTGGGGAAGGTGCCGACGGCACCAAGCTGCGCATCTCGCTCGCCAATGCCGCGAAGGGTTTGAACGCCTTCCTGCCGGCATGTTCAAAGGCAAGGGCACGGGCCGACGCGAACAGTTCCGTAGTCGTCCGCTACAGCTGCGACGATGGCCGATCCATCCGTGCGACCTATTTGGGCAACAACACTGACAGGCCCACCGTGCGCGTCGAGATTGGTGACGCGCATTATATATTGCCGCAAGTGGTGTCAGGATCGGGCGCGCGGTACGAAGGCAGGACCGGCGGGCCGGATGGCACATCGCAGACATGGCACAGCAAGGGAAGTATGGGTGTTTTTACCGAAAGCGATACGCCCGATGACAACGGCAGTGCCGAGAGGAGCACAACTTGCCAGGCGGTATAGGAACTGCCGTCAGGATCTGAAGCCAAAGCGTCACGGCCGCGGACGAGCTACCTGTCATTTGGGCAAAGTCGCCACGCTACGGCCGCGAGCCGCCGACCTTCATTGCGCGGGCAGCAATTCCTTGAGCAGAATATTCGTGTCCGCAAGCGCCGCCGGGTCGATCACGGCTCGTGCTTCGACCAGCTTGCGACCCTGCACATAGTCCTTGACCATATTGACGCAATCGAGCGCGATCACGCGGCCCGCTTTCAGATAGATCACCGAAAAGCTGCGGCTGGCCGGATCGCCGCGCAATATGGTGGCGTCGTGCCCGGTCGATAGCCCGACGGTTTGCAGCTTGAGGTCATACTGGTTCGACCAGAACCAAGGCGTCGCGCCATATGGCAGCGCTTCGCCGCAGATCGCCTTGGCTGTAACGGTTGCCTGGTCATTGGCATTCTGCACCGATTCGAGGCGGATAACCGCGCCATCCGCAAAATTGCTGACATGGGCCGCACAATCGCCGATCGCGTAGACATCCGGCAGGCTGGTCCGGCAACAGGCGTCCACCTCAACGCCGTTGCCGCCCTTTGCACCAGCGGCAAGAAGCGGCTCGACCGCCGGAATGATACCGATACCGACAATGACCATCTGCGCCGGTACCAGGCTGCCATCGACGAGGCGCACGCCGCTGACCCTGCCGGTCCCCTCGATTGCCTCCACGCCGATTCCGGTGCGAAGGTCTACACCATGCGCGCGATGCTCGGCTTCGTAAAAGGCGGACAGTTCGGGGCCGGCAACGCGCGCAAGCACGCGCGGCAAGGCTTCAAGCAGCACAACCTTTTTGCCAAGCTTGGTCAGTACGGCTGCGGCCTCCAGGCCGATATACCCACCGCCAATAACCGCCACCTGATCCACGCCTGGCAGGTCCGCCATGATGGCGTCGGCATCGGCTCGGTTGCGAACGGCATATACGCCGCCCAGATCGGCGCCCGCACAACTCAGGCGACGCGGATCGCCACCTGCGGCCCATATGAGCGCGCCGTAGCCAAGGGTTGTGCCATCATCCAGCGTCACCAGCCGGTTCGCAGGGTCGATCGAAGTGACGCACTTTCCGAGAACAAGTTCGACATTTTTTTCCGCCCAGAAGGCGCGCGGCCGTATCTGGATGCGTTCGAACTCCTTTTCTCCGGCCATATATTCCTTTGACAGCGGCGGGCGCTCATAGGGGGGTTCGGGCTCACGACCGATCATTGTGATGCCACCCTCGAACCCGTTCTGCCGGAGCGCAATCGCCGCCTGTGCGCCGCCATGACCGCCGCCAACGATGATCACCTTGTCAATTTTTCCGGTCATTCTGTCGTCCTCATTACCGGCCTAGTCGAGCAGGCCGAAGGCCCGGGCTTCGGCCATAATCCGCTCCGCCTGCTTGCGGTGCGGAATATCGAGCATCTTTCCATCCAGCCCAACCGTGCCTGCGCCAGGATTGGCTGCAAATGCCTCCAGCACGCGCTGCGCATGATCCACCTCGGCGGCGGATGGCGTAAAACAGGCATTGATGATCGGCACCTGTGCGGGATGTATGGCGAGCCGTCCGCCAAATCCTTCGGCACGCGCCGCAAGCGAACTCTGGCGCAAACCGGCTTCGTCGCGAAAATCGGCATGCAGCGTCTCGATTGCCTGAACGCCCGCCGCACGGGCAGCAAGCAGGGTCAGCGAACGCACCATCCTGAACGTGAACAGCCACTCGCCTGCGGCATCGCGATTGGTGGTTGCCCCGATTGCGGTCGCCAGATCCTCTGCCCCCCAGGTCAAACCCGCCAATCGAGAAAGTCCCGCACCGGCAAATTCTCCCAAATGGAAGGGCGCAATCGCGGTTTCCGTCGCAACCGGCACAACGGCGATGTTGCCTGTTTCAAGGCCGTGAAGCTGCTCCAGCCTGTCGAGCATCGCCGACAATTGGCCGACATCGCCGGGCCGGTCCGTCTTTGGCTGGATAATGCCGTCGGGCTTGGCAAACACCACCGCCTGCAAATCGCCTTCGGTCAGGCCGATATCGAGCGGGTTCACTCTCACCCAGATTTGCGGCTGTCGTTCACCCTGCCGTTTCACAAGGAAGTCGGCGACCATGTCGCGGGCCTTCGTCTTGTTCTCAGGCGCCACTGCATCTTCAAGATCGAGGATGACCGCATCCGCGCCGCAATCATCGACCTTGGCAAGCTTCTTGTCGCTGTCCCCCGGGATGAACAGGAAGGAGCGGATTGGCAAACGGCTCATTTCGCAGGCTTTTTCCGCTGCAAACCGGAGCGCTTGCACGAAGCGACAAGATCGCCATGCTGGTTGAAGGCTTCGTGGAGAAAAGTGACAATCCCCGCTTCGGGGCGCGATCTGGATTCGCGAAGGTCGACAACGGTCGTGCGGATGTTCAACGTATCGCCATGGAATACCGGTTTCGGAAACCGGACCTCATCCCAACCCAGATTCGCCACGGCGGTTCCAAGGGTCGTGTCGCCGACCGATACGCCGACCATCAGCCCCAGCGTGAAGCAGCTGTTGACGATGCGGGTGCCGAATTCGGTCCCCTTCATATATTCTTCGTCGAGATGCAGTTGCGCGGGATTGTGCGTCATCGCGCTGAACAGCACATTGTCCGCTTCGGTCACAGTACGCCGGATCGGGTGATCGAAAACCTGCCCCACCTGCAATTCATCGAACCAGACACCCGGCATATGCGCTACCTCCTAGATGCACCGCGCTGTTGCACCCCGAAGGCCAATGCGCAAGTGCTGGCGCGTTCAAAGCGTCTTGATGATCGCGGAAAAATCGAGCCCGCCCTGCCCGGCCCTGTCGAAAGCCTCATACAGCGCCGCTGCCTTTTCACCCATCGGCACATCGGCATCGACCGAGGCCGCAGCCTCCATCGCCAGCTTCAGATCCTTGAGCATCAATGCGGTGGCAAAGCCGCCCTGATAGCCATTGTCGGCAGGCGATTGCGGGCCGACACCGGGGACGGGGCAATAGCTGGTCATCGACCAGTTCTGGCCCGACGCCTTGGACGAAATATCGTAGAAGGTCTGCAGGTCGAGGCCCAGCTTTTCGGCGAGCCTGAACGTCTCGCAGGTCGCGATCATCGATGCGCCGAGCAGCATGTTGTTGCAGATCTTCGCCGCCTGCCCCGCGCCCGATGCGCCCGCATGGATCACCGCCTTGCCCATCGCCGCAAGGATCGGTTCGGCACGCGCAAAGGCGCTGTTGGCGCCACCGACCATGAAGGTCAGGGTGCCGCCATTCGCCGCCGCAATCCCGCCCGAAACCGGCGCATCGACCATTTCATAGCCCGCCGCCGTTGCGTCTGCGGTCACCTTGCGCGCGGTATCGACGTCGATGGTCGAACAATCGAGCAGGATCGCCCCTTTGGGCGCCTGACCGATCACATCGCCTTCATAAACGCTGTCGACGATCTTGCCATTGGGCAGCATCGAAACCACCGCCCCGGTGTCGGCGACCGCCTCGCGCACATGGGTGAATGGCACGCAGCCATTGTCCTTCGCGCGCGCCAGCGCCTCTGCCGACAGGTCGAAGGCGTTGACCGCATGCCCCGCCTTCACCAGATTCGCGGCCATGCCGCCGCCCATATTTCCCAGACCGATAAAGGCTATTTTCATTGGCGTAACAAATCCCTTCCGACGATCATCCGCATGACCTGATTGGTGCCCTCAAGGATCGAGTGGACGCGCAGGTCGCGCCAGAAACGCTCGATCGGATAGTCGCGCAAATAGCCATATCCGCCAAAGAGTTGCAGCGCCTTGTTGACAATCTCACTACCATTATCGGTCGCGAGCCGCTTGGCCATTGCAGAAAAGCGGCTCTTGTCCGGCGCATTGGCGTTGACCTTGCACGCCGCCATATAGAGCAGTGCGCGCGATGCCTCCAGATCGGTCGCCATATCGGCAAGCATGAACTGCGTGTTCTGGAAATCGGCGATGGGCTGCCCGAACTGCTGGCGCTCCTTCGCATAGTTCACTGCCTCGTCGAGGCAGCGTTGCGCGCCACCCAGCGAGCAGGCACCGATGTTCAGTCGCCCGCCATCGAGCCCCGCCATCGCAAAGCGGAAGCCATCGCCTTCCGCACCGACCCGGTTGGCGACGGGCACGCGGCAATCCTCGAAGATGACCTGCGCTGTCGGGCTGGCATTCCAGCCCAGTTTCTTTTCCGGCGCGCCAAAGCTGAGGCCGGGTGTGTCCTTCTCGACCACAAGGCAGCTGATGCCCTTCGCCTTTTCATCGCCGGTGCGCACCATGACGACATAGATGTCGTTATAGCCAGCGCCGCTGATAAACTGCTTCGTGCCGTTCAGGACATAATGGTCGCCATCCAGCCGCGCGGTGGTTTTAAGCGCCGCAGCATCCGAGCCCGAACCGGGCTCGGTCAGGCAGTAGCTGGCGATCTTTTCCATGCTGACCAGGCTGGGCAGATAGCGCGCCTTCAACTCCGCCGAACCGAAAGTATCGATCATCCAGGTCGCCATATTGTGGATCGACACATAGGCGCTGGTCGCGGGGCAGCCATAGGCCATCGCCTCCATGATCAGCGCGGCTTCGAGCCGCCCGAGCCCGATCCCGCCATTCTCTTCGGAGACATAGATTGCGCCAAAGCCAAGCTCGCCCGCCGCCTTCCAGACATCGACCGGATAATGGCTGTTCTCGTCCCACTCCGCTGCAAAAGGGGTGATGCGGTCTGCGGTAAATTTGCGCGCCATATCCTGGATGGCAATCTGGTCTTCGGTAAGGTCGAACTGGTTGGTCATGGTCTATTCTTCCTTCAGCACCTGTTCGCGGAACAGCGCTGCCATCAATTGTGTATCGTTGCGTTCGTACCAGCGCGGCGCGGGCAAACCTTTCTGCCATGCCATCAATTCGGTCAACGTCCCCTGATGCGAAGGCACGTCGGTCAATATCTCACCGATCGGATCGGCATAGGCGGTATCGGCTGAGACAATCTCCCACCCGTCAGCGCGCAGCGCGGCAACAAGATCGCCGACAAACATGGCCGCAATGTCGGTTTCGTGCAGCAAAAGCATATGGGCGGGCGATCTGCCGATGGTCTTTACCGCCAGCTGGTCGAAAAAATCGGCCGCTTCGACATGCGTCGTGACATAGAAATTGCGGAGCGCGGCCATGTCCATTGGCTTGCCATCTGCCCTGGCCTTGGCTGTCAGCGCCTCGATATTCCAGTCGCATCCATCGATGGTGACATAGCCGTTGCGCAGCCCCCGGGCTTTGAGTCCCGCCCGGATAGCGTCGCGCTTGACCTTGTCGTCGCGGCCCTCGTTCAGATAGGGAAAGCGGAACCAGGGGCGGGTGCCCTTGCGGCCCTTCAGCCAGGCGGACGCCTGATCGATATCGGCAAGATAGGCTTCCGCATCCATGTCGGTCAGTTGCGGATGCGAATAGCTATGGTTGGCAAGGACATGCCCGGCCCGCACATAGGCGTTGATCCGCGCCTCGCCACCCGCGCCGTCCGGATCGCCCAGCTTTCCCGGATTCAGAAAGAAGACCGCCTGCTTTACCCGCGCCTTTTTCAGTTGGGCAATCAGCCGCCTGCTGCGCTCGTCAGGGGTGAAAAATGCCCCCCGTCCGCGCGGGACATCGTCAAAACTCAGCGCAATGCGTTTTTGCGCGGCGGCGGGTGCCGCCAACGCCAATAATGCGCAAAGCAGGAGCAATATCCGCACGAAATTACCCCATGGTCGGAATGACAAAGGCGTTGCCACCGTCAGGCGAGCCATCGGGCCAGCGTGCGGTGATGGTTTTCACCTTGGTCCAGAATTTCACGCCTTCCATGCCGTGCTGGTTGGTGTCGCCGAAAGCCGACCGCTTCCACCCGCCAAAGCTGTGATAGGCGACCGGCACCGGGATCGGCACGTTGATGCCGACCATGCCGACATTGACGCGCGCGGCAAATTCGCGCGCGGCATGGCCGTTGCGGGTGAAGATGGCGACGCCATTGCCATATTGGTGCTTGCTCGGAAGCGCGACAGCCTCTTCGAAATCCTTGGCGCGCACCATTTGCAGCACGGGGCCGAAAATCTCTTCCTTATAGCTTTCCATGTCGGTGGTCACATGGTCGAACAGCGTCGGGCCGACAAAATAGCCGTCCTCATGCCCCTGCAGCGTGAAGCCGCGCCCGTCGATGACCAGTTCGGCCCCTTCATCGGCGCATTTCTGGATCCAGCCTTCAACATTCGCCTTGTGCTGCGCGGTGACGACCGGGCCGTAATGCGCCTCGGGATCGGTCGAGATGCCAAGCTTCAGCGCGTGGATCGCAGGGATCAGCTTGGCCTTCAGGCGCTCGGCCGTTTCGTCGCCCACCGGCACGACAACGGGCAGCGCCATGCAGCGTTCGCCCGCCGAACCGAAGGCGGCGCCGGTCAGGTCGTTCACCACCTGATCGAGATCGGCGTCGGGCATGACGATGCCGTGATTCTTTGCCCCGCCCATTGCCTGCACGCGCTTTCCGGCGGCGACGCCGCGATTATAGACATAATGCGCGATATCCGACGATCCGACAAAGCTGACCGCACCGATGGCGGGATGATCGAGGATCGCGTCGACCATTTCCTTGTCGCCGTGCACCACCTGGAAAATGCCTTCGGGCATGCCGGCCTCCAGGAACAGTTCGGCAAGCCGGTTGGGCACGCTCGGGTCGCGTTCCGAAGGCTTCAGGATGAAGGCATTGCCAACGCTCGTCGCCACCGCGCCCATCCAAAGCGGAATCATCGCGGGGAAATTGAACGGCGTGATGCCGACGCCGATGCCGATCGGCTGGCGCATCGAATAGACGTCGATGCCGGGGCCCGCGCCCTGCGTATATTCGCCCTTCAGTACATGCGGGATGCCGCAGCAGAATTCGACGACCTCAAGCCCGCGCTGGATATCGCCCTTGCTGTCGGCGAGCACCTTGCCATGTTCGCGGCTGAGCATTTCGGCAAGCTCGTCCATATGCTTTTCGACGAGCGCCTTGAAGTTGAACATCACCCGCGCCCGACGCTGCGGATTGGTCGCCGCCCAGGCTGGTTGCGCCGCCTGTGCCGCGGCCACCGCCTTGTCGAGCACCGCACGGTCGCCAAGCGCAACCTGCGCCTGCACGCCGCCATTATTCGGATCCATGATATCGCCAAACCGCGATGCTGCAGGCGATCCGCCTGCAAGGAAGTGGTCGATCTGGCGCATCTATCGTCTCCTGAAATGTCCTGTCCCCAAGGCGCATGCATCCGAAGCCAGCCCGTGGCAATAGGGTAATTGGCTTCCGCTCGTCCACCGATCGCGGCGCGTCCGGCACGCCGGAAACTGACACGGCGCGCCCCACCCTGGCGGCGCGAAACTATATTTTACCGACGGTCAGATTTCGAACCTGACGCCCTGCGCCAGTGGCAGATCCGTGGAATAATTTATCGTATTGGTGGTTCGCCGCATATAGGCTTTCCACGCATCTGATCCGGACTCGCGACCACCGCCCGTTTCTTTTTCTCCGCCAAAGGCACCACCGATTTCGGCACCCGATGTGCCGATATTGACATTGGCGATGCCGCAATCGCTTCCGGTGGCCGAAAGGAAAAGCTCGCACTCGCGCAGATCGCGTGAGAAGATCGACGAAGACAGCCCTGCACCAACGCCATTTTGCAGCGCGATCGCCTCTTCAAGGCCCGCATAGCGAAAGACATAGAGGATGGGCGCAAAGGTTTCGCGCAAGGCGGGCCCTTCATGCGCCGCCATTTCGACGATGGCTGGACGCACATAGACGCCGGGACGGTCGAGCCTTTCACCGCCATGCACCGCCGCACCCATATCCTTCGCTTCGGTCAATGCCGCCTGCATCCGTTCAAATGCATCTTCATCTATCAAGGGCCCCGCAAGATTGGCGGCATCAAGCGGATCCCCAACCGGGATGCTGGCGGCAGCGATTTTCAGCTTGGCGACGAAATCATCGTAGATTGCATCCTGCACGAACAGGCGGCGCAGCGAAGTGCAGCGTTGCCCGCTGGTTCCGACCGCAGAGAACAGCACGCCGCGCAGCGCGAGATCAAGGTCGGCGCTGTCGCTGACGATCGCCGCATTGTTGCCGCCAAGTTCGAGGATTGTCCTCGCAAAGCGCGCCGCCGCCGCCTGCCCGACCGTGCGCCCCATCGCGGTGCTGCCGGTCGCGGAAACAAGCGCGATGCGCGGGTCGGCGACCAGCGCCGCACCGGTCTCGCGCGCGCCGGTCAGCACTTGCGACAGCCCTTCGGGCGCATCGTCGAAACCGGCGAGCACGCTATCGAGCAGCGCCTGCACCGCCAGCGCGGTCAGCGGGGTTTTTTCGGATGGCTTCCAGACAATGCTGTTGCCGCAGACCAGCGCAAGTGCCGCATTCCACGCCCAGACCGCTACCGGAAAGTTGAATGCCGAAATGACGAGCGTCGGTCCCAGCGGGTGCCATTGCTCCATCATCCGGTGGCCCGGCCGCTCACTGGCGATGGTAAGGCCATGCAGTTGCCGCGACAGCCCGACCGCGAAGTCGCAAATGTCGATCATCTCCTGCACCTCGCCCTCGCCTTCGCTGATCGGCTTCCCGCATTCGATGGTGACGAGGCGCGCAAGATCGGCCTTGTGATCGCGCAGCACATTGCCGAAGCGGCGGACCAGTTCGCCCCGGCGCGGCGCGGGCACCATGCGCCAGGCAAGGAAGGCCGATTGCGCGCGGGCCAGCGCGGCGTCGATTTCGGCAGAGGTTGCCGCTGCCACGGAACCGATCCGGCTGCCGTCGATGGGGGTGTGGACAGGAAGATTGCCGGGCTGGACTGTAGCTCCTAATCGGGCGAGCAACTCTGAAACGCTTGCAGACAACACGACCATTGCATCCCTTCAAATTCGTCATTCCCGCGAAGGCGGGAATCCAGCACCCAGGCTATACGCACTACACATCCGCAGCCGTAAGCCGCAAGCGCGGGAGTTGGATTCCCGCCTTCGCGGGAATGACGAAGGGTTTGATTGAGAGGTTGTTGCCCAATTCAGCCAAACATCCTAAGCGGCCATCCTGTTTCAGGAGATTCCCATGGCCGAAATGGCAGCCTTTGACTGGTCCGATCCCTTTTTCCTCGACGATCAACTGACCGAAGAAGAACGCATGATCCGCGATGCCGCGCATGGCTTTGCGCAGGACGAACTGCAGCCGCGCGTGATCAAGGCGTTTCGCGACGAAGTCGATGCGCCCGAACTGTTCCCGCTGATGGGGCAGGCAGGCCTTCTGGGCGCGACCGTCGCGCCGGAATATGGCGGCGCGGGTGCCAGCTATGTGTCCTACGGCCTGATCGCGCGCGAGATCGAACGCGTCGATTCGGGCTATCGCTCAATGGCCTCGGTGCAATCGAGCCTCGTGATGCATCCGATCAACGCTTATGGTTCGGAAGAGCAGCGGCGCAAATATCTGCCCGGCCTTGCTGCGGGCAAGCTGATCGGTTGCTTCGGGCTGACCGAACCCGACGCGGGCAGCGACCCTGCCGGGATGCGCACTGTCGCGAAAAGGGTCGATGGCGGCTATGTCCTCAACGGCAGCAAGACCTGGATTTCGAACGCCCCCTTTGCCGACGTCTTCGTCGTCTGGGCCAAAAGCGAGGCCCATGGCGGCGGCATCAGGGGGTTCATTCTCGAAAAGGGCATGAAGGGGCTTTCGGCGCCCAAGATCGAGGGCAAATTGAGCCTGCGCGCATCGACCACCGGCATGATCATGATGGACAATGTCGAGGTCGGCGAGGACGCGCTGCTACCCGAAGTGCAGGGCCTGAAAGGCCCCTTCGGCTGTTTGAACCGTGCGCGCTACGGGATCAGCTGGGGCGCGCTGGGTGCAGCCGAATTCTGCATGCACGCCGCCCGCCAATCTGGCCTTGACCGGCACCAGTTCGGCAAGCCGCTGGCGGCGAACCAGCTTTACCAGAAAAAGCTTGCCGACATGATGACCGATATCGCGCTCGGCCTGCAGGCCTCGCTCCGTGTCGGCCGTCTGATGGACGAAGGCCGTTTCGCCCCCGACATGATCTCGATCGTCAAGCGCAACAATGTCGGCAAGGCATTGGACATCGCCCGTCAGGCCCGCGACATGCATGGCGGCAACGGCATCAGCGAGGAATATCAGGTCATCCGTCACATGGTGAACCTCGAAACGGTTAACACCTATGAAGGCGCGCACGATGTGCACGCGCTGATATTGGGACGCGCGATTACAGGGATTGCGGCTTTCTAAATCCTCCCCGCTAGCGGGGAGGTGGCGCGCGCGCAGCGCGTGACGGAGGGGGGGTGCCCGTTTACGCCGCGTTCGACCGCGAGCCCCCACCACCATGCTTCGCATGGTCCCCCTCCCCGCAAGCGGGGAGGAATCAACGCCCGAGCAAGGTCCGCGCCTGCCCGGCAATCTGCGCGAGCATGGCAGGTGTCGCCAGCCCGCCCCGTCGTGCACGGTCGATCATCGATCGGAACATCAATACGCGATCCTGATGCTTGCCCAGCCATGCGGCAACGGCATCGGCATCAGCCACCTTTTGCCTGCGCAGGAAATCGAGCCGCATCGCCTGGAAATCGCGCGCCAGCCCGGCGACCAGCAGACGCTCCCACGGATCCTTGGGGTCCATCTGCATCGCGCTGTTTTGCGCCCATCCCAGACCCAGCGCATCGCCAAGCAGCACAAAGGCCTTGGTCAGCGCCTTGGCATCGGCCTTGCGCTCGGTGGCCAGGGCAGCGAGGCCGATGGCACCGTCAAGCTGTGCCAAACGCACCAGTTTCGCCACCAGTTTCGCAGGCGCCCCGCCGGTCGACAGTTTGTCGCCATAGGCTTCGGTCTGCGCGGCAACGTCAGCCGTGAGCAGCTCCTTGCGCGCGGATGACAGCTCCTCAATGACCGGCGTATAGTCGGCAATCGCGGTGCCGACACTGCGGCCTTCCTTGCCGTTGCGGATCATGTCGGCCATGTGCGCGCGGGTTTCGACCGCGACCTGCTGGAACAGCATGATGCGTGTCGCTTCGGTGATTTTCGCCTCATCGATTTCGCGCCACAAGGCGGGCAAATCAAACAGCCGTTCGGCAATCGCAAAGGCCTCTGTCACCACTCCCAATGTGCAGCCTTCCTCCTCGGCGAGTTCGAAAGGATGCAGCATGCCCATGCGGTTGATCATCCGGTTGGCAAGTTTGGTCGCGATGATCTGAGGGCGCAGCCGGTGGTTGAGGATCGCTTGCCTATGCGAAACGGCCATCGGTTTGGGGAAGGCGGCGAGCAGTTCGCCATCCATTGCGCTGTCGGCGGCGAGCGGACCATCCTCCGCCGCATCCTGCGCTGCCAGCTTTGCCGTCGACAGCAGCACCGCCAGTTCGGGCCGGGTCAGGCCATGGCCTTCGCTTTCGCGGCGCAGATATTCGTCATTGCCTTCAAGACCCTCGACCGCACGGTCGAGCTTGCCCTGGCTTTCGAAGATTTCCATCAGCCGGACATAGGCGGGCAAATCCCCCGCCCCGCCGCTTTCGGCAATCGACAGCGCCAGCGTCTGAAGCCGGTTATCCTCAAGCACCAGATCGGCGACATCGTCGGTCATGCTGGCGAGCAATGTGTTGCGCGGCTCGATCTTCAGCCGCCCCGCCGCCATTTCGGCGTTGAGCGCGATCTTGATATTGACCTCGTTATCCGAACAGTCGACGCCCGCGCTGTTGTCGATAAAGTCGGTGTTTATCCGCCCGCCCTTCAAGCCAAAGCTAATGCGCGCGGCCTGGGTTACGCCCAGATTCGCGCCTTCGCCGATCACCTTTGCGCGCAGGTCCTGCGCGTTGACGCGGATCGCGTCGTTCGCAGGATCACCAACCTCGACATTGGCTTCGCCGGCATCCTTCAGATAGGTACCGATGCCACCGAACCAGATCAGCCCAACCTCGGCCCTGAGGATCGCCTTCATCAATGCGGCAGGTTCCATCGCGCTGTCTTCAACGCCAAGCAAAGCCCGCACCTCAGGCGAGAGCTTGATCTCCTTTTCGCTGCGGGCAAACACGCCGCCGCCTTTGGAAATCAGCTTTGCATCATAATCCGCCCAGCTCGAACGCGGCAGGTTGAACAGTCGTTGCCGTTCTTTCCAGCTTGCCGCCGGATCGGGGCTGGGATCGAGGAAGATGTGGCGGTGATCGAACGCCGCGACCAGTTTGATCGCCTTCGACAGCAGCATGCCGTTGCCGAACACGTCGCCCGACATGTCGCCGACGCCCGCAACCGTCACCGGTTCCTTTTGCACGTCGATGCCCATTTCGGCGAAGTGGCGCTGCACCGAAACCCAGCCGCCTCTGGCGGTGATCCCCATCGCCTTGTGGTCGTAACCGACTGAGCCGCCCGACGCAAAAGCATCGCCCAGCCAGAAACCGCGTTCGAGCGCGATAGCGTTGGCGACGTCAGAAAAGGTCGCGGTGCCCTTGTCGGCGGCAACCACGAAATAGGGATCGTCGCCATCGCGGATCACCACGCTGTCGGGGTGGACGACCTTGTTCTCGACAAGATTGTCGGTAATCGACAACAGGGTACGGATGAAGATGCGATAGCTTTCGGTTCCTTCCGCCAGCCAGGCGTCACGGTCAACGCGCGGATCGGGCAGACGCTTCGGATAGAAGCCGCCCTTTGCCCCCGTCGGCACGATCACCGCATTCTTCACGCGCTGCGCCTTCATCAGGCCAAGGATTTCGGTGCGGAAGTCGTCCAGTCGATCCGACCAGCGCAGTCCGCCGCGCGCCACCTTGCCACCGCGCAGGTGGATGCCCTCAAGCCGCGGGTCATAGACCCAAATCTCATACAG
>JADLBY010000174.1 GCA_020847445.1 Sphingomonadaceae bacterium | reverse complement strand
TCCCAGAAATAGGGCGTTCAGCACCCGTTAAAACCGCCATGGGCAGCGTCTTCCGACCGGAGGACGCTGCCCATGCGCATTTTACCACTCGCCCTCGCCCTGCTCGCCACACCGCTGGCCGCGCAGGATGGTGGCAGCCCGCTAATCGACTATGCCGGTTTCCGCGATCTGACCGCCGAAGTGCAACCCGTGCGGTCGGCGCGGTTGATCCCGCTTTCAGAGTTCAAGGCACGCGCGACCAAAACCGATGTACTGATCCTTGACGCCCGCTCGGCACAGGCTTTTGCCGAGGGGCATATAGCAGGCGCGATCAACCTGCCGCTCCCCGATTTCACCGCAGAAAGCCTCAGCCAGGTTATCGGTGCCAATCAGGACCGCGAAATCCTGATCTATTGCAACAACAACTTCACCAACAACCGCCGACCGGTTGTGACCAAGGCCCTGCCACTGGCGCTCAACATCCAGACCTTCATCAACCTTTATGGCTATGGCTATAAAAATGTCTGGGAGCTGGGCGAGGCGGTCGACATGGATGATCCGCGCGTCGGTTGGGTAAGCGCCGCGCCGTAACGGATTTGGCAGCCTGTCGAATCGGGTGTATATTGCGGCCATGCCCGCCGTCAAAGCCGCCAACCCCCGCTCGATATTCGCCCCCGAAGACTGGGCTGCGATTACCCGTGTTTCGCCATGGCTCGGGATTTTCCAGATCGTCCATGCCTGGGCTGTGGTTGCCATGGCCGCCTTTGGCGCCGCCTGGGCGTGGCAGCAGGGCTGGCTTGCCGGATTGATCGCGACCCCGCTGGCGCTGGCGCTGCTCGGCGGGCGGCAATTGGGGCTGGCGATCCTGATGCACGATGGTGCACATGGGCTGTTGCACCCCAACCGGAAACTGAACAACTGGCTGGGCGAATGGCCGTCGGGCGCGGCGGTGGGCAGCGACCTGCAAAGTTATCGCGCCTATCATCTGACGCACCACAAATTCACCCAGCAACCCGAAGACCCCGACCTGTCGCTATCCAAACCCTTCCCCACCAGCCGCGCCAGCCTGTGGCGCAAGGTGGCGCGCGACATGTCCGGGCAGACCTTTTTCAAACAGCGCGTCGCGCAGTTCGGCTATGCGCTGAAAGGCGTGAAGGCGTTGCTGCGCGGCAGCCGTGGCGATGATGGAAAGCGCAGCACCGTCGCCGGAACGCCGTTCAACAAACAGAGCGACGACGGCGTGTCGGCCCCGCCCGATGCAGCAGGCATCGCGGTTGCGCGCACGGTGGGCCGCTTTCTGCTGGTGCAGGCGATCCTGCTCACGCTGTCACTGCTTCTATGGGGGTGGACACCCTATCTGCTGTGGCTTGCCGCGCTGGCGACGACCTTTCAGCTTTTCCTGCGCGTCCGCAACATCGCCGAACATGCCTGCACGACAACGGGGAGCGAGGATCCCTTCAGCCATGCGCGCACCACCTATGCGGGCTTCATCGAACGGGCAACGGTCGCGCCTTATTGGGTGAACTTCCACAGCGAACATCATCTGTTCATGGGCGTGCCCTGTTACAGTCTGCCGCGCACGCACGCCCTGCTCGGTCAGGGCGGTTACCATGCGAAGATGACGATCGCGCCGGACTATCTGGCGGTATTGCGGCAGGTTACAACCAGCCCAGCCGTTTGAAGCGGTAGAATAGCGAACCGCAGATCACCGCCATCGCACCGAGAATGATGAAATAGCCATAGCGTGCTTCGAGTTCGGGCATGAATTTGAAGTTCATCCCGTAAATCCCGGCAATCGCCGTCGGCACCGCAAGGATCGCCGCCCAGGCCGCCAGCTGGCGCGTTATCACGCCCTGCCTCTGCTGCTCGAGCAGCCCGCTGGTCTCGATCACGCTGGTCAGCGTATCGCGCAGCCCTGCGACGCGGTAATTCACCCGGCGGACATGATCGGCCAGATCGCGGAAATAGGGGTCGATCTCGCTGTCGAGCTGCGGCAGATCGATATTGACGAAACGGTTGGCCAGATCCTCGGTCGGGCCAAGGATGCGTTGCAGCCGGAACAGGTCGCGGCGCAGCGTGAACAGCCGCGATGTCTGTGCCCGGTCGAGAAAGGTTTCCAAAGCCCGGTCCTCCATCGCCAGCACCTGCTCCTCGACGACATCGATCACCTCGAAATAGCCATCGACAATGAAATCGAGGATCGCGTGCAGCACATAATCAGGCCCCTGCTTCAGCAACCAGGGCGTCGCCTCCAGCTGGGTGCGGATCGGCGAATGGCCGCGATTCGAGCCGTGCCGCACCGTGATGATGAATTGCCGTCCGACGAAGATCGCGGTGTTGCCATATTCAATCCGCGCAGCCCCATCGGCGCCGACCAGATGGATCGTGCGCGCGACGACAAACAGATTATCGCCATAGCTTTCCATCTTGGGCAGATGGCGCGGATCGAGCGCATCCTCGACCGCCAGTTCGTGCAGGCCGAAATGTTCCTGCAGCGCCTTGATCGTCGCCGCGTCGGGTTCGTGCAGCCCGATCCAGATGAAATCCTCTTTCTTCTCGAGCGTCGGGATCGGCTTGCTCAGATCGACTTCGGTCAGCAGCCGGCCATCCCGATAGATGCGCGCAGCTATGATGCTCACAGCCCGTTCCGGTCCTGTCGCCGGTTGAGCAGCGCGTTCATGTCCTGCTGCAAATGGTTGATCTTTTCGTGCAGCCGGATGATTTCCAGTTCGGCCCGCAAATTGACCTCATAATCATGCACCGCCGCCTGCCGGTCCTTTTCCGCCTGCCGGTTCTGGCTCATCATGATGATCGGCGCCTGAATCGCAGCGAGCATCGACAGCATCAGGTTGAGGAAGATGAAGGGATAGGGATCAAAGCTGATACCCAGCGATGCCAGAAGCTTGCTGTTGAGCAGCATCCAGGCGAACAGCACCAGCGCAAACCCGATAATGAAACCCCAACTGCCGCCGATGGCAGCGACATGATCCGCAAGACGCTGTCCGAAGGTAGATGTCTCGCCATGCGTGACCCCCAGATCGCGGCTGGTCACTTCGCGGCGGTGGATGCTTTCGAGCACGCGCCGTTCGGCACGCGACAGGCTGTCGGCGGTCTTGCCCAGCAGTTCGACCGCGAGTTCCTCGATCGAACCTCCATTGGTCATGCCAGTGCCTCTTCGATGAGTTTGCGGGTGTTGGCGATGCCATAGAGCGCGATGAAGCTGCCCATGCGCGGCCCCGCGCTCGACCCCAGCAGCGTTTCATACAGCGCCTTGAACCAGTCGCGCAGATTCTCGAAACCACCCGTCTTGCCGATTTCATAGACGATATTCTGGATATCCTCCGCTGGCGCATCGGCAGGAAGCGGCGCCAAATCCGCATCGAGCCGCTTCAACGCCGCAATCTCTATCCCCTCCGCCTTGCGCCGCTGCAAAGTGGGCGCGACATGATCGCGGTTATAGGCAAGCGCGAGGTTGATGAGGTTCGCCAGTTCGGGATGCGTCGCGGCGGTCGCATCGGGCACATAATTGCCCAGATACCCCCACACCTGCGGTGCGGTGGCATGCGGGCCCATCACGCCCGCAAGATTGAGCAGAAGCCCGAAAGTTACCGGCGGAACATCGGTCGGCACCTTGCCGTTATGGACATGGTGCACCGGATTGCCGAGCTTCTTCTCGATCTCCTGCGCTGCATAGTTCCCGCGAAACTGGAAATATTCATCGACCGCGCGCGGGATCACCCCCAGATGCAGCTGTTTCGCGCTTTTGGGCTCACGATAGGCGTAGAAAGCGAGGCTTTCCTCGGTGCCATAGGACAGCCATTCTTCAAGGCTGAGGCCATTGCCCTTCGACTTCGAAATCTTCTCGCCCTTTTCGTCGAGGAACATTTCGTAGATCAGCCCTTCGGGCTTGCGCCCGCCCAGTGCCTGCGCAATCTTGCCTGATTGGATGCCGCTGTCGGTCAGATCCTTGCCGTACATTTCATAATCGACGCCCAGCGCGACCCAGCGCATCGCCCAGTCGACCTTCCACTGCAGCTTTGCCTGCCCGCCAAGGATCGACTGGGTTATCGTTTCGCCTTCATCCTCGAAGGACACCAGCCCCGCCCCGGCATCGACCACGGTCACCGGCACTTGCAACACGACGCCCGATTTGGGGCTGACCGGCAGCACGGGCGAATAGGTCGCCGCCCGTTCGGCGCGCAGTGTCGGCAACATGATGTCCATGATCGCCTGATAATTGCGTAATACGCCCTTCAGCGCCTCGTCAAATCGGCCACCTTCATACATGCTGGTCGACGAAACAAATTCATAGTCGAAGCCGAAACGGTCGAGAAATTCACGCAGCATCGCATTATTGTGATGCGCAAAGCTTTCATACTTCTCGAACGGATCGGGAATGCGCGTCAGCGGTTTTCCCAGATGTTCGGCCAGCATATCCTTGTTGGGAACATTGTCGGGCACCTTGCGCAGCCCGTCCATATCATCGGAAAAGGCCACCAGCCGCGTCGGCATGTCGGCGATTTCCTCCAGCGCGCGACGCACCATGGTCGTACGCAGCACTTCGTTGAAGGTGCCGATATGCGGCAGCCCCGATGGGCCGTAACCGGTTTCGAACAGGATGGGCGCGCCGCCGGGTTTGCCCTGCGGATACCGTTTGAGCAGCTTGCGTGCCTCTTCATAAGGCCATGCCTTGGAAGCGAGTGCAGCGGTACGGAGATCCTGTGTCATAATGCCGTCTCCCTTTGCGCGAATGATGCTGCAACGCAAGAAATTCATAACCAAAAGCGGCTATTGCGCTGGCATGACCGGGATTCCCAAGCCGCTTCCGCCCGTGCTGGAACAATCACTGCGCCGCGAGCTGGTTACCGGCGAAAGGCTGTTGTGGAGTGCGCAACCGATTGGAAAGCGCCTTAAATCGGGCTTCGGCATCTGGCTGTTCGCCATTCCATGGACGGCTTTCGCGCTATTCTGGGAAAGTCTGGCCCTTTTGCCCTGGGCCGCCAGCACACATACACCCGATGCTTTCGCCTATAGTTTCGGCATTGTCATGCCGCTTTTTGGTCTGCCCTTCATCCTGATCGGCTTCTGGATGTTGTGGAAGCCGGTGCGCGAGATGCGCCTGGCCGGATCGACGGTTTTCGGCCTCACCGACCGGCGCCTCATTCGCGTCGAAGAAGGCCGGAAACGTTCGGTGTCAACGGTGCTGCTCGACCAGATCGGGCCGATGGACCGGAACGAGGCAAAGGATGGTGTGGGCAATCTGCGCATCCAGACCCACAGTTCGGTCGACAGCGAAGGCGATCGCCGGACCGAGCGTTTCGAAATTTTGGGCGTCCCCGATGTGGCACGGCTTGAACGGCTGATCCTGGAGAATCGCCGCGCAAGGGCAGAGGCGGCTCGATAATCCGTTTTCATTTCGTTCCGCCCTGCCATATGAAGGTCGGGTGACCGAAAAACGCCCAGTCTTTCCTGCGCTGCATGCAAGCCATGCCGGTATCTGGATTGCCGCGCCCGATGGCGAAACGCGGCGGGTGGGCAAGGCCGAGGCGGTGGCGCGGGCCGCAGAGACGCCGATGATCCTGCTCAACGCGCCGCTGGTGGCACAGCGGCTGGGCTATGCCGAATTGTCGGGGCTCGATCTGCTCGAACTATTTGCCTTTGTGCACCCGGCGCGATTTGCAGTGCCGACGCCCAAGGGGTTGGCGGAAGTGCTCGGGCTTGGGCAAAGCCCCTCCCCTTCAGGGTTGGTGTGGGGCCTGTCCGGCGGCACGGCGTCAGACGGACAAGCCACAGCCCCTCCCCTGAAGGCGGGCGGAGATGAATGCATCCCCCAACTCCTTCTGACCGCCGCGCAAACCCTGCTGGCTACCCTCACCGACCCCACATGGCCGGAACGCGAAGGCGCATGGGATGCCGCACAAGCCTTGGCCCGATTGCGCTGGCCCTGGGCGCGGGTGGTGGCTGACCAGCTGCCCAAGCCACAGGCCAAGGAACGCTGGCTTTTTTCCAAGCTTCCCGAATGGGAAGAGGCCGCGCCGCGTACCCCGCCGCGCACGGTGACGCTCGATCGCACGGCGGTCGATGCGCAGCTCGCCCGGCTGACCGGCAATGAGGCAGAGGTTCGCGAAGGCCAGCGCGCCTTTGCCGAGAGTGCGGCGCATATTTTCGATCCACGCCGCCGCAAGGGCGAACCCAATATGCTGCTGGCAGAGGCGGGCACCGGTATCGGCAAGACCCTGGGCTATCTCGCGCCCGCCTCGCTCTGGGCCCAACAGGCCGACGGCACGGTCTGGATTTCGACCTATACCAAGGCGTTGCAGCGCCAGTTGGTCGGTGAGGCGCGGCGCGTCTATCCCGATCCGGCGCAGTTCAGGGAAAAGGTCGTCGTCCGCAAGGGGCGCGAAAATTATCTGTGCCTGTTGAATCTCGAAGATGCGCTGCAAGGCGGCTTTGCCGGGCGCGCGGCAACGCTCGCCCATCTGGTCGCGCGCTGGGCCGCCTATACCGCCGATGGCGACATGGTCGGCGGCGACCTGCCCGGATGGTTGCCCACGCTGTTCCGCCGCAACGGTTCGACCGCGCTCACCGACCGGCGCGGCGAGTGCATCTATGCCGGCTGCCCGCATTACCGCAAATGCTTCATCGAGCGTGCCAGTCGCGCCTCGGCGCAGGCCGATATCGTGATCGCCAACCATGCGCTGATGATGGTCAATGCGGCACGTGGACGCGAAGAGGCGAACCGGCCGACGCGGATCATTTTCGACGAGGGGCATCATCTGTTCGACGCCGCCGATTCGACCTTCGCCGCCGCGCTGACCGGCGCCGAGATGATCGAGATCCGCCGCTGGATCATCGGCCCCGAAGGCAAGGCGCGCGGGCGACGGCGCGGGCTTTCGGCAAGGCTCGCCGATGTCGCCAGCTATGACGCGGAAGGCGGACTTGCCATCGAGGCGGCCCGCGAGGCAGCCGAGACCTTGCCGGGCGATGGCTGGCTGGGCCGGGTCAATGAAGGCACCCCATCCGGCCCGGCCGAACGGCTGCTCGCGGCGGTGCGAGCGACCGTCTATGCGCGCGACGAGGGGCAAGCCGAAAGCGGTTATGGCCTTGAAACCGAATATGCCAATCTCGACGCCCAGCTGATCGAAGCGATTGCCGACCTGATGAAGGCGCTCGATGCGCTGGTCAAACCGCTGATGACCCTGGGGCAGCGGCTGGAGGCGATCATGGAGGATGCCCCCGACTGGCTCGACGGCGCGGCGCGGGCGCGGATCGAAGGCGCGATGGCCAGCCTCGGCTGGCGCATCGACACGCTGCGCGGCTGGATCGCGCTCTTGGGGCGCGGCGGCGGGCCGGTGGACCCGGATTTCGTCGACTGGCTCGCGGTCGATCGTGGGGAGGGCCGCGAGTTCGATATCGGCATCCACCGCCACTGGCTCGATCCGACCCGGCCGGTATCGAGCGTCGTCCTGAAACCCGCCCATGGCATATTGACAACGTCGGCCACGCTGCGCGCCGGCGGCGACTGGGAAACCGCAGAGGCACGCACAGGGGCGATGCATCTTGAGCAAGGCGTCGCGCATTTTTCCGCACCCAGCCCTTTCGACTATGCGCGGCAGGCCGAGGTGCTGGTGGTGACCGACATCGCGCGCGGTGACCTGCCCGCGCTGGCGGGGGCCTATGCCGCGCTGATTTCCGCCTCGCAGGGCGGCGCGCTGGGGCTGTTCACCGCCATCCGGCGGCTGCGCAGCGTCCATGCGCGCATCGCCGACCGGCTCGCGCGCGACGGCCTTCCGCTCTATGCCCAGCATGTCGACCCGATGGATACCGGCACGCTGGTCGATATTTTCAGGGACGATCCGCACGCCAGCCTGCTCGGCACCGATGCCCTGCGTGACGGCGTCGACGTGCCCGGGCATTCGCTGCGGCTGGTGATCATGGAACAGGTGCCCTGGCCGCGCCCGGATATTCTCCACAAGGCCCGGCGACTGGCGGGCGGCGGAACCGAATATGACAACCGGCTCATCCGCGCGCGGCTGGCGCAGGCCTTTGGCCGCCTGATCCGCAAGGCCGACGACAGGGGGCATTTCGTGCTGCTCTCCGCCGCCACGCCGTCCAGGCTGCTCACCGCCTTCCCCGATGGCACCCCGATCCACCGGGTCACGCTCGACGAAGCGGTACGACGCATCAAATCCGGTCTTTCGCCTGCAACAAATTTCGGGCAGGGGAGCGCGCAAGAGATTGAGGACGAGGATATCCCCTTTTGACGAAGACGCTATTTTTGCTGCGCCATGCCAAGTCGGGATGGGACGATCCGGTCGCGCGCGATTTTGATCGGCCGCTGAACAGGCGGGGCGAGAAGGCGGCGCGCACCGTCGGCCAGTGGATGGCCTCGCAAGGGGTGACCTTCGAACATGTCATTGCCAGCCCTGCTGTCCGCGTCATCGAAACCCTCGATGGCTTATGGGCGGGCTATGGCCGCAAGCTCGAACCGACATGGGAACGGCGCATATATCTCGCCTCGTCGGCAACCCTGCTCGACGTGCTGCGCGAAGTCAGCGATGCGCATGACAGCGTGCTGATGGTCGGCCACAATCCAGGGATGGAAGATGTGGTCGTCGATCTGGTCGCCGATGACGGCAGCTCTCCATTGCGCGACGAAGTTGAGGTCAAATTTCCGACTGCGGCGCTCGCCCAGCTGGAGATTGACATCGACCATTGGGCCGATATCGGCGAGCCGGTTGCGCAGCTCAAACGCTTCGTCCGTCCGCGCGATCTTGACCCCAGCCTTGGGCCCGACGCCGAATGACGCCGATTGTTTGGCGCGTTGGCAAGCCGGGCGATGAAGAGGCATTATCGCTGCTCGGACAGGCGACCTTTTTGTCCACCTTTGCCTTTGACCATCCCGGCCCCGCCCTGCTCCGCTTTCTGAAAGATCTGCACAGCCCGGCCTATTATGCGGCGAAGCTGGCCGATCCCGAGGTCGACATCATCATCGGCGAAACCCCGCTGGGTGCGCCTGTGGCTTATGCGCTGCTATGCCCGCCCGAGCATCCGGAATTTGAGGCGAAAGGCGACTGGGAACTCAAGCGAATCTATCTGCTCGGCCCCTGGCAGGGCGGCGGAAACGGCACGGCGCTGCTGCAGCAAGCCATAGACGTCGCGCGCAAAAGACAGGCGCGCCGTTTGCTGCTTGCCGTGTACGAAAATAATGGTCGTGCCGTCGCCTTCTATGAAAAGCACGGATTTGCAAGGATCGGCGATACTGTCTTCATGGTCGACGATGTCGAATTCAGCGACATGCTGCTTGCCCGCGAACTGACCATGTAAAATCACATCTGCGCAATAATTGTGCAGTTGCGAAAAGCACTTGTGCGCTGCCTGAATTTTTGACAGCTTCGCAAACGATGGAGCAGCCCGCACCGGCTTTTGACGAAATGCTGCGCCCCGACGGCGGCGCGCGACAAGCCTATTCGGACTATGCGGCCTGGTTCGATGGTCAGCAATTGTCCGCGCTGGGCAAAAAGGCCGAAGAGGCCGACGCCGTCTTTCGCCGGACCGGCATTACCTTCAACGTCTATGGCGCGAATGAAGCCGAGGAGCGGCTGATCCCGTTCGACATCGTGCCACGGATCATCGGCGCAAAGGAGTGGACGCGGCTGTCGCGCGGCATCGAACAGAGGGTGCGTGCGATCAACGCATTTCTGCACGACATTTATCACCGGCAGGAAATCATCCGCGCCGGACGCTTGCCCGAAGAGCTGGTCGCGAAGAACAGCGCCTTCCTGCCCGCGATGATCGGCTTCACCCCGCCGGGCCGCGTCTACACCCATATTGTCGGCATCGATCTGGTGCGCACCGGCGAAGACGAATTTTACGTGCTGGAGGATAATGCCCGCACGCCGTCGGGCGTGTCCTATATGCTCGAAAATCGTGAGACGATGATGAACATGTTCCCTGAACTGTTCAGTGCCATCCGGGTCCGCGAAGTCGGCAGTTACCCGAAGAATCTCCGCCGCTCGCTGGAGGCGTGCGCGCCGTCAGGCTGTGATGGCCGCCCCGTGGTTGCGGTGCTGACGCCGGGCATTTTCAACAGCGCCTATTTCGAACATGCCTTCCTCGCCGACCAGATGGGCGCCGAACTGGTCGAGGGCCATGATCTGAGGATCGTCGACGGACGTGTCGCCATGCGCACCACGCAAGGCTATAAGCCGATCGACGTGCTCTATCGCCGCGTCGACGACGATTTCCTCGACCCGATGAGTTTCCGCCCCGAATCGCAGCTTGGCGTGCCGGGGATCATGGATCTGTATCGCGCCGGCAAGATCACCATCGCCAATGCGCCTGGCACCGGCATCGCCGACGACAAGGCCATTTATAGCTACATGCCCGAAATCGTCGAATTCTATACCGGCGAGAAACCATTGCTTGCCAACGTGCCGACCTGGCGTTGTGCCGAACCCGATGCACTCAAATATGTGCTCGCCAACCTCAGGGAACTGGTGGTCAAGGAAGTCCATGGTTCGGGCGGCTATGGCATGCTGGTAGGGCCGGCCGCCAGCAAGGCCGAAATAGAGGCCTTTGCCAGAAAGCTGAAGGCCCGGCCGGGCAATTATATCGCGCAACCGACGCTCGCGCTGTCGACGGTGCCGGTGCTCACCAAGGCCGGGCTTGCCCCACGTCATGTCGACCTGCGCCCCTTCGTTCTTGTCTCGCCCAACGGCGTGGAGATCACGCCCGGCGGGCTGACCCGCGTCGCGCTGAAAAAGGGGTCGCTGGTGGTCAATTCGAGCCAGGGCGGCGGCACCAAGGACAGCTGGGTGCTGGAGGACTAGATGCTCGGCAGAACCGCAGGCGGCATATTCTGGATGTTCCGCTATCTGGAACGGTGCGAGAATATGGCGCGCCTGCTGGAAGCGGGGCACCGCATGGCGCTGACCCGGAGCAGCGGGTCGGACGAGGAATGGCGGTCGGTTATTTCCACCGCAGGATTGCTGGCCGATTTTGAGGCACGGCATGACAGTTTTTCGCGCAACAATGTCGTCAACTTTCTGTTGCGCGACAAGACGAATGCCTCGTCGATCCTGACCATGCTGGAAACCGCGCGACACAATGCCCGGATGACGCGAACCGCGCTGACCCGCGAGGTGTGGGAGGCGACCAACATCTTCTGGATGCGGATGAAGGAGGCGCTGGCCCGTCCGGTTCGCGAAACCGATCTGCCGGGGCTGATCGCGATGATCCGCCAGCAATCGGCGCAGGTGCGCGGTGCCCTGCACGGATCCATGCTGCGGATCGACGTCTATAATTTCGCCCGGCTTGGCACCTTCCTTGAACGCGCAGACAACACCGCGCGCATCCTTGACGTCAAATATTATGTGCTGCTGCCATCGCTCTCCTTTGTCGGTTCCTCGCTCGACAATGTGCAATGGGAAACGATCCTGCGCTCGGTTTCGGCGGAACATGCCTTTCGCTGGCTC
Source organism: Sphingomonadaceae bacterium (assembly GCA_020847445.1). Classification (GTDB taxonomy): domain Bacteria; phylum Pseudomonadota; class Alphaproteobacteria; order Sphingomonadales; family Sphingomonadaceae; genus Sphingorhabdus_B. Next base: position 2,325 of record JADLBY010000174.1, on the reverse strand, counting down.
AATGCGGGCGATTCGCGTCCGGTGGGGGTGGCGGAGTTCCTGATCCTTGACCAGCGTTTCCCGCGCTCGCTCGCCTTCTGCTACCAGAAGCTGTTCGGCAATCTCTGCTATCTCGAGAATGACTATGGCGAGCGCATGCCCGCGCACAATCTGGCCTCGGAAATTCACGATGGCATGCAGTCGCGATCGATCGACGCAATCTTCGAAAGCGGCCTGCACGAATTCCTGACCGACTTCATGGCCTGCAATGCCCGTCTCGCGGCGCAAATCGAGCATGATTACAGGTTTTACGGGTGATCCGATGCTGCTGAAAATCCATCACCGCACCCATTACAGGTTCGACCGGCCCGTGCCCTACGGGCTGCAACGGCTGCGGCTGATCCCCAAGGAAAACGCCGCACAGCATATCCTGAACTGGCAAACCGACATCTCGGGCGGCACAGTGCAGGCCGACTATATCGATTATCACAACAACCACATCCTGCTCGTCCGCATCGACGAGGGTGCCGAGGAAATCACCGTGCAGTGCAAGGGCGAGGTCGAGACGTTCGACACCGCAGGCGTGCTGGGGCGGCATGGCGGGCATGTGCCCTTGTGGTATTTCCTGCGATCGACCCCGCTGACCGAATCGAGCCGGGAAATTCAGGCGCTGGCGAAATCGGCCGAGGGCGATGACCAGCTTGCGACGCTGCACGCGCTTTCGACGAAAATACTCGAATCGGTCCGCTATGATATCGGCCACACCGACGCCGCAACCACCGCCGACGCGGCACTCGCCGCGGGCCATGGCGTATGCCAGGACCATGCGCACATCTTCATCGCTGCGGCGCGTGTGCTCGGCATTCCCGCACGATATGTCAGCGGCTATCTGATGCTGACCGACCGGATCGAGCAGGAGGCCAGCCATGCATGGGCGGAGGCGCATATTGACGGGCTTGGCTGGGTGGGTTTTGACGTCTCGAACGGGATCAGCCCCGATACGCGCTATGTCCGCATCGCGACCGGTTCGGATTATGCCGGGGCGGCCCCGATTTCGGGCATATCTTTCGGTGGTGGCGAACAGAGCATGGTTGTCAGCCTGGCGGTTGAACAGTAACGCAGCGCAAACAGGATTCAGGGGCAGGTTGTAGGTGACTTATTGTGTTGGAATGAAGCTCGATGCCGGGCTGGTGTTCATGTCGGACACGCGCACCAATTCGGGTGTCGACAATATTTCGACCTTTCGCAAGATGCACACATTCTGCAAGCCCGGCGACCGCTTCATCACCATCATGACCGCAGGAAACCTGGCCACCACGCAGACGGTGATGAGCACGCTTGCGGAGCGCAACAAGGCACCCGAAGATCGCAACCCTACGATCCTCAGCGCGCCTTCGATGTTTCGTGTGGCGCAGATAATTGGCGAGCTGTTGCGCGAAACCATCCGCGAGCGCGAATTGACCGGGCTGAATGCCGAAACCACTTTCAACGCGACCCTTATTGTCGGCGGACAGATTAACGGCATGGAACCGCGCCTTTTCATGATCTATCCCGAAGGCAATTTCATCGAGGCTTCCGACGACACGCCCTTCTTCCAGATCGGCGAAACCAAATATGGCCGCCCGATTCTGGTGCGCGGATTTCAGTCGGACATGAGTTTTGAAAGCGCAACCAAGCTGCTGATGGTATCGTTCGATTCGACAATGGCGGCGAATCTTTCGGTTGCCCTGCCGCTGGACATGCTGATCCTGCCGAAGGACCGGTTCGAACCGCTGCAGCAACGGCGTATCGCCGCAGATGATCCCTATTTCAGCAAGATTTCAACCGGCTGGTCAGATGCCTTGCGCGCGGCCTTCTATTCGCTGCCCGACTATGTGATCGAATGATCAACCGGCGGCAAGCGCCCTTGCCAGCCTGTCTCGAATAGCCCGCAGCTCCGGCAAGGCCGCAACGGGTTCCGGCCTGGCAAAGAAATCGCTCGCCGGTTCAGGCGCTGTATGGGGTGCCGGGGCAGGCGGTGCAGCGGCGAGCGCTGCCACATCCGCATTTCCGCCCTTCGCCAGAAAGGCACGGGCGCCGCGGATCGTATAGCCCTGATTGGCCAGCAAATCCTGTATCCGGTCGAGCAGCGCAACATCCGACGGCCGATACAGCCGCCGCCCGCCCGCGCGTTTCAATGGCTGGAGCATCGGGAACTGTTCTTCCCAATAGCGCAGGATATGCGTTCTCACACCCAGCCGTTCGGCCATCTCGCCTATGGTCAGAAATGCGTCTGGTGCCTTGTCCATGGCCGATTATTTGACCTTGTGGCGCAGGCCCTGGCTGGCACGGAATGTGAGCACGCGG
>JADLBY010000173.1 GCA_020847445.1 Sphingomonadaceae bacterium | reverse complement strand
GGCATGGCCGAACTCAACCAACCCATGATCGAGGAGGAAAATCAGCCCCTACACATCACCGCCAAAGCCGCCTGACGATGGCCCACGGCCACAGCCGAAATTACACCACCTTGACGGACGCGACCTTCCCAAGCGGTCACTGCGTACAAATGATAGTAAATTGGTTCTGCTGTCGCGTTCGGGTCCGAAATTCGCGTTATCGGATGGTAAGCCAATGGAATTATAGAAATCTCTTCGGAGACTTCCCGGCACAGCGCTTGAACTAGTGTTTCATCGCCCTCGACGTGTCCTCCCGGAAAACTCCAAAGGTCCGGATAAGCCTTACGATGACGGCTCCGCCGGGCGAGCAAAACTTTGCCTTCGCGGAGTAGCAGAGCGTTGACGATATTGCGCATCTAGCGTTCTCGAATCTTGTTGCTGGCATGGTATGGGGCGTCATTCTATCGACCTCCATCCTGATCACCAATATCCAGCTGGCCTCAGTCGACTGATACAATCAGACGATAGCCCGCGTCGTAAAATTCACAGCCAAGCAGGTTTGCATATCGCCGTGCCCACTCGCCCGTTTCGAGATCGTCGCTAAGGCGCGCGATCCCCTTGGCAACATCAGGCAAGGCCCAAAATGAAGAACTGCCCGAACGGAGCCTTGGGTCGAGGTAGGCATACGGCCTGCGCCAATAGGCGTAGAGGAAGCCGTCGCTGCAATCGTGCGGGATCATGAGTGGTGCTGTACGGACCGGACCCAGCCATGTCTGGTACTCGTCGAGCGATGGCATCTGCGCTTCGTCGAGTGCCGCGAGCTCGGGAAGATAGTCTGTAAGCCAGGGACGACTGGCGGGATCAAAGGTCAACAGCACCACTCTGCCGCGCGCCACCCGCCGCAACTCGTGCAAACCTCTCAGCTTGTCGCGCCAGTGGTGCACAGTCAGAATGGCCATGGCAGCATCAAAGCTGTTGTCATCGAATGGCAGCTTTTCTGCCGATGCCTGGACTGCAGGTGCCGCGTTCGGCGCACGCTTGCGGATCATGTCCATCGACGGCTCGACCGCAACCACCTGCCGGTCGGCAGGTTCGTAAGAGCCGGTGCCCGCCCCCACGTTGATCACTGATTGGCAGTCACCCAGTGCGCGCCATATCGCCGAGGCAATGCGAGGGTCCGGCTTGCGCAGATCGGAATAGTTGAGGCCAATTGAATCATAGAGAGCGGTCATGCTGGTTCCCCTGAAACCCTATTCTCCCAATGCGCGCTTGCCGATCCGAGCTTTTGTGCTGGTCGATCCCAACGCATGGCGCAGTTCGATAAATGCAACGGCGGCTTCAATCGGCGCGCAGGCCCCCAGGGCGTAGCTTCGGGATCGCTGGCATAATCCGCCGGCGCTGCTGGTGGAAAACTCCCGGTGGCTGCTTCTCTACGGGCGGTAAAGAGAAGCTCGGCCGTGCGGGCGAGCGAAAGCTGCGCCGTTCGCACGGCCGAGCCGGATAATCGCGTGCGCACCCCGCGGATGACCGCAGCCGCCATCAAATATCCCGTAGCGTGGTCGAGCGCCTGCACGGGCAAAGAGACAGGCCGATCCGACGACCGCCAGACCATGCCCGCCGCAGCAATACCCGAGGAAAGCTGAACCAGACTGTCAAACCCGCGGCGGTTCGCCCAAGGCCCGGAATGACCATAGGCATTGAGCGAAACGTCCATCAGGCCTGGCCGAATGGCCTGCCGTGCGGCAGCGTCAAGCCCCAAGGCCTCTAGCGCATCGCGTCGATAGCCATGAACCAGCACATCCGCTTCAGAGAGCAACTGCTCGAACACTTCTCGATCAGCCTGACGACGAAGATTCAGCCGCGCGCACCGCTTGCCGAGCGTTACATCGGGCGCAATAGCGGGCTCATCCCAGTCTGAGGGATCAATCCGCAACACGTCTGCGCCAAAGCCGGCCAGAAAGCGGGTCGCGACCGGCCCTGCCAAAATGCGCGTCAGATCTAGAACGCGCAGGCCAGCCAGCGGGCGATCCGCCGCCGGTCTCCATGCAGACGGGCTGTCACTCGCGGCTTCGTTCCAATGGATGAGCGGTTCGGCGATCACCGCTCGACCTTGCGGATGCTCCTGCCACTCCGAATGGCTTCGCATTACCGCTGCACATCCACCCGCTGCAACAATCGCAGTTTCCAGTTCTAGCGCTGATCGTCCGGCAACGGCGGCCGCAACCGCATCTCGATCCGGCGCACAGCCCAGAGCGGAAAGCGCCGAATTCTTGTGATGCGGCGCATTGGTGTGCAATTTTATCCAACCATCGCGAGCCTCATAATCGCCCGCAATTGAATCCCAGGCGCTCGGCAATTCCCAACCGTCAGGCGCAATTGTGAAATCGAACCATAGCGAAGCCATGCGTCGATCCACCTCTACATGCACAGCCTGGCCAGCATCGGCTATCAGGTCTGCCAGAGCTAGCCCGGCCGTACCGATCGATGCGACAGCAAGGTCGGTCACCGGGAAGCAGGACGGAAGGCTCTCAGTGCCCGTCACGCTCAGCCACTCGATCACATGATCGGGCAGTCCAAGCGCTGATGAGCATTGCGTAAGAATCGCATGCGCGGAAAATTGGGGCATCGGTGCTTCCTCTTGAAATGGAAGAAACTAACCGCACTTGGATTTTGCGATCAATCTTGATACATATAATCAATATGAAGTCCTGGATTGATCGAAACGCCGCGCTGGCGGTGCTGGGCGTCAAGGCCCAGACTCTCTACGCCTATGTCAGCCGTGGTCGTATCCGCATGGAGCCGGATCGCGCGGACGCGCGCCGCAGCCTCTATCATGCCGGTGATATCGATGATCTGGTGAGGCGGCGCTCGCGCGGGCGCAAGGCTGCTGCCATCGCAGCAGGGGCGCTCTCGCTCGGTGAACCAACCATCCCAACCGGAATTTCAACCTCAGCCAAAGGGAGATTGTTCTTCAAGGGTCAAGATGCAGTTGCGCTCGCCCAGACCGCACCGTTGGAGCATGTCGCCAGCCTGTTGTGGGAAGCGCCGATTCCAGCTGATCTATGCAGTCGCTCGGTTGCTGCCCCCGATCCCTTTGCCACCCTAGCGCGTCTCGCATCATCCTCCCAGCCGAGCCTTGGGCGGGGCCGCATGACCCTGATCCAGGATGCGGGCCTGATTGTCGGTTCACTTGCCAACGCATCTGGCGCATCATTGGATGATGCACCGCTTCATCAACGGCTCGTGGAAGGCTGGGGCTGCGATCCCACGGTAGCGCCAAAGCTACGTGAAGCGCTTGTGCTGATGGCTGATCATGATCTGACGGCATCGACCTTCGCCGTCCGGGTTGCCGCATCGACGGGAGCGTCGCTTGCTGCATGCGTCCTCGCCGGGCTCTGCGCGCTTTCTGGCCCGCGCCATGGCGGTGCGCCAGCGGCGTTAAGCCAGCTCATCGCCGAAGCCTCGCGCGATGGCGTGGCAAGCACGGTTGATCGCTGGCTCAATCGCGGCGCAGAGTTACCCGGCTTTGGTCACCCACTCTATCCGGATGGCGATCCGCGCGCGGTCGTCATGCTTGAGGGTAGCGCCATCCCTGATCACATGAAGCGCCTGGCGGACGCCGTTTTCGCGAAGACGGGCTTGCGGCCCAATTGCGATTTCGGACTTGTTGCAATTTCCACTCGTTTTGCATTGCCTCAAAATGCACCCTTCAGCCTCTTCCTGATCGGCCGCAGCGTCGGCTGGTGCGCGCACGCGATGGAGCAAACCCTATCAGGCCAGTTGATCCGCCCTCGCGGCAGATACGAAGGTCCGGCATTAGCGATTGATTGAACCTTGGTGCCATTAACGAGGCCCATTCTTAACAGACGGCAAGTTTGGATGGCGCGATCCGCTGCGCGTATCGACCGCTCTCTTGTCGTGTCCGGAAATGCACATTTCGGATCAAAATGTTGAAAATCGGTACTGCGCAGACTGTCCCTTAAATCGGGAGCTCGCGCTGACATAGCCGACTTTAGCGTTGCCATGTCGACCTCCCGAAAGCCGCCATCCGTTCAGCTAGCTTTTGTGCCCTGCTGGTGGCTGCTTTCGGAATTCGGGTTTGGAGGCGACAAAGTCTCGTATGGGGTGGAAAGCAGACATCGCGTCTATAGCGGCAGTGTTAGCCCTCAAGAGTACGGGCTACATTGGGCTAGCATATCTTGCTCTGGCAATGCAGCTAATCTACGTCGGTTGCGGAGGACGATCTTTCGATTTGCGGCAGGCAACCGTACAAAAGAAAGGTGAACCACAGTGATTCCCAACAGGATTAGCCTTCCGATCGTGATGCTTGCAGCAATGACGTCGGCGGCAGGCTATTCGCAATCATGGGTACCGCCAATAGAAATGGCTGAACCGGGCGCGGCTGGTGCAAGAGTGACCGATGCAGGCATTATTGCGAATTACCTTCCCGCCAAAGGTGAAGGGAAGCACCCTGCGATTTTGCTGTTGGGCGGGTCAGAAGGCGGACTAGGTTCTGGTGCCTTGCAAATGGCAGTTGATCTGCAGTCGGCAGGATTCAGCGTCCTTCAACTCTCCTACTATCGCGCGCCTGGTCAGCCTGTTGCATTTTCAAGGGTGCCACTTGAAACATTCGACAAGGGAATTTCCTGGTTGAAGCGACAATCCGCAGTGGACAAGCGACGCATCGCGATCGTCGGCGCGTCGAAGGGCGCTGAGGCGGCACTAGTCGTGGCAAGCCGCCACAAAGAAGTGAAAGCTGTCGTTGCAGGCATGCCGTCAGCCTACATGTGGGCCGCTTTCAGTTGGGATGGTTCTGATCAACCTGGCGCTTCGTGGTCGCTGGGAGGAAAAGATGTTCCTTTTCTCCCATATGGTGAATTTGATCCAGGCATTGGCATGGCCTCAATCTACATAGGTGGTCTCAGGCTGGCGGGCGCTCATGGTGACGCAGCGATCAAGATTGAGCGTTCACCTGCTCAGGTGCTATTGGTTTGCGGTCAGGCAGATGCTCTTTGGCCAAGTTGTCCAATGGCGGATATGCTTCGAGCACGGGACCACAACGTCACCATCCTCGCGTATGAGGATGCAGGCCATGCCGTATTCGGGCCTCCCCTTGCTGACGACAGCAAGTCTTTGCCACTATTGGCTTCACTGGGAGGGTCGCCAGATGGAAATAATCGAGCTCGAAAGGACAGTTGGCCCCGAGTTATCGCATTTTTGCGCGGTTCGCTGAAGGACTGATTGAATCCCGGCAACTTCGCGGCATCCGGATCAAAACACCTCAGCGTTTGGCAACGGCCAAATGCCAATATTGCGTCGTGCGGAAATCTCAGAAGTAAGGCTCTTCAGTGGTGCGCTGGGATATCCACCAGATGTTGCCAGATGGGTCTACTACACCGCCTTGCCGGTCGCCGTATGGCATGTTGTCAACCGGCATTTCCAGCCTAGCACCTACTGCGAGCGCACGAGCCATCGCCGCTTCTGCATCTTCGACGTAGATATAAAACGCTGCACGGCTTGGGGGATATTTATCCTGGGCCTCGCTGACCATCAACATCGCAGTGCCAATCCGAATTTGGCAATTTGCAATCCTACCATCCGGTCGTTCACTGCGCCCCAATTCCTCTGCACCAAGTCCATCGACCAGAAATTGCACATAGCTCTTCGCGTCAGACGCAAAAATATAGGGGTTAACTGTCGCGAAACCGGGCGGAACGTACATCATCATTCTCCTGAAAAAGGTTCCGGTGGCATTACTTCAGCATCTTGTATTGGAAAATTGTTTCGGCGCATTTCGGCGATCAGGGCGGTGGGAGAAAGTCCGGCAAACAGGTTTACGTCGCGGATCATGTGCGGCTGATCAAAATAACCGACATCAAGCGCGTGATCGACCCATTTTGTCCGGTTTCCGGTCTTGAGTCTGCTTCGGAGCGCATCGAAACGGGTCAATCGCGCGACGGTTTTAGGTCCAATGCCGAAAACAGCCCGAAAACGCTGAACCAGACGTTTTCTGCTCCAGCCAAGTTCAGCGGTCAGGTCTGCGATGCGCGTCGTATAGCCTGTCGTCAATTGCCCCCATACCCATTCGATCTCCCGGGGGACGGCATGTATTTTGCTTAATGGCACGAGCATCCCCAGTTCGGTATCGACAATACTTCGTATTCGGTCAGCTCCAGCAAAGTCTTCGAGCAAAACGGCGCGGTTGTTGCATTCGGCAGCCATAGGGCCGAACCATCTAAAGGCATCAAGCGCTGACATCCGGAGATGAATGCCACGCTGCAAACCGCTGGATTCTGTGAAGCAGACCTTATCATGAAGCCCGGCGTAAAAGACTTGCCCGGCTGTCACAGATATCGATTGCCCATGAACGTCGAAAACGGTGAGTGGCGCGCCAAGGTTCAGGATCAGGGTAGGCTGCAATGATGGGTAAGCACGCTGGCGACCAGTTTCGACCCTAAGGGATTGATAATGCTCATGATCAACACTGATTCTCTGCACGCTTTGAGAAGCTCCCTGTCGGTAGGCTTGTGTACTTTCGTTGTGCCAGCCCTTGAGAGTCAAGGAAATCGCGACAACGTCTGAAAACGGGTCGTAAGCGGATAGTCGGCTTGTGGTTCGGAAAGCGCGAAAGCGGACATCGCCGTGCGGAGCCGGGATCGTCCGCTTTCTAAGATTTCAATAGATTAGCTGCCGTTCCGGTCAGTCCCCTGAACCCGACGCTAATTCAACGCTCAGGAACGTTAACCGCATCGGCAAGCTTTGGCCCAAATTCCATCTTACGTGCCAGGGCTTCGATAAAGCCTTCGAACCGTTCCTTGCCCTGTGCTTGTGCCGCATACCGCGCGGCGTCCGGAAGTGCCGGGTTGGCAGTCAACCAGAACCGCACAAACAGGGCCAAGGCTTCAGAATTCAGTTCGACACGGTAATCGAGTTTGTCGAGTTGGCGCACTACTCTGTCCAGTCGGCGGCTGAACGCTGCTTCCATGCGTTCCGAGCCGTCCGGAGAAAGAAACGAGTTCAGGGCCGTCTCGACGACTTGCGCCTGTGTCACGCGCTTGCGCCGGGCATAGTCAGCCAGTCGATCCGCAAGATCGGGAGGCAGGCGAAAAGTATGCTTCGACTTCACAGCGCAATTCCATCGCCAGGATCGAGCGAGGCCTGCCGGGCGCTGCGGGCCATGTCGATACGCAGCCGTTCGGCCCGCACCGCATTGTCTGTTTGATCCGGATGGTCGCCAAAATCGAACTCGGCAGAACGACCGTTTTCCTTCTGGGGTTGGACATCGACATGAGCCGGGATTTCTGGCTCGCGGCGGATCCCTGAATTGGCGGCATCATCATGGGTTGCGGCCTTGCGCTTATTCTTGGGTAAAGGCTTGATCGTCGGCAGCGCACTCCAGTCATCAGATTTCGGGTTGTCGGTTTTCGCGGTTAGCGGTTCCGGTGGTGGGAGAATACGCGCCTGCAACCTTGGGTCAGCATAGTAACGCGCCTTCTTGGCTTTGATCGGCGGCGAGCCGGACAACATCACGATCTCGTCAGTGTCGGGAAGCTGCAAGATCTCGCCCTGGGTCAACAGCGGCCGCGAGGTTTCGGAGCGCGAGATCATCAGGTGGCCAAGCCAAGGGGACAGACGGTGGCCGGCATAGTTGCGCATCGAACGCTGTTCGGTCGCGGTGCCCAGCGATTCCGACACGCGCTTGGCGGTGCCTTCATCATTGGTCGCGAACGCGACCCGGACATGGCAGTTGTCGAGGATCGCGTTGTTCTTGCCGTACGCCCGCTCGATCTGGTTGAGGGACTGCGCGATCAGGAATGACTTGAGGCCGTAGCCCGCCATGAACGCCAGCGCGCTTTCAAAGAAGTCGAGCCGTCCCAGCGCAGGGAACTCGTCGAGCATCATCAGCACGCGGTGACGCTGCGCCTTTGGAGAAAGCTCCTCTGTGAGGCGACGCCCGATCTGGTTGAGAATGAGGCGGATAAGCGGCTTGGTCCGGCTGATGTCGGACGGTGGCACGACGAGGTAGAGCGTTGCGGGCTGTTTGGCCTCGACCAGATCGGCGATGCGCCAGTCCGAACATTTGGTGACCTCGGCGATGACTGGGTCGCGGTAGAGGCCGAGATAGGACATCGCGGTCGAGAGCACGCCGGATCGCTCATTGTCTGATTTGTTCAACAGCTCGCGCGCGGCGCTAGCCACGACTGGATGTGGGCCAGCCTCGCCCAGATGCGCGGTTGCCATCATTGCATCGAGCGTCTCTTCGATCGTGCGCTCGGGATCAGACAGGAAGGCGGCAACCCCCGCGAGCGTTTTGTTGCGCTCAGCATAAAGGACATGGAGGATTGCCCCGACCAGCAGGGCATGGCTGGTCTTCTCCCAATGGTTGCGCTTCTCGAGGCTCCCTTCCGGGTCCACCAGAATGTCGGCTATGTTCTGGACGTCACGCACTTCGCTGATCCCGCGACGCACTTCGAGCAGCGGATTGTAATGGGCAGAGGCTAGGTTGGTGGGGTCGAACAGCAGGGTGCGGCTGAAGCTTGAGCGGAAGCCGGCGGTCAGGCTCCAGTTTTCGCCCTTGATGTCATGGACGATCGCCGACCCGGGCCATGTCAGTAGGGTGGGAATGACAAGGCCGACGCCTTTGCCCGAGCGGGTTGGCGCAAAGCACAACACATGTTCGGGGCCATCATGGCGCAGATAGTTGTTCTGGAACTTGCCGAGCACAACGCCGGTTTCTGAGAGGAGGCCGATGCGCTTGATGTCCGCCCGTTCTGCCCAGCGCGCCGAGCCATAGGTCTTGGTGTTGTTGGTCTCGCGACCGCGCCAAACCGACATGGCGATGGCAACCATGATCGCCACGAACCCGCCAGAGGTCGCGATCATTCCGCCTTTGTCGAAAATCTGCGGCGCATAGGCGTCATAGGAGAACCACCACCAGAACAGGTCATAGGGCCGGTAGACCGGATGGCCGAACAGCGAAAACCAGGGCGTGCCCAACTCGGGCTGGAAGCCGAGCGCCGAGGACGTCCATTGGGTTGCGGCCCAGACGCTGGTCAGGATGATCAGGAATACGGCCAGCACCTGGCCCCAGAGGATCTTTGCAGCGGACAATTGTCAGGCTTCCTTCTGTCTTGGGGGAGCATGTCGGCAGTGCGATGGCAGAATTGCAAGGCTCTGACCCCGTGGATCGCAGACTGGCGGATGATCGGACGGGTTAGCGGGAGCGGATCGACAGGAGAGGGACCAATGGCGGCGGCTTGAAGAACATAAGTAGAACTAATATCATTCAAGCCTCGCCGATTCGGCTTTGCGACAGGAATGATGATCATGCAGCACGATGTGGCGCTGCGCGAAGCCGCGCGCGCGATCTACGAAAGCGTCTATCCCAGCGAGGAATGGACACCCGTCCCGTTTCCCGAAGCCGAGAAGTATGGGACAATTCATTACCGAAACGCTGTGGCCGCGGCGTTGCGCGCAGATGCCTGTCTCAATGGTGATCGCGACCGGCAACTGGCGATGCTGTGATGAAGGTTCGGATTGATGACATCGAACTGGCCCGCGCGATCGGTATCGGGTTGGCGGTCACCGGCAAACGCGGCCAAAGCAAGGATCATGCTGTCAGTATATTGCGCCAGCTTGCTCCCTATGCGGTGTTTCGCGAAGCTGGTTCGGCCGAACTCATGTCGAGCGCCATACCGCTTTTTCCGGATGACTTCGGCATCGTTCGGGCACTGGACGCCTATGCCGAAAGCGAAGCGCAGCGACGCGAGCAGCGGAGACATTTTGACTGGCCGTTGCGCCTGATTGTCAAATAGAAATCCCGCGACTTCGGCCAAGTGTCCACTCAATCCCGCCGCCGCTTTTGATCGTCCCCATCACCTGCTCGCCCAGATGCCGGTCGAGAGACGGCTTCCAGGGGACGAGTTCGAACCCATGGGCGTGCTCGATCATGGCGAAGCGACCCGAAGCCAGCTTGATCCGTTCGCGGTAGACGCCCTTCAACCGATCGCCTTCCTCGCCGGGCACATGGTCAAGCCCGGTGCGATGGGCGATGCCGCTTGCGGCGCTGGCAAGTTCGCGGTCACGCAACGTCGCGATGAGATCGCGCGCAAGGATGATCCTTGTTCCCTGCCACCGGGCGAACCCTTCGCTGACTAGATGCTCGGCGCGCGCAATCTTGGCCTGTTCGACTTCGATGCCAAACCCGCTGCCAGTGACAAGCGGTTCTGCGGCAACCAGTTGACGGTCAAGCCAGGTTGCGCCGTTTGCAGTAATCTGGTCGCCGAGCGCCAGATCCGAGCGTAGAGCGAGCGACTGTTGCCGACGTCCGCGATTGTCGTCCCAGCTTCTGAGTTCGATGATCGCGCCGGGTTCGGCATCGCCGGTTACCTCAAGGTCGGAGAATTTCAGATGATGGACGCGGCCATCGACACCATCGACGATGGCGTAGGCTTCCCCCGAAAGCTCATCGAACAGCCCACGCTCTACCAGCCTGCCAATGACGGGATTGTCGGGAGCCTCTTGATGGAGGGCAAACCGTCCGGTTTCGGCGCTGCCGATCTGGCGCGACATGGCCCGGTGCATGGTCTTGATGATATCGCCGCGTTCACCAAGCGCGCGCAGCTTGCCCTCAAGGTCGGCGCCCAAGGTCCAGCTCGCCGGACCGTGCGCGTCCGCCAGTCCAAGCCGCTCAAGGGCCCTGGCCCTGCCTATCAGCAATGCACGATCGGAACGTGCTTGGCCGGATGGATCGGGACGCAAATCAATGAGGCCGCTTTCGTCCTGAAGGCGTTGCAGACTGCGGTCCAGGCTGGTCCAGCGCTCTGCGCTCACCTCGCGACGCAGCGCCTGTTCGATTTCCCGTTCGGTGCGGTGGCCGAGTTCGGCGGTGACACGTTCCTCGGCGCGTCCGCGCATCCCTTCGCGGATATAGTCGCGGTCGATCACCAGGTCGCGGCCATCGTCTGTTTTGCCGCGCACCAGAATATGGATGTGCGGGTTGTCGGTGTTCCAGTGATCGACCGCCACCCAGTCGAGCCGGGTTCCGAGATCGTGCGCCATGTCGTCCATCAACTCGCGGGTGAAGGCGCGCAGGTCTCCCATCTCGGCGGCATCTTCAGGCGAGACGATGAAGCGGAAGTGGTGGCGGTCATCTTCGCATCGTGAAGCGAAGCCATCGGCGTCGACGCTATCGCTGTCCCTATCAAGCAGTCGGCCCTCGGTTCCGTCACGATCGACACCGTCGCGTTTCAGATAGTTCAGATGCCGGGCGAGTGGTGCAGCTCGAAAGTGCGCGCCACGATGGCGGACAACTCGGGCCTTGATGATGACGCGGCGCTGGGAAGGCGAACGACGCATGGCCAATGCGGCACCACCTCCGCGGCCCGATCTGCCAGTTCCGCCGCCGGTGCGCCGACCGAGCGAGCTATAGCCCGCGCGCTTCGAAACTTGAAGTACTCGCCCGGCCAGCGACTTGGCCTTTTGCCCGGCGGGCCGACCGCGATCACGCACGCGACCCGGCTTGATCTCAAAATCGTCGTCGCTCACCGGGACATGGTCCGGATCAAGGGAGACGGCTCAAAAATTGAGAGAATTGCGGGACTGTTCCGGTTCAGTGCCAGCAGGTTCAAATAGCGTATGGCGCTTGAATCCAAGGATTTCTGCACCTCACAACCACCACAGCCAGCCGCTCTTTTATCTCGCCATCCTCCTGAACCTGCTCCTTCTCCTGCTGCCCTTCCGCACTTCCCCACGCCAATCGACGCCATGACACGATCAGGTATCGAACAGGCAATCACCGCTGACGGCTCCCCGAGACGGGCACGAAGAGGCCGTTCAGGGGAGCGGGCGAAGCGGGAATGGAGGTCGGCGGCGCGGCGGCGGCGAAGCTGCCGGATGCGTCTGCCGTGGCATTCCCGCGCACGGCGAACAGCTGCCCTTGTGTCCAGGAAAGGCGAACCGGCTGCACAAGCGATGCGCTGGCGACGACGGTTGCCGCGCCTCCCGATTGCAACATCGGCGCGATCTTGGCGACATAAGCGCGGGTCTCGGCGGGAAGCGGACGACCGTCATCCCGCCACTGTTCGTAGCGGCCTGGCCCGGCATTGTAGGCCGCGAGCATGCCGGTGGCGCCGTAGCTATCGTACATTTCACGCAAGTAGGACGTTCCCGCCATGATGTTGTCGCGCGGATCGAACGGGTCAGCGCCAAGCCCGAACCGGGCGCGCTGGCGCGCCCAGGTTCCGGGCATGAGCTGCATCAGACCCATCGCCCCGGCAGACGAGACCGCGCCGATCCGGCCCGCGCTTTCAGTGCGCATCACCGCATAGATCCAGCCTTCGGGAATGCCGAAGCGCTGCGAAGCCTCGGCGACGTGCGAAGCGATGTCGACGGAGCGCGGCTGCGCCTGTTCCGCAGCGGCCTGCCCGAAGGCAGGCGCGTCACCGAACAGGGAAGCTGCGAGGAACGCGGCAAGGCCCAAGCGATTCCTGTGCATCGCCTCAGTCCGCCTTGTCGTGCCTGGACGGGCGCGACCAGACCAGGACGTGGCCAATGCCATCGTCGTGGAACAGGTTGGCCCGCAGCGGCTGGACGAAGGCGGGATCGTCGATCTGGAGCGCGACATAATCGCCGGCCTTTTCGCCGGTGCGCTTCCAGCCCGCACCGATCTCGCGCGCTTCGTCGCCCTCGCCCGCAATCACCCGGTAATCGGGCGCGTTCTCGTTGTCGGACGGTTCTGCGGGCAGCACCACCACGCCAATGTCGAGCGTCAGCGTCGTGATATGTCCGGAAAAGCCGTCCTCACCGCGCACAAAATAGCCAATCTTCACTTTCAGTCTCCTTCGGTTGGTGAACCGGTGGGTGGGATCGCACGGGGATCGGCGAACCAGGTGTGGTCGCCATCGCCCGCCTCATCGGTCCAGACCGGTGTCGCGCGGCCGATCACATCGGCCATGCGCAGCACGCCGAAATAGCGGCCATCAAAGCTGTCGGGCGCGGCCGGGTTCATCACGAACAGCTCGCCGGATCGCAGGACACGGCAGCCCGCCCAAACGGGGAGTGGACGTCCGAGCCGGTCACGCGCGCGCGCCGCGCCGACATATGCGCTGTCGATGGTCACACCATGCGCGAAGCGGCAGACGCGCTGGCCGTTAACGGCGGCGATGCGCTTCAGCAGCGGTATGCCGGTTGGCAGGTAGTGCCGCTCCGCGAGCAAACGTCGCAGGCCTGGTGGCGGTTCGATGGCGATCCGCTCACCGACATGCAGGCTCGCCTTGCCACGGATCGCGTAAAGTCCGGTCGGCACCGAAGCTGTCGCGTTCCACACCGCGTAACGCGAGACCGGCACGGTCAGCGTCGCGAGTGTAGCGGCGGCGACGATGCCAGCGAGGATGAACCGCCGCCGCATCATGCGAGCAGCGCCTTACGCTGGAGCCAGGCGCAGTGACGCGCGAGGCTGTAGCCGCGCGGGCGTTCACGCCCCGCCAAGCGGTTGTGGATGTGCCGCCAGTGATCGGGCGCGACCTCGCAAGGGTCGATGCCCGAGGCCTCGATCGCGTCGATCAGGCGGAAGACCTGGTTGACCTTGGGCCAGCCCCGGACGGAGAGCAGCAGCTCGCCTCCGGGGTCGACCTGCGTGATCGGCGTGCAAGGCTCGTGCGCTCCGACGGCGCGCACGATGTCGAGCGTCGAGCGGATCGTGCCATATTCGTTGGCTGCCCAGCGCACCAAGGCAAAAACTTGGCCCGCTGCGTAGCTTTCGATGCGCTGGCGACGGTCGATGATCCGCTCGGCAACCGGCCTGCCGAATTTGAGCCAGTCCTCACGCTCATCTTCACGCCAGACCAGCGTGACGTGAGTCAGCTGTGGCCCATCGCTCAACCCTGTCTCGGCTGGCCTGCGCGGCGGCGCGGCGCCATTCGTCCACAGGCGCGATTCCGTTAGCAAGAATCCGAAGGATTCTTTGTTAGGATAGTTAAGCGCGAAATTCGACGCAGATTTCTGCGGGTTTGAAGGCCATTCCGGTTCCCAATAGTCCGAACTTTCGGTTCCTGATCGTCCGAGTCCGGCAGTTCCTGATAGTCCGTGTTGCATCACGACATATCCACAGGGCTGAACCCGACGCGCCGCATGGCGGCATCGAACGGGTCGATGGGGATGGAGACGAAGTTCAGCCGCTCGCGTCCACGCGCTTGTTCAACGGTGAGCTGGTATCCCGGCAGCGCCTGTCGCCGCGCGATGTCGCGCAGCTCGAACGCGAAGCGTTTGGGCGGCGAGAGCGCGCCGGACTTCAAATACAGGTGCTGGAAGTCGAAGCTCCAGCCCCAGCGCTGCTTGCCGCCGTGCTTGCGCACGAGCCGGTAAAGCCAGCGTTCGAGCCCCCCGGTCAGCGCGAAATAGTTAGGGTCAATGGTCAGGACGAGTGCCTGATCGATCACGCCTTCGTAGAACCAGTCGGGCACGATCATTTCGATCCCGAGCGCGCGGCCCGAGCCATCTAGCCGTTCCTTCCACTCATTGATCCAGCTGAAGCGGTGCCGCCGCCGCGCATCGCGCTGCCGGATCGAAGTCGCAATCGTCGTCGACTGTAGCCGGTCGAGCCCGGCTTTGAGCCGTTCGTAGCTCGCCTTGCCGGTCCCACGACGCGTGAACGCAAGAATCTCGTGCGGCGTCGCGGCGATCAGCCGCGAGGTCGGGCGGCCCATGTCGCGCGCCTCGACGATCTGGCTCGCGACCCAGATCAGCACGTCGGCGTCCCAGATGGTCGCCATGCCATGTTCGGCGGTGGCCTCGACCAGAATCGAGACCTCACCCATTCGGAAGTCGATCGGGCGCACCCGCTTGGACTTGGCGAGGCTGAAGAAAGGCCAGGCCATCAGATCCTGCGCGTCGCGGGCAGCGATGTCGCCGCCGTGACTGACGAACAGGTCGAGCTGCTGCGCGCTGGCGGGAAAGGCAGACGTGCGACGCATGGGTTCGCTCAGCGCCGCACCGGCGGAGTATAGCCGTCGAGCCGCTTGGCTGGATGGACGATCCCCTTGCCCGGATCGCTGGTCGAGCGGCGCAGGCCCTGTTCGGCCCAGGCGTCGAGGTCGGTGACCGAATAGACGATCCGTCCGCCAAGCTTGCGATAGACCGGGCCAGTGCCGAAGCAGCGGTGCTTCTCGAGTGTGCGGGCAGAAAGCCCGAGATGCACTGCGGCATCGGGCGTCCGCAAGAAACGGGCGGTCACGGGTGTGGGTCTGGCGTCCATAGCAAGGCTCCGGCGAAAGGTGGCAGCGGCAGCGAGCTGTCGCTGGAATTCGCAAGCTTTGGCGAAGGAGAGGCGAGCGGAGGGAGTGACAGAATGAGTGGGTGCGAAATTGTCACCCCTTCCGAGCGCGATCAGCGATGGAGGAGCAGTCTTCGATATCCGGTGGCGATAAGGCGGCGGGCATCGGCGATCAGCCGGAGCACGTGCCGCCTTTCGCCCGAACCCTTCCATATCGCTCCTGCAAGCGGGCGATGGTTCGGGAAGACGAGGCCGAAGGCGAGGTCGCGCGCCGAGGCGCCAGCCTCCAGCGCATCATGGATGCGAAGCAGCCCGGCGTAGCGAATGCGTTGATTGGGGGTGGGAAGCGCTGCCCGACCGGTCGCGATGCGATCGCCGCGCATCACCCGCTGCAAGTGGGAAGCGGCGGCGAGCCGCAAGGCGCAAGTCGCATCGCAGGGGATCGCGTAGGTCGGGACGGGCAGGGATGGCGCATGGCGCACGCACAGGCGAAGCCGTGCGGTGCCGTGCGCGGCGACGATATGCCTTTCCTTGCCGGTGGCGATGTCAACCAGCGGTTCGGATCCAGATGGAAGCGACAACGCCTGTCCTGGATCCTCGGCCTCGATGATCACGACGTCAGGCGCCACGGCGGGTGACCAAAGCGCGGGCGTTTCGCGCGGACTTGCCTGCGGGTCTGTGGGGAAAGCTCAAGCCCCATCGCCGGGACAGGCCCTCCTGTTCTTCCTGCTCGGTCTGGGGATGCTCGGCGATGCGGGCCAGCGTGTCCGCATGGTCCCGACGATAGTCGGCATTGCGATTCAGGAATTCCTGCGCGAAATCCGCATAGTCATGGTCTCGATACTGATCTGCGGTCGATGGTGACCGCCAAGACGAACCACCGGACATAAAGACCCCTGCAAGGCACAGGCGAAAAGGCCAAGCATCAAGTCTTTGATTGCTATAGATAAGCCGCAAGTAACCAATGCTGCGGATGATTATGCAAGCGGTTGTAGTAAATCGAGAGACCTACTTACGTAATACCCGCATTGCCAGCCGGAGAATCATCCTTCTCTCGATTTATCAAGAAGATGCTTATAGCCCTGCTCTGTCAACCAGCGAGCGCGGGCCAAATGGCTGTCATGGACCTGCCGCGCGCGGTCCGGTTCGCCGGCTGCATCCAGGCCAAACACGACGGCGGCGACTTCGGACCAGTCGGCACCTTCCGCTGCGGCGTCAAGTATCCGTAAATAGGTAACAAAATGGCGCTCATCATAAGCCGTGATGCGATCATCGGCAGGCGCGCGGTCCTCGAATCGCAGTATCGTCATGGGCCGAGCCTTGGCTTCGACTCGATTTGCATGCCGTTACTTATAGCACGAACTCCCTCCAAAATGGTGAAAACTCGGGTTATGCCCGGTTCGGAAGGGTGATGTTCGAGCAAGTGCATAAGCTGACTTCGCCTTGAGAGCCCAACCAATACGGATCGCGGCACTTTTCCGAGTATTATAATACGTAGCACGGAGATACGCGAACCGTTTCTAAGCTACGGATGGATATCCGTAAGTTGTTCGGCGCGAACGTGCGCTATTATCGTATTGCCGCTGGGTTGAGCCAGGAGGCGGTTGCCGAACGCATGGGTGTCGACCGGGCCTATGTCAGCATGATCGAGCGCGGGGGCCAGAATGCAACGCTCCTTTCCATCCATGAGACTGCTCAGGCGCTGCGGGTGAAACCTGCGGACCTTCTCGCCGATCCGCCTGCCGGAAGCGACGCATGAACACGCTTAAGCCCCGCCCGGCAGATGCCGGGCGGGGCGGGCGTTCCGGTCAGTCGCCGTTGGTGCGGCGCGCGCGCGACCAGATCAGGTTGTAGCTCTTGCCGTCTTCGTCGTCGAACAGGTTGGCGAAGATCGGGGCGGTGAAGCTGGGATCGTCGAGCTTGACCGAGAGATAGTCGCGGCCTTCGTTCGAGGTCTTGGTCCAGGCGGCGCCGATTTCCGCGCGGCCGACGAAGACCCGGTGCGACGGCGCGTTCTCGTTGTCGCTGGTTTCGGGGACGATGCGGACGTTCTTCTGCTGCACCGACATGGTGACGATTTCGCCCTTGTATTCGTTGCCGGTCTTGGTGAAAGTTCCGATGTTGGCCATGATGCATTCCTTCAAGTTGGTCGAACCCGCGCCCATCGCGGCCTCGATGGCTGGTTGAAGGCAGGGGCTTGTGCCCGCTGCACCGGGACGGCCGGAACGTGAGTGGAGGACGGTGGCCCGACGGCTTTCTTGTTTCCGCGAGGAATGGGCGGCACGCCCAGGGGAAGAAAGTCGATGCAGACGCCGTTGCAGCAGGGGATCAAGCGGCGAAGCCATCCCCTGCCAACCAGAGCCATTGAAGAGGGCGCATTGTGATCGGGTCACACTTGAGCGGGAAGCCATGGCCATTCCCAGACTTACCAGACAGAGCAACGAGTAGGGTGATTTCGTTTGTAGCGTGACCGTTGATCGTTTCCGCATCCCGGACCCCCAGCGACAACGAGAACGCGCCTGTTCCGGTTCGGTTGAGATTCCGCAATCGGTCCGTCACTGACCTGGCGCCGAAAGGCCGCGCATTCGTGTCCAGGCTCGACCCGGCACCCGCCCTGACCGACCCCGCCCAGACGGCGAAGGCGAATGCCCCTGATCTCCGCACCTCGCTCGTCACGGCCAATCTGACCGTGCCGGCCCCGTCCTGGACTTGCCGGGCGGGGCTTTGAGGGTGTGCCAAAGCTATAGGCGGGCGCGGCTCCATTGCGTCCAGGACGCAGCCGCGATAACAGCGGTGCCGAGCACCGAAACGGTGAGCTGCCATGCGCCCTGGGGCATGGTCGCAGCCGCAATACCGTGAACAGCGTGATAGCCGGCGATCGAGGCGGGCGCGGTGAAGGCGACGCCAATTGCCGCCCGCGTGAAGTGGGACTTGGCGAAGCCCAGCGCGAGTTGGGTGGCGGCGAGCAATGTAATCGCGGCGATGGCGGCAACGGCAAGCGCAGCGAGGATGCCGCTGTCGCTGCGATAGGTCGCTGAACCGGCGAGGAAGGCGACGAACAGCGGCAGGGCGTTGATTGAAAGGCGGAAGAGCAGCGCGCAGCACATGAAAACCGCGACAATTATCAGGGTAAGGCCGATCAGCATGGCGTCCTCCTTGAAGCCAGGGGCAAGGGACGCGCTCTCCTCCTCCACCGCAGCGCAATGTGCCCGGCGGTCATAGCAGATTTGGGTGCAGGCCGGAATACCCGATGGGCATCCGGCCAGCGTGCGGAGGGCGCTGTGGCGCGGTCAGGGGTTGAACGGGTCATATTCGCGAACGATGCTGCTGGGATCGCCGTCGAACTCGGCGGTCGGGACGGCGGCGGAGCCGTTACCGGCGTGAAACAGGGTGACGCAGACCATCAGGGTGCGGGCAAGGCTCCAGGCGTGACGTTGTGCGATGGTGAGTGACATGTTCGAGCTCCTGTCTCGGAGCAGGGACCATCCCCGCTCGACAGGCCCCGGACAGACGGCGCAAAGCCGCAATCACCACGAAGGCGTAGCCGCAGTGGCCGCACGCGGATGCGGAGCGGACCCTTCATGGGTTGATTGAAGGAGGCTTGGGGTCGGCCAACGGATTGGCCATTGAGAGAGGGGTGGGTATGTGGACAGGATGACGAATTTTAGGCCTATACCGCGATGGCACTTCTGGACCCACCCAAACAGCGCGTGGATGGAGAGCTTCGTCTCACGTTTGATCAGTCCAGATATTGTAATGTGGGCAGAGGAGACAGACTCTGTGCCTGCGTGGTTCGCTTGGTCATCGAACCATTTGGATGATGTGGGCAGCCCAAAGGAATTCCTTGATCGATCAACGTCACTCAAGGCTCTGTTCGACGGTGCAATGCTAATTGCTTCCGGCCCCAGTTATTATCCAATCGAACTTGTCAACCCAAGCGCGGAGGAAGTGACCGATCGGCCGATGGTGAGTGGATTACCATATCCTGGTGACGTTGGCGTTGAACCCTTCTCGCCTGCTTATTCCAAAGCGCACCACGGCCTCGACGATCACTACCTAGATGACCCTCTGACGCGAAGCCTGTTCCTTGCTCGATATGACGATGTGACACGTGCCATACTCAAGTACACTGGCGTCCAAGGCCTCACCTATTTGAGTCTTTATGCTTATCGGGATTGGATGAAGGATGCCGGATGGAACGATGCGAAAATCGCGAGAGAAGCGGGTTGGTCGGCTGCCAGGCTAAAGGACTTTACAAACACAGCCAATAACCCGGCGTATTTGGGCCCCTATTGTCGGCACGGAGGGAATAAAACGCCGTTGCCCAAGCGACCAATGCCATTGGCCGAAGCTGATGAAGGAATGCGCAAGGCAATGCGAAGTTTCTTGTTACATCGAGCGAATATTTTCGATCTGCGACGCAAGTGGAATCTGCTCAAGTAAGCAACGACACCGTCAATGGATTGAAATGACCGCAACGTGTTACTGATGCAGGCAATCATTCGATCGCCCACACCGAAATGCCCAGCTTGCGAGCCTTGTCGATCAGGTTGGCATTGATGCCATTGCCAGGACAAGCGACCACGGCCTTGGGCAGCGCCTCGAGCATCTGATCGTTGCGACGGAACGGTGCCGCCTTCTTGAACCGCTCCCAGTCGGGCCGGAACGGGACATGGACGATCTTGCGGTTACGTGCCCAAAGCGTTGCGATGTGTTCGCCGCCAGTCGGGTTGCCGCCATGGAACAGGACCATGTCGGGATACTTGGCGAGAACCTTGTCGAGTACGGCCCAGATGCGGTTATGATCCTGGTAGGCGGGACCTGAGGTGAACGCGATCCGTGTGCCGGTCGGCAACAGCGGTTCGGTTTCTGAGCGGCGTTTGGCGGCGATGAAGTCACGGCTGTCGATCATGGTGGCGGTCAGGGTGCGGTGGTTGACGAGTGATCCGGTGCGCGGGGTCCAGGCCTTGCGGAAATGCGCTTCGAAGCGGTCGGAAGCGGCCTCGCGCATGAACTCCATCGCATTGCGCCGTTCGATCAGGCCGATGCCTTCGTTGATAAGCCGTTCCAACTCGACTGACTTGACCTCGGAGCCGTCCTGTTCGCGCTGCCCGCGCTTCTGGGCGTCTTCGTTGTCGTCGAGGTCGCGCTGGATCCGGCCCTCGGCGCGGTGGAAGAGGTTGGCGAGTGACCAGCACAGGTCTTCGAGATCGGGTTCGAGCCTGGTGTCGATCATGGTAGCGATGAGCGCGTCGAACATGTCGGCGACAGCGCCGGCGGCGATGCGTTCGTCGGGAAGTGGTCGCGGATCGGCTTCGTCGGAGAAGGGACGGTAGCCGTAGAGGGCCAATTCATCGAGGAGATGGGCGGTGGGCGAGATTCCGTGATCGGGTTCGAATGGCTCGGCCATGATCGGCGTCCTTGAGGATCTGAGCCGGGCACCTCGCCCGGCCTTCCGGCGATCCCTCTGACCGGCAGGGGTGTGGGCGCACGCGCAGCGCCGAAGCAAAGCGGAGGATGGCGGGCGGCGGCTATTTTGATTCGCGATGGAAAGGCGCGCTTGCCGCGCCGCCGGAAAATAGTCGCCGGCCCGCCATTGCGGCCGCGCCGCAGCCGGTCTCTTAGATCGCCCCCAAAGAAGGCCGGGTGTGTCCGGCACAGCTCCAGGGACCTGCCCATGCCGGGGGCCATCATCCCGATCCCGTCTCGGCCCAAATCAACGTCGGTGAAAGCGAGCCCGGTCGGCTTCGTGCAACTGATCGATCACTCGCTCACCCAGCACCGATGGTCCGTGCTGGCGCAGATCATCGTTGAAATCGCCCAACGCGGGCATGAACGGGAGAAGTTCGATCCCTGCAGCCTGTGCCCGGTCGGTCAGGATTGAAAACGCCGCGTCTCCGGCTGCATCGCGGTCTCGCGCGACGTAAAGGCGGCGCAGCATTGGCGGGAGCTGAATGGCGGCCAAGTGCGACGAGGAGGTGGCAGCGGCGAGTGGTAAGGACGGCAGGACTTCGCGCAAGGACAGCATGGTCTCGATGCCCTCGCCCGCGGCCATGACATCCTGCATGTGCCCGAACCGGATCGCGTTGCCTAGGATATTGCCCATTGCACGGCGCGGCGATGCGACTGCGGCTTTGGCACTTCCAGATGGATCGAGCCAAGTGCGATGCGTGCCGGTCTGGGCGCCGTCGTCATCGGTGACCGATGCGATCAGCGCCGCAAATACACCAGGAGTCCCGGGCACGTCGTCGGCGTTAGAGCGATAGTAGCAATGGGGATGGAACCGCAGAGCTGGCATGTCCGCAAAGTGCGTGATGCCGCGTGATTGCAGGTAAGTTGCCGCCAGCGTGCCGATGATCGGCTTCGAGGCTGCGAAGAGTCGCTGTGCAGCCGTGGGCGACCCGGCGCGTGGCGGTGGACCGGACGAGTGCTTCCGCTCTTCATCGCCAGTCGAGGGTGGAAGCGACAGGAAGCGCTCAGCCTCGTCGATGGTCTCGGCAAGCCGCCCGTGGCACTGGTTGAGCCGGATCAGGTCGATGAGATCACCGTGTTCGCCTGTTGCGGCATCGACCCAGTTGCCGATTGTGCCGCGTTCGGTCTCGAACAGACGAACATAGAGGCTGCGCCCCGGCGTCCCGGCAACATCGCCAACCATCCAGTATCGGCCCTCGCGGCGTCCGGCCGGTAGGTATTGGCGGCAAACTCCTATCGCGTTCTGGGCGAGCCGTTCTGAAAGTTCCGATGCGCGCCTGGAAAGCCTCCTCACGTCACGCGGCCTTGCGGTCGAGGATGCGGGTCGGCGGATGGCGTTCGAACAGGCGTTCGAGCACCTGGCATCCTGACACTGTGTCGTCAGGGACGAACAGGCGCAGCTTCCAGCTGATGATCTCCGAAAAAAGCCCCATCGCCTTCAGCCGGTCGACCGCTGTCGGAGCAAACCCGGTTAGCTCGATCCGGTTTACCTGCATCAACCGCGACCGGCGCAGTTGCAGGCCTTCTACGAGATCAAGGACCGTTTGCCCCTCACGCATCAAGGCCAGCGCCTGCGGCGGCGTCAGTTCGGGCGCGTTAGTGCTGGCCGCGGCACTCGCTGCCCATGCCGGTGACACCCTCCGTCCGACAATGCTCATGCCATCGTCGGTCTGGAGCCGGTAAACGCGGGTCGATTCCTCAGGCAGCCGTTTCCAGATCGGCAGCAGCAACCCAGTGACGATGTGCAGTTCGCTCGTCGTGAACTCCTCGACCTGCGCCACCTCGGCCTGCCAGACGGTAGAGAAGGTGCGCTCGTCGACTTCCGCCCAGGCGGTCTCGGGCAGGTGGCTGAGTGCGAGGTTCAGCCGCTCCATCGGTCGGATCAGCCGGACCCTACGTTCAACCTCGCCGTCGTCGAGCATGACGCTGCGGGCGGGAAGCTGCACGGCAGCGCGTTTCGAGCGGGAGTTGACCAGTCGCCGCGCGCCCGGCTCGCGCAGCAGCTCGAGTGCCTTGGCGAGTGTGAGCGGCTGGTTGCGCTCGCGCATGGCGATCGTAAGCAGCCGGGTTTCGGCACCGGTGGCGGGGTGGACGTATATCGGCTCGCTGTCGGTGACGGAGAAGCTGTCGGCGACCAGTGTTTCCAGCCCGACATCGTAGGAGCCTGCGGCGATCGCACTTTCGACCTTGGCGGCGAGCAATTGCTCGAACACCGTGAACAGCACGTTCTGCATCGAAATCGTGAGCGCCAGAAGGCGGTTGAGGAAGGTCGTGATCGGCGGCAGTTCGTCCTTGATGCAACCGCTGCCATCGGTCAGCGACAGCCCGGTCATGGCCTCGAAGGTCGCCAGCGAGCAGTGCTCGACCTTGCCCGCGTAGATCAGCAGGTAGAACTGCCGCAGCGCTGCATGGGCATAGGGGCTTTCGAGATTGTCCTCAGGACGAAACAGCCCCTGTCCACCTGTCTGGCGCTGTCCGCGGGTAATCGCGCCCAGCGTGTCGAGCCGCCGCGCGATGGTCGAAAGAAAGCGCTTTTCCGCCTGAACGTCGGTGGCGACCGGACGGAACAGCGGGGGCTGCGCCTGGTTGGTGCGGTTGGTCCGGCCGAGCCCCTGGATCGCGGTATCGGCCTTCCAGCCCGCTTCGAGCAGGTAGTGGTGCCGCAGGCGTTGGTTCCGGCTCCCAAGATCCGCATGGTAACTCCTGCCCGTCCCGCCCGCGTCGGAGAAGATGAGGATCGGCTTCTTGTCCTCCATGAACGCCTGCGCTTCGGCAAGATTTGCATGGGCGGGCCGGTTCTCGACAACGAACCGCTCCCCGTCCGCATCGACCTTGCGGACAATGCGCCGCGAGCGGCCCGTGACTTCAGCGACCATGTCGGTGCCGAACCGCTGGACGATCTGGTCCAGAGCGCCTTGCACCGGCTCCATTGATGCCAGCTTCTCGATCAGGCGGTCGCGCCGCTGACAAGCTTCGCGGCATTCGATCACGTTCCCGGCATCATCATAGGCTGGGCGCGAGGCGAGATTACCGTCGCCATCGGTGTAAGTCTCATGAAGCTGGGTCGGGAAGCTGTGCGCCAAATAGTCGAGAACATACTCGCGAGGAGTGACGTCACAATGGATGTCGTTCCATTCACCCGGGTCGATCTCGGCGAGACGGCGGGACAGCAGAGCTTCGCCAGTCGAGACGATCTGCACGACGGCGGCGTGGCCATCGGCAAGACCCTGCTCGATTGCTCGGATCAGGGTCGGCGTCTTCATCGCGGTTATCAGATGGTTGAAGAAGCGCTGCTTGGCGGACTCAAAAGCCGAACGGGCTGCCGATTTCGCCTGGCGGTTGAGGGTGCCCTCGCTGCTGCTGGTGACGCCGGAGGCTTCGAGCGCGGCATCGAGGTTGTTATGGATGACCTGGAACGCCCCGGCATAGGCATCGTAGATGCGGACCTGGTCGGGGGTAAGCTTGTGTTCGACGAGTTCGTATTCGACGCCTTCGTAGGACAGCGAACGGGCTGAATAGAGTCCAAGCGCCTTGAGGTCGCGCGCCAACACTTCCATCGCCGCGACCCCGCCCGCCTCGATGGCCGCTACGAAATCTGTGCGCTTGTCGAACGGGAAGTCTGCGCCGCCCCAGAGGCCAAGGCGCTGGGCATAGGCGAGGTTCTCGACCGTGGTCGCGCCGGTTGCCGAAACGTAGAGCACGCGGGCATCAGGCAATGCGTGCTGCAGGCGCAGCCCGGCGCGACCCTGCTGCGAAGGAGCGCTGTCGCCCCGGTCGGATTTGCCGCCACCGGCATTCTGCATCGCATGGCTCTCGTCGAAGACTATGACCCCGTCGAAGTCTGACCCCAGCCAATCGACGATCTGTGCAACGCGCGAAACCCGGTTCTCACGCGCGTCGGAGCGTAGCGTGGCATAGGTCGTAAAAAGGATGCCCTGATCGAGCCGGATGGGCGTTCCCTGCCGGAAGCGGGCGAGCGGCTGGATCAGCAAGGGCTCCTGTCCCAATGCCCGCCAGTCGCGCTGGGCGTCCTCGAGCAGCTTATCCGATTTCGAGATCCACACCGCGCGGCGGCGGCCCTTGAGCCAATTGTCGAGCAGCACCCCTGCGACCTGGCGTCCCTTGCCCGCGCCTGTGCCATCGCCGAGGAACCAGCCCTTGCGGAACCGGACGGCGGTGTCGCAATCGTCGGGTGCGGCTTCGATCTTGTCGAAGGTGGCATCGACGGTCCATCTCCCGGCGAGATGTTCGCTATGCGCTTCGCCCGCGTAGATCACAGATTCGAGCTGGGCGTCGGAGAGGAGACCCCGTTCGACCAGTCCCTCGGGCAAGTGGGGCCGGTAGCTGGGCTTGGGAGGTGCGACCGAGGCCATGGCGGCGGACTGGACGAGCCGGGTCGGGTGCGGTTGCGCGCCCGCGATCCGGATCGATTGCAGTACATAAGGCTCATAGAGGGCGTCGGTCAGGCGGCTTCCACAGGTCGCTACCCAATCGACGGTTTCATAGTCGAGCACGGCTCCGGCAGGTTCAACCGGCGGCACGGCGACAAGGCGAGGTTTGGGAGCGGCGGCGCGGCGGCTAGCGCTAGCGCTAGCGCTAGCGATCTTTCCCGTCGACGGGATGGCAGGCAATACCGCAACCGGCGCTCGCGCTGGCAGTGCATCGACCAGCATTCGCAGTAGGCTTGGCATATCAGCGGCCATCTCGTGCGATGGCGGAAAGCTGCCGGGATCGTCAGCAGGCAGCTTGTCGATTACGGTCAGCCGGGTCTCGAAGGTCGTACCGTGGCTCGCGTAGATGCTGCCGGCGATCGGCGCGGTGAACACGACCCGAGCGTTTTCCTGCAACCGAATGAAGCTGCCGCGCCAGGCGGCATGATCGGGCGCACAACTGCTTCCCGTGATCGCGACGAGCCGTCCGCCATCGGTGAGCCGGGCGAGCGCGGAGGCGATGTGGCGGAATGCGGCATCGGCGACGCGGGTCTCGACGCCGAGCGAGGCCGAGAACGGCGGGTTCATAACGATGCAACTGGGCGCCAAGCTTGGATCGAGCCGGTCGTGGATCTGCGTCGCATCGTGGTTAGTGATGTTTGCGTCGCCGAAGAGGTACTTGAGCAATGCGTGCCGCGTGTCGGCGACTTCATTGAGGGCAAGCCGTGCGCTGCCCAGTTCGGCCTGGATGGCGAGCAGTCCTGTTCCCGCCGAGGGCTCCAGCACCAGTTCGCCGCGCTGGAAGTTCGCGGCGAACCCCGCGACCCAGGCGAGGCCAAGCGGTGTTGAGAACTGCTGGTATTGCACCATTTCCTCGCTGCGCCGGGTCTGGGTGGGTGCAAGCCGGGCAATGCGATCGACCAGCTTCAGCCGTTCGAACGGGTCGGCAGTCCTGGCGTGGATGGCAGGGCCATAGCGGCGCAGGAACAGCAACTGGGCGATTTCGACCGCTTCGTAGGCGGTCTTCCAGTCCCAGGCCCCGCTGGCATCGCTTGCACCAAAGGCCGATTGCATGGCGGTGCGAATGGCGGGAGCCTCGATGCGGCGACCGGCGGCAAGATGACCGAGTAAGTCCTGGGCGGCTGCAATGATGAAGCGGGCAGTCTGGTCTGGACAAGCGGAAGCAAGCGGGCGCACGGCGGCACCCGCCAGTTGCGAGTTGGTCATGTCATGATCCTTCGATTGGAGGTGTGGTGATGCCTGGCCGCGCTCAGGCGGGCGGAATGTAGGCCTCGTAAGGGTTGCCGGGGGCGAGATGACCGAACGGAGTCATCACATATGCGTCGCCATCGCGGCCGACTGCACAAAGGACATAGCGGGTCTCGCCGCTGCTGAGCTCGGTGCATTCCATCAGCGCGAGGTTGTCTTCCCGGGCTGCCCTCAGCAGCGTCTGGAAGTTGGTGCGGGCATATTCGGGGATAGCCATCGGTGGCTCCTAGTTTTGGGAATATCGGGAGATGGCGGGGCGACCGGAGCCGCCCCGCGCACCGGTTCATTCCGCGGCGATCGCCAACGGATCGAACTCGCCATCCTCATCATTGAGGAAGTCGGGCAGCTCAGTGTCAGGCGCGTCCTGCTTCGCAGCTTCGGCGACTGGCAGCCGCAGCGGTTCGGGTAGCCAGCCCGTGCTGTCGAGCAGCCGTTGAGCCTCGCGGGCCATGTCGCCCTTCTTGAGATGTTCGATCAGCGCGGCGGTCGCATCACCCTTGGCTTCGCGCACAGCCTCGATGATCCGGGGCTTGGTGACGCGGCCGAGGTAGTTGTCGACCGTGGGGGTCCAGCCCGCTTCGGCCATGTCGAGCCCGACCACCGTGGCGAGCGCATCGGCGGCGGCGATCCGCTGGGCGATTCCATGCGCCGAAATCTGCCCGCCGTAGCCCTTGACCGGTTCGAACAGCGCATTGACGCCGAGCGAGACGCAGTGGGCGAGCAGCGCCATCTGGTCTTCATGCGCGAGGGCCGCCAGCGCATCCCACAGCGCGCCAGCCTCGTCGGGCAGGCGCGCCGCCCACTGCTCGTGCCGTTCCTGGATCGCCAGGCTCCATGGCGTTTCGCGCAGGTCCGGAGCGACATTGCCGAGCCAGGCCTGGGTCACGCCGATTTGCACGCAGCCATGGGTGGCGTGCGGCCGGAACACCGACAGGGCGAGTGCGTGGAGAACGGCAATGAATGCAGCACCCGGATCCTGCGCAAGAGCATTGCGCAGCGCCACCGTGCGCACGGCCGTCAGCTCGGAGACGAGCCGGTCCGGAAGCGGACGGATGGTGTCGTCCTCGTCGTCGCCCTGATGCTCATCCTGGACCTGACCGCCAACGCTGATCGCCGGGCCGGTTCCCTGCTGGCCTGCTTCGGCATCGACCGATTTGCCCTGGTCCTCGCCAACAGGTTCGTCCTCGGGCCGGACATAGCCGCGATCGATCCGCAGCCGGCCATCATGGGCCAGCGAGACGAACACGCCAGCCCGCGCCATCTCTTCGGGCTCATAGACCACCGGGCGAGAGGTAAGCGGCGTCAATTCGGCGTCGATCTCGGTCAGCCGGGTATCGACCTCGTCGGGCAAGTCACAGCCATCGCGGTATTCCTCGCCGATGGCGTCGTATTCCTCAACCAGCGCATCGATCCGGGCCTGTTCCTCGTCGGTCAGAGGAACCGTTGTGCCGGTGATCCGGCGCTTGCCGCGCTCGCAGCCGTAAGGAAGGTCGATGGCGGCCTCGACCCATTTCCAGCCCTCGGCGCCGATTTCCTGCGCCGCCTCGTTGAGCTTTTCGTTCACCAGCAATTCGACCAAGGCCGGATCCTGCAACCAGCCATCATCATCAGCCGAGAACAGATCGCGCATCACATAGCCGCCAGCCTCGGTATAGGCGTCGATGCCGATGAACCGCACGCGGCGGTCACTGGCGGCAATCGCCTGTTCGGTCAGCAGCCGACGGATCTGGTGCGCGGAGATGTACTGGCTTCCGTTCACCTGCTCCCAGACCTGCTCCTGGCGCGCATGGTTGTCGGTCACGGTGAAAGCCATGAGCTGCTCAAGCGACATGCCGTCCTCGCCGTAGACATCGAGCAGGCTGGGCGCGACCGAGGCGAGCCGCAGACGCTGCCGCACGGTCGAGACCGAGACGAAGAACCGCGCCGCGATGTCCTCTTCGCTGAGGCCTGCCTCGACCAGCGCGGTGAACGCGCGGAACTGGTCGAGCGGGTGAAGCCCTTCACGCATGACGTTCTCGGCGAGCGAGTCTTCCTCGGCGATGCCGCCTTCGCGCACTACGCAGGGAACCGGTTGATCCTTGGCCATCCGCTTGGACTTCACCAGCAGTTCGAGCGCGCGGTACCGTCGGCCGCCGGCGGGAACCTCGAACTGGCCGGTTTCCTGGCCATTTGCATCGACGATCGCGCGGACGTTGAGGCTCTGGAGCAGGGTTCGGCGGTAGATGTCGTCGGCGAGATCCTCGATCGAGATGCCAACCTTCACGCGCCGGACGTTCTTCGGGCTGAGCACGAGCTGGGAAAAGGGGATGTCGCGCGATGAACTGAGCACGAGCTTCGGCAATGGCTTGGCCGGGGACTTGGTTTGAGACTTGGTCATGGGTGTTCTCCATGACGGGTCGCCGGGAGCCTCTCTCTCGGCCTCGACCCGCCACGAAGCGAAGCGCCACCCTCTCACTCTGGAGAGAGCAGCGCCACGCTGGAGAAACACCGGGATCAGCCAGGCTCAGTGGACCCGGTCGAGCAGCTTCTTCGCCTTGCCTTCCATGTCGAGCCGGGCGTCCTGGTGCGCCTTGTCGCGGGCCAGCGCGGTGATCCCCTGCACGAAGTCGAAGATCGATTCCGGTGGGCGGCCTTCTTCGGCGAGCACCCGTTCGATGATCTTGCCAGTCTCGGCCTTGGAGAACCCGCGCGCCCGCAGGAAATCGCTGCGATCCTCGTCGGTCCGGGCAACGATGCGTTCGCGCGCCGCCTTGATGCCGTTGACGAAGGGCAGCGGCGAGGAGTTGGCGAAGCCTTCCAGCGCCGGGGCGGCTTCATGGGCGAAGCGGTTCGCCGCATATTTGCTGTGCCGGATCGAGATTTCCTCGAAATCCTCTACGCCCCACAGGTTACGGTTCTGGCAAACGGCGCGGAGGTAGAAGCTCGCCATGCCCAGCGTCTTGGCTCCCACCTCGGAGTTCCAGCAGTAAAATCCGCGGAAGTAGAGATCGGGCGATCCGTCGGGCAGGCGCCCGGCTTCGATCGGGTTGAGATCGTCGACCAGGAACAGGAAAACGTCGCGATCCGAGGCGTAGAGCGTGGTCGTGTCACGCGTGATGTCGACGCGCGGATTGTACACGCCGGTCGACCAGTCGAGGACGCCCGGGACCTTCCAGCGGGTGTCGCCAGTGCCGTTGCCGGCGATCTTCTGCACGGCTTCGACGAGTTCATGGTCATAGATCCTGCCATAGTCAGGGCCGGTTACAGCGCGCAGTTCAACGCGGCCATTGTCAGTCTCCAGGGTCTTGATCTGCTCGGTCCGGTTCGAGGTCAGTCCGTACTGCAGATTGATCGCCGCCAGCGGCGCTGGAAGCTGGCGGAGGTAAGCTGCGGGCGCGCCAACCTGACTCGCCAGCTGACCGAAGCTCCAGTGGGTCGGCGTGACAGGCGCATCGGCGCCGGGCAGGATTAGCGCCAGGCGCTCCGGGTCGTTGCGGTTCGCTTCGACGTGGATCAGCGCGCTTTCGACGACGCGGGTGCGGCTGCGCTCCGAGCGGCCACGCACTGAGCGGGCCAGATCATTGAGTGACAGGAAACGCTCATCGTCGGGCCGCGAGAACCATTCCGATGACACGCGACCGTTATGGGAGCCGCGGGACACATCGACCTTATAGCCGCCGCTGACGTCACGGCGCGCATCGAGAACCTGCATGTTCATGGGAAAATCTCCATGACGGGCGGCCGGGAGCCTCTCTCTCGACCCTCATCCCGTCATGGCGAAGCCCGCCATCCTCTCACTCTACCTGCTGATGCTGGGCGTCGCGCGAGCGGCCAGCGAGATTGCCAAGACAGAAGACCGCACCCTGAAGGGAGGCGGTGGTCCCTACCTTGCCCGTGCAGGCGGAAAGGCGGGGCCTGTCGGCTTTCCTGGCCTGCACATGCCCATCTGGCCGCCGGAGGCAGAGTGCGTGCGGGGCCACTACGTCGAACGCCGCGCCCGCAGGAGCGCGCCGGAACGGCACGCGGGACCGTGCGCGCCACCAGCCCCGCTTTGCGTTTCGGGGCGTTGCGGGGTGTCCCCGCATGAAGGGGTAGGCGGAGACAGCGTAGCGGCTCCGGCTCAGGGGAAAGCATTCCCCTTCCGTTTGGGGGATTTCGTTCCTGTTATGTTTGCCTTCCTGAGACATTCAATTATGGTTACCTAATGACAAGCCGACATAATCTTCCCTCATCGCTCGAAACGATACGCACGAGTCTTCAGGCCAGGGCGATTCTCGATGTGCTTGCCAAAGAAGGCGGGTCGAACAGCAGGTTGCTGGAGACATGGCTCGCTACGATAGGCCTCACGGCATCGAGCCGCACCATGACCGATCTACTGGATCGCCTTGAAAAAGATGGGCTGGTTCGACTGGAGCAGGTTGACACTTACCGCGTGGTCCGAATTCGGCGATTTGGAGGAGAGGTCGCATCCGGTCTGGAGACCTTGGACTGGATTGCCAAGCCCGAACTTCCAGAGTGACGTAATCGTGAGCCGTCATCAGCGCACCATCCTGATCGCCGATTTCGAACTGCCTCGAGGTGCTGTCCCGATCGAGCAGTTGATGGATATGCCCCGCGCCGGATGGGGTCACCTGCGATCACAGATCAACGTGCGGCGACGCGAGGATCGGTCCAAACCGCTCGCGCGGTGCAGGATCTGCGAAGGTGGCGTTTTCATCAGGGTGCAAGCGACCAAGGATGGGCACATCCCGATGTACGCGCACTACCCGGAAGCGGACAGGGAGTGCCCCTGGTACGAAGGTAATAGTCTACGCCCCGATGACGCTCGAGCGGCTCAATACCAGGGTCATCAGGAATCCGCGCTGCACCGCCGACTCTGCTCAACAATCGAGCAACTGGTCAAAGCCGATCCGCGTTGCACGCACACTGCAGTGAACACCTACTTGCGACCCGAAATCCACAAGCGTGGTCGCTGGCCGGATGTCTATGCTGACTTGAGTGACCTCGGGCGCTTTGCGCTTGAAGTGCAGCTGTCGAAGCCGTTTGCACCGGAAATCGCGGCCCGGCATGTTCATTATGATGCCGAGGGGGTCGCGCTGGTATGGATCTTCAATGCACTTGAAGACCCTATGCCTCAGGGGTTCCATGATGTCGTGGCCATGCAGCGCGGAAATGCTTTTGTTTTCGATGACGAGGCAGAGGCAGCATCGATCGAGCGTGGGACGCTGGTTCTGAAATGCTTCCTGGAAGATGGTCTTGGCGGCTGGCGTGAACCGAGATT
This sequence comes from Sphingomonadaceae bacterium, assembly GCA_020847445.1. Classification (GTDB taxonomy): domain Bacteria; phylum Pseudomonadota; class Alphaproteobacteria; order Sphingomonadales; family Sphingomonadaceae; genus Sphingorhabdus_B. Next base: position 18,047 of record JADLBY010000173.1, on the reverse strand, counting down.
GATCGCGTTGGATGAGTTGCAGACCGGCGCGGGACGGTCAGCCTTCGTGGAGGACTGTCGGTCGGAGGCCTTAAAACAGCGTTGCAAGGAGCATCGCGCACGTTGGTGGGATGCCATGAAAAAGGCTGGCAAGGAACGGCCTAACTCTCCGGAATACAGCGAGCACCATGAAAGTGGCTGGGCCGACATGAAGGCCGCTGATCCCGGTCTGTGGCAGTGGGAGCGGGATTTTTGGACAGAGCGATCTCACCGTGCCCGAGCCCATACCGCCGTGCTCTACGCGATCTTGTGCTCGATCGCGCACAGTGCCGAAGCCGGGCGGCCGATCCTCCATATCACCAAGTTCTCCGGCGACAGCGCCGTGCTATCGATGCTGAACAGCAAGCTAAGCGGGGCGGATTTTAAACACTGCGCCAGCCTGATCGAGACCTTCGTTCGAGCAACGGCCTTGTCGGATTTGCTCGAAAAGCCCTCGCTTAAGCGGATCATCGCAGAAGCTAAGGCGGGGGACGTTCAGGTCAGTGAGGACCATCCGCTGTGGCGAGCCATGGCACGCTTGTTCCCGGAAGTGCTGAATGGCCTGGTCAGGGCGGAGCTTGACGATCTGGGGCAGTTGCCATGCTGGGCGACTCCAAGCCCGAAAGTACCGATCGCCGATTTGGTTGTAGCACAATGAAGCCGCTGTTCTCGCAGGCGGAACTCGAAGCCATCGCCGGTGCGCTCGGCGATACCGACATCGGTTTGAAGGGCGCGGAGATCGAACTGCTGATTGCCACGTGCGGCATGACCGATCCTGGACCGATCACCAAGCGCATAAGAATCTACAACGCATTTGCGGACATCCAAAACCAGAGGCGTGATCGCACACGGATTCTCGGCTTCATTCGGCATGCCATGAAGCCGGCGCGCTATATTCGCGAACCCGAGCGCTTCGAGCCGATGCGGACAAAGCTGAACTTCGCACTGGCGTTTGCCGGGCTGGTCGTAACCGAGGCCGGCGCACTCGAATCCGTCCCTGTCGCAACGACACTTTCCGAAGCCCAGCGCCGGGCAAACGAATTGCGGTGCGACCTTGAAACGAGAGGTGTCCATGCAGATGTGCTCGTTTTCTGCCGCGCCGAACTGGTAGCGGACGACTATTTCCATGCGGTCCAGGAGGCCGTGAAGAGCGTGGCGGCAAAGATACGAACGAAGACCGGCTTGACCGACGATGGAGCCACGTTGGTGGATCGCGCCCTGGGCGGGACTCCTCCAATGATCGCGATCAACCCGCTTTCGAGCGAAAGCGAAAGGGGGGAACAGCGCGGCTTCGCCAATCTCGTGAAGGGAACTTTCGGCATGTTCCGCAACCCGACGGCACATGAGGCTCGCATTCACTGGCCGATGTCCAAGGGTGATGCGCAGGATCTTCTGACCCTGGTTTCGCTGATCCATCGCCGTCTCGATGCGAGTTATATGCCTGCTCGCGGATAGACCATGAGTAGCCCCGCGTAACATTGACAGTTTCGCAGAGGCTGTAGTCGGAGACAGCGCAGCGCCTAGAGGAAGGCTTTCCCCTGTTATACCAGAGATCCTGTCAAGACCGGATCGTCGCAGTGCGGACAGGTTTGAAAAGGGTTTTGTCGCACGATCTTGCTGTAGAACGGGTCTGTGATCGCGCTTGGGTGGGTATGTCCTGCGATCCATTCAGGTGGAATGTCACGGCGCAATACAAACGAAAAATCGAATTCTGGAACAAGGTCATCCCTTGCCACAATCTGACGGCTCCATTCACGAAGCAGGTACCAGGCAAGTTCCTTGCGGGTTTCAGGCGCGATTGTGCTCAAGGGGAGATGCACTTCGATGATCGTCGGCGCGCCATACGTTCTGAGGGCGGCATGTGCTTCCCAGCCAAGTAGAACTTGAAGCCATTCACTACCGTAGAGGAGATAGTGCCCGCATCCATTGGGAAGTAACCTGTCGTCGGCCATGAGGTAAACCTGACCAGTGTCCCGATCTCGATCGTCAAATGCAGCCAGACGTGCCTCGATTTGGGGGCGAAGCAGGGCAAGCCCGGGCACATCAGCAACTAGGCTGCGAGCATGTTCAGCAAGAATAACCGGGTCATTGCACTTGATGCCCTCAGCGTGAAACACTCCCGCATCGACAGGCCTGCAACCGTGATAGGCTACTATCAGGGCATCTTCGATCGCGGCTGCCAGATTTTCCGTCAGTTGCTTGGCGTCCTGGCCGACCACTGCGCAGACTCTGTCTACCCATGCTGGATCATCAATGGCATCGATTGTCGTGCTCTGTGCGGCCAAACCGGTGCGAGCATCAGCAGGCAGTCGCGGTTCCAGCCATTTTGCCAGTCTTCCCATCCAGGTTGGGTGCGCCTTCCATTCGACGAGGGCGCCAGACCATGGGTTTTCAGCTTGGACCGGATTTGGATTTGGCATCAATCCTCTCGCATCACCTTTTCGGCGACATAGGCGCAGTAAGAGCAGAGCCCCTCGTCCAGACCATCCAGATAGTCCTGTATGCCGATCCCGGTGCCGCACCGGATGCATTCGGATCGATAGTCAAGCGGCTCGCTGCAATTTGCACAGCAATCTTCTCCCTCAACCAAAGTATGCCTGTCGCAAGCCGGGCACTGGTAGAGAGGACCGTCCTCCATTGCATCCTTGTACCGAACATAGGCGCTGGAAGCGTAGAGGTCGTCGAGTGCTTGTTCGATGACATCGCCTGCTTCCGGCTTGGCGCCGCAGGTACGGCATCGAAACTCGATATCATCTTGCGCCTCATTATCTCCATCAACCTGTTCAATAAGTTCTGACTGACAGCTCGGGCATCGCAGCCCTGCGCCAGCAACTGAGGGCGAGTGCCAGGCCACGCCCGCCAGTGTCTTCCGGGCTGCCTGCAATTCCTGGTCGTAGAGATCCTTCGTCTCCAGCATGACTGTCCAGGCATTGCCAAGCAGCGCCAGCGGGTCCTCATCCAACTGACGGAAGAGTGAAGCCACGACCGGGAAGCCCTTGCTAATCGCGGCGCGAATGGCTGCCGCGGACTCGGACGTATAGTGATGCTCCATATCGTTGCGGATCTTGTTGAGGCTCCTGAGGGCGCTGTGGTCGATCGCAATGCCGAAGTCGCGGGCGCGATCGCCGATCTGTTGAAAATCAACTGTGGTGTGGCCGACCTGCTCCATTTCAATGCCACCCTGACCATCGGGAATCGGCTTGAGCTTCGCACCGATGACGACGTTGGGGTCCGCCTCTGGTGCGGCACGAACCAGTGCTTCCTTGGCAAGCAGCAGTACGCCGGCATAGAAATTCCGCACAGCCGAAATGTCGCGGTCATGGTCCTGTTGCTGAAAGTCTTCGACGCCCATGCGGATCGATGCGACGGCATTAGCAAATAGCGATGACAAGCGGTCCTCCCAGCGCAGCGAAGATCATAGGACCATCCGCTGTCCCGCAATTAATTCAAGCTAGAAGTGAACAACCAGTCGAGTTGTTGGGCTATTGGTCAGCGGCAATCCTGAACTGCTCGACTGTCAAAGGCGGCAGCCCGTAGGCTTCGGCCATTGCATTGAAGACCTCACGAACTGCCGCGGCCACCGTGTCGTCGTTGATCTCGGCAAGTTTGATTTCGCGTTCGACTCTGCCTTCAAGGGCGAACGCGCCGCCGTCGCTTCCAAAGCGATTCGGCCAGCTTGTCTCGGATAGACCTTCAGCGCCCAACCTAAGGCGCCACGGACCTTTTCCGCCAAGGGCCATGGCAACGCGCGCATTGCCCGCAATCCAGCCCGACCATCGCTGAATCGCATATTGTGTTGCGAACACCGGCTTCGCGCTGCCGCTGTTGAAGAAACTCGAGGCAACACCCCAAAGTTCACCGGTGTCCTTGAACCAGCGGGTTGCGGTCGGCGTCACGCCACTTTCCCGAACAGTCTCGCTTGAGCGAAAGATCAGGAAGCCGCCGGTCGTAGGACCGTAGTCCATTCCGCTGCAGCGACCGAGTGGTAGAGGATGGCCCGTCGGGCTATCCATGATTTCTGCCCAATTCTCTGCGCAGACCCAAACCGTTGGAAGGAGCCTTGCGAATCCGAACGGCGCCCCCTCGGGTCGAATTTTGGTGCCTTCGCCGTAACCAAGATTGACCGGTAACGGGGTGCCGCCGTCTTTCCAGATGCCCGGAATATCAGGCTCTGAATCTTTCCAGTCGTTGCGTTCGATTGCAACTTGGCCTGCAGCCTGAAGCGACGCACGGATACGCCGTTCGAGTTCAGACGAAACATCAGTGCGCACCTTGCGCAACTCGGCAGTGGGCGCACCGATTGGCAAGTGAAACGCGACCGGGCCGCGGCGATGCCGCATGTCGAAGGGCAAGTCCTCGGGCTTGGCATCTGTCAGTGCCGTATTCCACACCGTGATAACGCGCTCGGTTCCCAGGGCGCGTTTGGCGTAGCCAAGCTCGATCAATACATTCGGGTTGGCGACGTGCTTTCCACCGTCTGTTACAGCAATTGGAGTGACATCAGCGATGAAGACCGCTGCCGCCTCGATCTTTGCCAGGATCGACGCCACGATATCTGGCGAACCGGGCATGTCTTTGGTGTCGTGATCGATCTCCGGTCGATCAGCTTCCTCCAAGTCGACCGCGATACGGTCCAGCGCCGCGATCAGCGCGTCACGGATCAGGCTTCTGGTCTCGCGGGACGGTTGGTCACTTTGCCAGGACCAGAATACAGTTTGTGCCAAGGGCTGGTCCTGATTCCATAACGTCGCATAGGTGCTCGGCTCCTTCGGCCAAGCTTCCTACGCCGTTCAGTCCTTGTCGCCGAAGATCGACACCACGTTGGACTGCTGCCTGAATTCATCCTTCAGGATCGGTGCTGCCCTACGGTCAGTGATTCCAGAAAGCGTGCCTGGTTCCAGGTCGGCCAGCTCCTCAAGATCGGCAACGGGAAGGGGCAAGGCTTTGAGAATTTGGCTCGCTGATTGCACCCCTTCTTCCATCAGCATTTCAAAGCTGCGTCGGATGAGCTGGGGTTCCTCGACTTCGAGCTTGCCGTCCAACGGCTCTCCGGTCCGCCAGCCTCTGCGATTGTAATTGATCCACAGGCGGCGAGCATCGTCGTCATCAATCAGATCCAGTTGCTTGCTGCGCATGATCATGGCGCCGACAGAAGCGCCCCAGCGCTCTTTCAGCGTCAGGAAGCCGTCCAGCGACGGTGCATAGAGCTCGCCTGTGAAATCGGCTTCCGGCAGAAGCATGGCGGACGCGATCTGATCGGCCTGCTTCTCGACCGCCTTGTAGAAGGCACGGTCATTCAGCCGACGTTGCGGAATGTTGGCGTGGCAAACAATATGGGCCAGTTCATGGAGTACATCGAAACGCTGCCGACACGCGCTAGCCTTGTCACGCGACAGGACAACGAATGGAATGCCGAAGCGATCGGACCACTGGGAGAAGGCGTCGAGCTTGTCTGCGCGCACATGGATCCTCGAAACGAGAATGCCGTTGTTTTCCAGAAGTTCGACCGTGTCCGGCATTGGGCCGGGACGAATGTCCCAGAACTCCCGGATCTCCTGAGCTACCCGCTCAACGAAATCGGAGCTGCCAAAGCTGTCTTCGGCAAATTCGATTGTCGGAATGTTCAGGGCAGGGAGTTCGAAAAATGAGGCCAGATAATCGACGAGTTCCTTCATCCATTCCAGACGCACTTCGGCCCGGTCGCGCGCAAGCGGTGGCGCTGATAGCCGCGCGCGCCAAAAGATCGGTCGCTCGTCGCGTTCCGGCGCAGACCGCAGGAAATAGTCGTGTGGAAACTTGAGGGTGGCGGCGAGGTTGTGAACGACGTCCAGCTTGGGGCTCTGCCTGTCATTCTCATATTTGGAGATCGACTGCACGCTAACGCCGACCATATCAGCGAGGTCGGTTGCGCTGATTCCCCGCGCCTTGCGCGCCTCGGTCAGACGCGCACCCACGAATCCCTGGGCGATGATGCTCATTTTTGGCCGTCCGTTCCGGTACCTTCATCATCCTTGGGCTTTTTCCAGCGTAGCGAACGCTTCGGAGCACTCTTCTTGGGCGCTTCAGGATAAGCCGCGAGAATCTCGGTGATGCTCAATTCGACAGCCCACGCTTTGAAATCGCGCGCCGGCACGCAGAGCTGGATCGTCCCAAGCTTCTGCTCATCCGTGTTGAACCGCCGGCCAACCGGATTGTGGGCGATGACGCCATAAACGTTGGGCATGATGAATGCCCCATCGGGTTCATCGCCGAGATCGAGGCGCGGCAGATCCATTGCATTGGCGAGGCGTTCGCGGAATTTGGCGGGCTGCGGCATGGAGCCGATAGCCTGGACGTAGGACTGGGTCATGGCGACCTCGTCCTTGAAGACATAGGCATGGCGGCGATTATTCTGCACGATCAAGCTCATCGAATGCGACATGCCGTACTTGGCGGCGAGGTCGATCAAGAGCTTTTCCATGCGAAAATGCCGCCGCTGGAGTAGGTCATCGATCTTCTGATCCGGCAGGACGTTGCGGTCGGTCGCCACATCGGCGAACACGTCCGCATAGGTGATCTTCGACAATTCGCGCAGGTCGATCCAGAACTGAGCCGGGGTATCCCGGACTATCATGGTGATTGTTGTGGCCCGAAGGCGTTCATAAGCGTCCATGCGAATCTGGCCCTTGGTCATTTTTCCTGCAAAGCACAAATTCGTTTAATCGTTAAAGAGTTTCGTGTCAACTGCTCGGACGTGGCGCAAGGCATGATCCGGCAGGGTTACCAGTGCGAGGTGATAACGCTGCGGTCTTCCCTTTCTCCCAAACTTAGATCCACGATGTGGCCCGTCCGAAATCCGTCTACATTTTTCGGACAATGGCGATTTGGGCTGTGTCCGAAGTTATGCTACATATTTCGGACATGGACAAAATCCCGCCTGGACTGAAAGCGCAAATTCTCGATCGTGTAAGCCGAGCGGCGGCGCACACTGTCTGGACACCGGCCGACTTCCTCGACCTCGCCGGCCGTGATGCGGTCGACAAGACCCTCCAGCGTTTGGTCAAATGGGGCGAGCTGCGCCGGATCGATCGCGGACTTTATGACAAACCGCAGTTCAACAGCCTGACCCGGCAGGACAATGCCCCCGATCCACGCGCGGTCATCGACGCCGTTGCGCGGCGTGATCAGATCCGCGTCCTGGTCGACGGAATGACGGCGGCCAACGATCTCGGCTTCACCAATGCCGTACCGGCGAAGATCGTCGTGCACAGCGAAGCGCGCGCCAAGTCGATCAAGCTCGGTAATCTCACCATCGAGTTCAAAATGACCGCTGCGAGCAAACTCTATTGGGCGGGACGCCCGGCCATGAGGATCGTCCAGGCGCTGCACTGGCTGCGCGATACAATGTCGACGGACGACACCGAACAATGGCGCCAGCACCTCGCCATCCTTCTCGGCAATCCCGCCCACGGCGCGGCATTGCGCGCTGATCTTGCCGAGGGGCTGCCAACGCTCCCGGCATGGATGCAGGAACTGCTCCGTCCGCTCGTCTCGGAAGCGCCCAGCGAATGAACTTCGCCTTCGATGAAGTGCTGCGCGCAGACACGGCCACCCGCACGGGTCTTTACACAGCAACTGCCCAGCGGCTCGGCACGACCCCGCAAAACGTCGAGAAGGACTTCTGGGTCTGCTGGACACTCGATGCGCTGTTCAACGGGATCGAGGGCGGACCCCGACTGCTGTTCAAGGGCGGAACTTCGCTGTCGAAGGGGTTCGGGCTGATCGAGCGGTTTTCGGAAGACATCGACGTTACGGTCTTCCGCGATGATCTTGGCGTGCCCGCGACCATCGCGGAACTGGCAGCACTGAGCCGCAAAAAGTGTGAGGCAGCACTCGATGCGATCAAGGCCGCCTGCGAAGCACATATCAACGGACCAATGAAGGCGCGCCTCGCTCAGATCTGCGCCGATACCTGCGCGCGCACAGGCCTCGAAGCGCAGTCAATTCGGGTCGAGGCCGATGCCCGGGATGGCCAGACCTTGCTCCTGGTATATCCCAGCATCACCCCCGAAGATGCCTACATCGCCAAGTCGGTGAAGATCGAATCAGGCGCAAAGTCGGCGCTCGATCCCAATTCGGTCCGAACTATTGTGCCCTATGTCGACGCTGACGCCATCGACCTCGACCTCGCCGTGCCGGGCGTTACTGTGGTCGATGCCGAACGAACCTTCTGGGACAAGGTCGTCATCCTGCATGGCCTGAGGCGATGGTTCGAAATCCGAGGGCAGCTGCGCGGCGACGGCCAGCGCATCTCTCGCCACTATTACGACCTGTTCCGCTTGGTCCAATCGGAGATCGGCCAAGCGGCCCTGGCAAACCGCGCACTTGGCGAGGACTGCGTTGCCCATGCCCGAATGTTCTTCAATCGCCCGGACTTCGATCTAGCCACCGCGCAGGCCCCGACATTTGCCTTGTGCCCGGAGGGAGGGATGACGGATGCCTTGCGCCAGGACTATCGCGCCATGAGCAACATGATCTTTGGGGAGCCCCCGCCCTTTGATGCGGTCATCGAGGCGATTGCCGAATTGCAAAATTCTTTGAACGCGGCCGCATGAAGGGGTTCCTCCAGCGCCTGTTCGGCGGCGATGGTCCGAGCGACAAGACGCCCGCGCAGCCAGAGTTTGCCAGTCCGCCGGAAATCAAACCCTTCTCCCATGGCTTGGTAAGAATCCCGGCGCTCAACTTCTTTGGTCCCCACACCGCATCGCCGAATGGCAGGTTCCATCTCATTTGGCTGGATAGAAACCCCGACGGCACAACTGGCGGTCATCGGTATGAGGGACATGGGACATGGTCTCTGTTGACCGATGGTGGCGCGACACTGGCTACGGGTCGTCTCGAGCGACCGCAGGATGGTCATGTTGCCGACAACGGCACGTTCATTCTCAGCGATTGGATGTTCGGTGATGGATTGAATGGCCGCCTTTGCGCCTTCCGTGCCGACGGACAGAAGCTCCTCGAGCGCGAGTTCTCGGCGAACCTGGGATCCAGCGGGATCTCAATCGATGGCCGTTTTGCAATCTGCCAGACCGCCCATGCCCCCGGTAGCCCTGAGAGCAATCGCCATTTTCTATTTGACCTCGAGATGGGGCAAGAGATCGCGAGTTGGATGCAGGAGACCGGTTGGACCAACACCTACGAGGTTGATTCAGTCAACCGGAGTGTCGTCCTGGTTGGCCAGGAGGATGAGCGCGTAGGATACGGCTTCGATGGCGAAATGCTCGACCGCGACGGGTGGCAGCGCGGCAGGATCGCGATCGGTGACATAGATGTCATTCGTCATGTTGCAGAATCGTTGGAGCATAACCCCTCATCGGATTTGCGGGCGGCCATCCTCGCCGGGCTGGATGTTGCCTTGACCACAGGCGAAGGCTGGAAACAAGCGCGAGCGTTGAGAATTCGAGGAGAAATGCACGAACGGGCTGGGGAACTGGAAGCTGCAATTGAAGCCTACGACCAGGCACTGACGATCGATCCTCAGGTCGGGGTCGCGAGGAAATTGGCAAAGCTCCAGCAACCGAAATCACCGAAGGATGCCAAGGCATCCACCACGAAGAGAAGCCGCTTCGAAAAGCAGGCACAGCGATTTGGCATCGAGCACGAAGTGGTTCAGCTGGACGGCGGCGGAAATGACTGGCGCTTCCATCGGTCGGATGCCTACAAGCCGGTCGAGCTGGCTGTCCTTGACCACTACCACGCCGAAGGCTGGCACGGTTGTGCCGCTGAGGGTGGCCTCATACTGACTTTGATCAAGGCCGCGTCCTTCAAGGCGCTGCCGGTCCGACATGCCGACACGTTTATCGAAGCGCTCTATGCCAAGAACGTGGCCTTTCCCGAGGACCGGTTTGAGCACAGCGAACTTCTTGCAGCGATCGAGCAGGCTTCACCGGATCAGATCGAGCGCAATTGGGCTGTCATCGCTGCAAGTGCCGGCGACACTCCACGGTTCTACCCACGGGTGCAACGCGATCACGTGGTTGGGCTGTTCAATTGCCTCGGGGGTTCAGGTCTGCGTCCGATTGCCGAGCTGTTCGCGGCGGCTTCTTATGACCTCCGCGCTGGATGGCCGGACCTTACGCTTTGGCGAGATGATGAAGTCCGCTTTGTCGAGGTCAAAGCACCCGGCGACTCGATGCACGCAAGCCAGGCGCGGCTCATCTCGACGGTCCTCGTCCCACTTGGTCTGAGGGTAGGTCTCACGGAAGTCCGGCCAGCTTAGCGCCCCGTCTTCAACATCAGGCCGCCCAGTCGAGAATGACGGCGGTTTCGCGCCTGAGCAGTTGATCAATCTTCGACGAAACGCGCTCAACTGCCAAGCGTAGGGCTTCATCGATGTGAACGTAATTCTGCGTTGATCCCCTCGCGCCATGCCCGAGGAGCGCCTTGATGGTCAGTTCCGAAAAACCCATGTCGCCCGCGACACTGCCGAAAGTGTGACGGAGCACATGCGGCGTGACGCCCTTGATCCCTGCGATTGCGCACAAGGCACGCAGGGTTTCAGGAACGCCTGAGTACGGCCGGTCCACAAAGTCCGAAGGGAAGAACAGCGACAGGCCACGCTTCTCTGGCAGGGTTTTTAGCAACTGGATGGCTGCCTGGCCGATCGGGCGCACTTGCCCATCGGTCTTGGTGTCGGGGAAGTGGACATATCCGCGGTCAGCGTGGAGCCAACTCCGTTCCATGCCGATGACCTCGGAAATGCGGTAGCCGGTCAGCATCAGGGCTCGGACTGCGGCGAGGCCAGTCGGATTTTCCTCGTTCCGCTCCGCGATTTCCATTGCTTCGCCAAGGGCTCGGATTTCGGCGGCACTAAGCCGACGAGTGCGCGCTTTGCCGGCGATCTTGCGAACGCCCGCTGCGGGATTGTTCTCGACGATGTCATACCGAAGCGCGTGGGACAGGAGGCTTTGCAGCGTCGAGACAGCGCGTACGGCAACGCCCGGCCCACCGGCAGCCTTGCCACCGCGCCCACCTTCCTTCCGGGGCCTGGCCGTCTTTCCAGCGACGATGTCCATCTGCATCTTTTCGATGTCGGCGATGCGCAAGGCGCGGACCTGCCGAGTGCCGATCAACGGTACGATATGCGTCTCGATCCGGCTGCGATCCATGGCCAGCGTCGAAGCCTTGATCGGCCTGTGCTTGCGACCGAGGATCGTCCCGGCTTCGGCGTTCTCAAGATACCAATTGCAGACTTCCCGGATCGTGATGGCTGCCCTGGACTGCGCTCGCTCCTCGGCAGGATCGGCACCGGCGACGACCGCCGCCAGCTTCAAGATCGCTTGCTTGCGCGCCTGCTCGACGGTGAGGATGCCATAGCGACCGATCACGATCCTGCGGCTGCGCCCTTCCTCGTTCCGGTATTGAACGACGAAGGCCTTGAGACCTGACGGGATGACGCGCACGCCAAATCCACGCAGCTCCGAATCCCACAGGAAGGCCTGTCCCTTCGCAGGGATCGCGAGCGCGTCGATGGCTGTCTTGGTGAGCTTGCCCATGCCGGCTTGTCCTTTCCGGCATTTTGCTTACACAAGCAGGAGTCCTTGGCAATGTACGCACAATGTAAGCGAGCGGGAAGAAACGACAGGTCAGAATTGGATTGCCCTGGCGTAGTTTTCATTCGATATTTGCACGGATATTCAGAAGGATAGAGTTCGGTGGCGGGCTCTGGGGTGCTCTCGGCGGAAGCAATCTGGCATTTTGCCAAGGTTGGGGTCGAGGGTTCGAATCCCTTCGCCCGCTCCAGTTTCTCGTGACGATTGAGGGACTTGCGGGACTGTGACAGCAAAGGGGCTGCTTACAGTCGCCCATCAAGCGCGCGCTGTAAGCATCATAGTCGCGCGCCGAGGCGTTTGTATCCCGAGATGAATTGACGCCCACAAACGAAACTTCGAAAATGAAGGCTGGGCCGCTACCGCCAGGTCCATGACGATGAACCGGTACGCGGGAACTATTGCGGGATGCCCGGCCAGCCAACAGGATGATGAATTCCATCAAGGCATTGATCACTGGCTCATGTTCCGCACGCAAAACGACTTGACCCTCCCGACGCGGCCGAGAGGCTATGTGGCTCAGGCCGTTGTTGCGGTGGCGTTGTTTGGCTTCCTGCAGGCATGTCATTTGGACCCATCAAAGGCGTTCAGCCCTATCGAAGTGAAGGCGCGTTCACGGTTCCTTTGCTTCACGAAGGCACGCCCAGCATCGAAGAGAAGCTGTCCATGGCGCAACTCGATGCATCACGGGCGCGGGTGACGTTGGCACAGGCTCAAGCCGTTCCCGATATTACCGCAAGTGGCGGGTTCCGCCATTTCGAGGAAAATGGTCAGACAGCCATCATTGCTGGTATTTCCATTCCGCTGCCATTCTGGGATCGGAACAAGGGCAATATTACAGCGGCCCAATCGGACACCGTTGCAGCCGATGCGGCGCTTGCCCAAGCCCGGTTGCTCGCATCGTTTAGCCAGCGGGACGCCAAATTGATGCTTGATGCCGCCGAAGCGCGGCTTGATGCATTAAAGGAAAGCGGTTTGCGCGAAGCCGAAGAAGCAGCGCGGGTTGCTGATGTCGGTTACCGCAATGGCAAATTCTCGCTGGTCGAACTCATTGACGCGCAGGAAGCGCTGACCCGCACCAAACTCAACATCATCGAAGCCGAGCTCGACCGCGCCAATGCGCGCGCGATGCTTGTCCGGATCAACAAGCGCTTGGGCGACATGGTGCGTGCTGGTGAAACGATTGCCACGATGGAAAGTCGTGACGCTGCGGCGATTTCATCGGAGCGCAGTGCGGCCAATGCACGGCTTGCCCTCGCGCGTTCGACTTATGCACGCGAGAAAAAGCTCTATGACGCCAAGGTCACTGCCAAGCAGGACTTGGAAGGCGCGCAGGCGGTGCTTGCCGAAGCGGAATCCGAGGTGCGGCGTGCTGGCGGAGCCGCGAGCGCTTTGAAGGTGTCAGGCGATGGTCGCACCTTGGCGGTTGTCAGCCTGATTTCCGGGCGGATTACCAAAACCGATGCGAAGCTTGGCGCTTATGTTCTGGCAGGAGCGGAGCTATTCCGGGTGTCCGATCCGCATCGCGTGCAGGTGAATGCTTCGGTTCGCCTCGCAAGGCGTGTTCAATCAGGACACCACCACAATCAAAGGACCGAGCGCGGGCAACCCCGATCTTAAGGAAGAAACCGCCAACACCTTCACTGTCGGCGCGATCCTTACGCCGCGCGCGCTACCCGGGCTTGCGCTGACGGTCGACTATTTCCGGATCAAGGTTAAGGACGCGATCAATGCCCTGACTCCGGACCAACTGGTGCGCGAATGCTATGGCAATCCCGCGGGGATCACTGACAACGAATTCTGCGCCCCTATCACCCGCGACTCGAATGGCCAGATCACCCAGATCGTAAATCAGGATTTGAACCTCAACAGCATTGTCCGTTCGGGTATCGACGTGGGGTTGGAATACCGCTTCGATGCACCCGCATTCCTTTCTTCAACCGGCAAGATGGACTTCCGCCTGTTCTATTCGCGGCTGATCGATTTCTACACAGACTTTGCCGGGATCGACGGCGTCACCCGCACGGATTCGAAAGGCGAAATCGGGGCCTGGAAGAACACCGGCCAGATGCAACTCGGCTATCGCGACGGACCGTTGCGGCTGCGCTGGAAGGCACGCTACACCGGCCCCGCAGTTGACAGCAACATTCGCCTCGCGAATGCGGAATCTGTCGGTTCGAACCCCCCGTTCCTGCATGTCGGTTCTCGCGTCCGGCACGACTTCTACCTCAGCTTCGATCTCGACCCCGACCAGTTGGGTGAAATGCGGTTCTACACAGGCGTCAATAACGCCTTCAACAGCCGCAGCCCATTCCTCCCCTCGGGCACGGTCCAGGGCGGATCGAACAACTTTTCCGGCTATTACGATATCATCGGGCGATATGTCTATGCCGGGTTCGAGGTCAAATTCTGATCGCTTCATCGGTGGCGACCTTTCCTCCCATGCGGAAAGGTCGCTACGCTTGTTCCGGGGATACGAGAACCGGCATGGAACCGCACGGCTCAAGCATTGGGGCTTTCGTGATACACACCGAAATGCCGCTTTCCGGCGAAGCATCGGACGACTGCGACGGGCAGCCGGGCGGAGCAATGGCCGCCGCGCTTGACGAAGACTTCCGAGTTCACAAAGCTATGACTTTTGCCAAGCGCACCAGTCCATGATTTCGGTTGTCGATCTGTTCCGGATCGGAATCGGACCTTCCAGCTCGCACACCGTCGGGCCGATGCGGATCGTACGCGAGTTTCTCAATTTGCTGAGTCGGCATGGCGAACTGGCGAGAACCGCTCGTATCGAGACCGAACTGCAAGGCTCGCTGGCGCTGACGGGCATCGGCCACGGGTCGGTCGATGCGGTCATCATGGGACTGCTTGGCTTCGAGCCGGAAACGATCGATCCCGATGCCGCGCGCAAGGCAGTTGAGCAAGCGGAGGCCAGCCGCTCGGTCCATTTGCCGGGTGGCCAGACCATTGGTTTCGACCGTAAGACCGACATTCACCTCAATTGTGGGGTGATCCCCAAGCTTCACCCCAATGGAATGGTCTTGACCGCTTATGACGCTCAGAGCGCGGTGCTGCGCTGCGGCGAATATTATTCGACCGGCGGCGGATTTTTCGCCACCCGCCTGCAACTCGAAACCAACGCGCCGGACGACCGGATCGACGTGGGCGCCAACGTGCCGTTCCCTTTCGCATCGGGCGAGGAATTGTTGAAGATTTGCAGCGAGCAACGCCTGTTGATCGATGCAGTGGTGCAGGAAAACGAAACCGCCTATCGCAGCGCGGAAGAAACCAGTGCTTGCCTGGACCGCGTCGCCGACGCGATGATGGACTGTATCGATCGTGGCTTGGCTCAGCGCGGCCTCTTACCCGGTTCCCTGCGGGTACGCCGCCGCGCGGCTGAAATCCACGACCGGCTGCAGGCGCGCTGGGTTTCGAACGAGCCGGAATGCCTGTTCGATTGGCTCAACCTGTTCGCCATGGCCGTCAACGAGGAGAATGCCGCCGGTGGCCGCGTGGTGACGGCACCAACCAATGGCGCCGCCGGGATCATCCCCGCTATTATGCGGTTCTATTGCAGCGAGGGCCGGCGGCTCGATCGCGCCAAGGCTCGCCGCTATCTGCTGACTGCTGGCGGGATCGGGCTGCTGTACAAGCAGCGCGCTTCGATTTCGGGCGCAGAAATGGGCTGCCAAGGCGAAGTAGGCGTAGCCTGCTCGATGGCGGCTGGCGGTCTTGCGGCGGTGCTCGGCGGAACGCCGCAACAAGTGACGACGGCGGCGGAAATCGGCATGGAGCACAATCTGGGATTAACCTGCGATCCTGTCGGCGGTCTGGTCCAGATCCCCTGTATCGAACGCAACGCGCTGGCAGCGGTCAAGGCTGCAAACGCCGCCCGTCTGGCGCTGCACAACGAAGAGTTGCCGCGGGTCTCGCTCGATCAGGTCATCGAAACCATGCGCCAGACAGGTTTAGACATGTCGGACAAGTATAAGGAAACCAGCCGTGGCGGACTCGCGATAAACGTCGTCGCTTGCTAGCAGCGCAACTACTCGCCGTCACCAAACAGCCAGCTGACATGGCGCCGCGTCCCGCGATGGGCTTGACCACAGAAGTGGCGGCGCTAGCGTGCCGACATGACAATCAAACACGTCTTCGCCGTCCTGCTCGCCGCATCCGCCGCACCACTGCTCGCCGACAGCCCGCCCGCCATATCTGTCCAGCCGCAAAGCGCCGATTTCGCCGCGCTCGACGCCGATTTCGCGAAGTGGATGGCAGAGGCGCATGTCCCGGGGCTGGTCTGGGGCGTCGTCAAAAATGGCGAACTGGTGCATGTAAAGGCGATGGGTGTGCAGGATCTGGATAGCCGCACGCCCGCCACCCCCGATACCGCGTTCCGCATCGCTTCGATGACCAAGGCCTTTACCGGCTATTCGATCCTGAAGCTGCGCGACGAGGGCCGGTTGCGGCTCGACGATCCGGTGAGCAAATATGTACCCGAAACCAAGGGCTGGGCCAAAGGGATCAGCGTGGGCGACCTGCTCCACCACACCGCAGGGTTCGTTACCGACGATCCCTGGGGGGACCGGCAGCAGCCCTTGCCCGAAGCCGAATTCACAAAGATGCTGAAGGCAGGCGTCCCCTTTTCGACCGCCCCGGGGACGCGGTACGAATATTCGAATTTCGGCTTTGCCCTGCTCGGCCGCGTCATCACCAATGTTTCGGGGCAGGATTATGCCAGCAGGGTCGGCGCAACGGTGCTGCAGCCCTTGGGCATGGCTTCAAGCCGCTATGAGGTGCGCGACGTCCCGCCGGGCAAGCTCGCGCTTGGCTATCGCTGGGAAAATGACGCCTGGTCGCCCGAACCCGTGATGCCGCATGGCGCATTCGGGGCGATGGGCGGGCTTGTCACCACGGGAAATGACTATGCGAAATGGATCGCATTCCTGCTCTCCGCATGGCCCGCACAGGATGAGGAAGCCGCCAGCCGCAGCACCATCCGCGCGATGCAATATGGCGGCGGGATGCTGCACGCCCGCCGCCGCCCCGGCAAGGAAGGCGACTCGTGCCGCCTGTCAGCGATTTACGGCGCGGGGCTGGTCGCCGCCAATGACTGTGTTCTGGGCAATGTGCTGTTCCACGGCGGTGGCTTCCCCGGATATGGCAGCCATATGCTGCTGGTGCCCGAAGCCGGGCTGGGCGTTTTTGCGCTGACCAACCGCACTTATGCCGGGCCGACGGCCCCGGTCTGGGATGCCGCCACCGCGCTGTTCAAATCGGGCTATGCGGCCCCGCGCGCGATTGCGCCCACCCCGGCGCTGGAAACAGGCTATGCGGCTGCCCGCCGGATCTGGGCGGCGGGCGGCGTCGAAGGCGAGCGCAAATATCTGGCGATGAACGTCGCCATGGATCGCAGCGACGCCAGTTGGCGCACCTATCTGGCGGACCTGTCGGTCAGTCTGGGTGAGTGCGACGACAGCCCGCCGGTGATCGCCACCGGCAATCTTTCGGGCCGGTTCAGCTGGGCGTGCGCCAAGGGTCGGCTGGAGGGTACGCTGCTGCTTGCGCCCGTCGCCAGCCCGCAGATCCAGTCGCTGACATTGCAGGCGATTCCCAACCCCTGATTTCACCCTATCGACTCGCGCCGCGCGCATCGGCATAGGGGCGGCGATGACCGATGATATCCAGACCCGAATCGAGGGCCATGCAGGCATAATCAGCCTCAACCGGCCCGGCGCGATCCATGCGCTTACGCTGCCGATGGTGCATGCGATGACCGAGGTACTGCTCAAATGGAAGAAGAGCAGCAAGGTCAAATGCGTGATTATCGATCATGCCGAAGGGCGCGGCTTTTGCGCGGGCGGCGACATTGCCTTCCTGCGCAATTCGGCGCTGAACGACGACGGCGCATCGGGACGCAAATTCTTCCACGACGAATATCAGTTGAACCACCTGCTGTTCACCTACCCGAAGCCGGTCGTCGCCTTCATGGATGGCATCACCATGGGCGGCGGTGTGGGCATCAGCCAACCGGCCCGATTCCGGGTCGCGACCGAAAATACCCGTTTTGCCATGCCCGAAACCGGCATCGGGCTGTTTCCCGACGTGGGTGGTGGATGGTATCTGTCGCGGCTCGAAGGCCGTGTCGGGCAGTTTCTGGCCCTTACCGGCGCCCGCCTCGATGGCCCGGAATGCCTCGAACTGGGGCTGGCAACCCATTATCTGGCCGCCGAGGCGCTGGCCGAAGCCAAAGCCAGGATTGCCAGCGAGGATGTCGAGCGGATCGACGGGATATTGGGAACGCTGGCCGCCAAGGTGCCCGAAGCACGGATCGTCGGCAACCTGTTCGACATCAATCGCCATTTCGCCCCTGACCGGTTTGAAGACATATTGGCCAGCCTCGAGGCCGACGACAGCGCCTGGGCGATGCGCGAGCTTGCCACG
>JADLBY010000172.1 GCA_020847445.1 Sphingomonadaceae bacterium | reverse complement strand
TCTGGATGGAAACAGGAAAATGGCGCGAGTGACGGGGCTCGAACCCGCGACCTCCGGCGTGACAGGCCGGCGCTCTAACCAACTGAGCTACACCCGCTTGATGCGGTGACGGCGCTCCTAGAAGCGGTCGCTACGACTGTCAACAGCGAGATTGAAAGAAACGAAATTTTCTTGCGTGCACGCTTTCGCGCGCCTTCTGCCGTCGCGGCTAAAACTTTCGGCATAATTTACCATTCCCCTTTGATTTTACAAGATTCGACAAGGCATCCTTGAATTATACCGTTATTTATCAGTATCTTGACTGATTAACAGGCAAGGGTCTGGCTTAACCATTTCTTGACGCCCTTTTGCGATAAGGGTGGCATGTTGAGCACGAATTCATACGGCAAACAGCCTCGCAACGCATTTCTGCGTCCTGCAGCGATGTCTGCTTTCGCGTTTGCAGCGGCAACGCTACTGCCCTGCCAGCAGGCCTGGGCGGCTGGTACGCTTGCGGGCACCAACATCGAAAATATCGCGACCGCCAGCTACGATGCAGGCGCAGGCACGATCGACATTCAGTCGAACACCGCCATCATCCTTGTCGACGAGTTGCTCGAAGTCACTGTGGCAAGTTCGGATCCCGGCGACGTTGCGACCACACCTGCGGCGACGAACGCGGTTCTGACCTTTCAGGTGACGAACAACGGCAACGGACCGGAATCGTTCACGCTGACGCCGAATGTGGCCAATAGCGGCGATGATTTCGACCCCGCGCTGTCCCAGATCGTTCTCGATACCAATAATAATGGTGTCTATGATCCGGGTGTCGACACGGTCTATGTTGCGGGCACCAACGATCCGCTGCTGACGCCTGATCAAAGCATCACGGTTTTTGTTCTGACGAACATCCCGGCGACGCAAGCCAATGGCGACCGCGCCAATGTCAGCCTGGTCGCTGCCGCAAATACAGGAACCGGCACACCCGGCACCAGCTTTGCCGGCGCAGGCGAAGGTGGCGGCAATGCCGTGGTCGGAACCAGCGGTGCAGACGGCGAAGCGAGCGGATTTTTCCGCGTCGATGCGGCGTCGGTTACCTTGGCAAAGACCGCAGTTGTGGCCGATCGCTTTGGCGGCACCACCGCCGTTCCCGGCTCCATCATCACCTACACCATCGTTGCGACAATCAGCGGTGCCGGATCGCTGAACAATCTTTCGATCAACGATCCGATCCCCGCGGGCACGGCCTATGTGCCTGCAAGCCTGACGCTTCAGGGTGCCGCGCAAACCGATGCGGCAGATGCCGATGCCGGGAATTTCAATGGCACCAGGGTCAGCGTCGCACTGGGCAACACGCCAGCCGGGCAGACCCGCACGGTCACTTTCCAGGTCACAATCCAATGAGCAACACCATGAAACATATGATTGCAGCCCTTATGGCCCTCGCCGCCGCTGCCCCCGCAATATCCGCACCCGTGGAACTGGCGAGCGACGTCTTCGTCGAGCGGGAACAAAAACGGGCGGACGGAACGGTTGCGACGGTTCTGGAAGCGCCCAAGCTTGTCGTTCCGGGCGATCAGCTGGTATTTGTCGTGCGCTACAGGAATGTCGGCGCACAGCCTGCCACCAATTTCACCGTCACCAACCCAATCCCGCGCGCGGTTGCCTTTTCCGGAACGATGGATGGCACCGAAATCGTATCGGTGGATGGTGGCAAGAATTGGGGCATTTTGTCGCAGCTTAAGGTTGTGAAAGCTGACGGCAACCTGCGCCAGGCGGTTCCCGCCGACGTCACCCATCTGAAGTGGACCATGAATCAAACGCTAGCCGCAGGATCTGCCGGCAAGCTCGTCTTTCGCGGGGTCGTTCGATGACCTCCAAACGAAACCGTAACGATTGCTGCGGCACAAGCGATCAATTCCAATGCAACCGGAGTATAAGCATGACCAGTACGCTTAAATCCCTCGTTGCCTCAACTGCGCTTGCCGCAACGCTCGGGGTGTCCGCTCCGGCCTATGCGGTGGGCACAGCGCCAGGCATCGATATCTCCAACAGTGTAACGGTAAATTACACTGTCGGTTCCACGCCACAGTCGCCAATCACCAGTAACACCGACACGTTCAAGGTCGACCGCAAGGTCAACTTCACCCTTGTCGAACGTGCGACCGTCGGCACCACGTCGGTCGTTCCCGGCCAAACTGTACAGCAGACGGCGTTCACGCTGACCAACCTGTCAAACGACCTGCTCGATTTTGACCTGACGGTGGCAGATGTAGTGACGGGCAACGCGACGCCGCGCGGCACGGACGCGTTCACGCTCGGCAATTTGCTGATCTGCCTTGATGCCGACAACAACAATGCCTGCGACGCGCCGGCGACGGCAACGCTGACTGTCAACGATCTGTCGGCGACCACCGGCAGCAACAGCGTCAACATCCTGGTGCTGGGCGATATCCCGGCCGCGGCAACCAATGGCCAGATTGCGGGCGTCAACCTGACGGCCACGGCAAAGATGAGCAACGGCACCGCCTTTGTCATCAGCGGCCCGGGCAAGAATGTTTCGACCGACAGCGATCCCAACGTAGCCAACGCGGTCGAAACCGTTTTGGCCGATACCGGTCGCAATGCGGTGGAATCCGCGCTCGACGACTACACCGTCCAGTCGGCAAACCTTGGCGTGTACAAATCGAGCCGTATCGTCAGCGACACTGTCAGCGGCAGCAATCCGAAAGCGCTTCCGGGGGCCGTGGTGGAATATTGCATCGCCGTGAACAACACCGGCAGCGTCGCGGCGACGAGCGTTGCGATAGGGGATTTAATTCCGGCGAACACGGCCTATGTCAATAACTCGATCCTGTTGAATGCAACCGTAACCAACTATGGCCTGGCAACACAAAGCTGCTCGGGTGGTTCGGCCGGCGGCACCTACACGTCCACGCCTACACCGCGCGTCGACGGAACTCTCGCCAGTGTCGGCGCGGGTACAACGAGCGCGCTGATTTTCCGCGTTACCATCCAATAAAGACATAAGGCGGGGACGAAGACTATCTTCGAACCCGCCTTTTTCACTGAAAATGGCATTAACTAAACATCTTATCAAACGCGCAGGAACGCTGGCGGCAGCTGCCCACTTGGCTGCTGCCTGCCTTCCCGCGCATGCGCAGGTTTTGCCGAATATCATCAGCAATACGGCGCAGGCGGAATGGATTTCGGGCGGACAATCGCTGTCGCGCCCCTCCAATAGCGTCGACATAGTCGTCGATCGGTCAAATCCGCAGCCCGCCACGCTTGAAGTGTTCCACTTCAGCAGCGCGAGCGGATCTAGCCAGGCTGCGCTGCCACAGACGATGTGCCGCGGGTCAAACGGGCTGCAGCCGGTCAATCTTCAAGGTGTTTTTGCCGGATTTTCGACCAATCCGGCCTCGATCAGGCCAGCAACAGCGGTCCGCGCGGGCGAACCGCTCGTGCTGCGGGTGTCCGCGCCGGGGCAAAACAGCAATCCGGGCGCCGTTGACAGCTTTGAAGCCGAAATTTCGACCGACACCGGCGACGCCGAACGGGTCATTCTGACCGAAACCGGCGCCAATACGGCTATTTTCATGGCTTTGGTGAACACCAAGGCCGCACCGCCAGCGGCGATACAGGGCGACTGCGTCCTTTCGGTCCGCCCCGGCGATCAGCTCCATTTTGATCTCGACAATGCCCAGAATGGCAATCCGATTGCCGGCGCAGACGTCGATATTCTTGTCGATCCGTACGGATTGACCTTTGACAGTGCCGACGGCACTGCTGTCGATGGCACAAGGGTGACTATCGTAGACGCCGCAACCGGCCAGCCTGCACAGGTGTTTGGCGATGACGGCGTCTCCAGTTTCCCGAGTACCATCGTTGCGGGAAGCACGGTAACCGACGGTGGAGGGCAGATTTATGCCTTCCCGTCCGGTTTTTACCGCTTTCCCTTCCTCCGCCAGGGCACCTACAGGCTGATTATCAGCCCGCCTGCCCCCTATACGCACCCCTCGGTGGCAACCCCGGCAGAAATCGCGCTGTTGACCCGTCCTGATGGCGGCCAGTTCGTGATTTCGGACGGCTCCTATGGCGGCACGATCACGCTGGACGACCCCGCACCGGTGCGTATTGACGTGCCGATGGACCGGCCTGGCGGCAGCTTGCAGATCCGCAAGTCCACATCAAGCGTCACGGCGATGCCGGGCGATGTCGTCCAATATCGCATCGAAGTGCGAAATCCCGATAGCGTGCGCAGCAGCGGCCCGGTCACGGTTACGGACATTCTGCCGTCGTCGATGCGGCTGCGACTGAACAGCGTCCGCTACAATGGCGCGTCGGTCACTCCGGTTGCGACTGCGGATGGAAGCGAATTTTCGGTTGTTCTGCCGCCACTGGCAGGCGGCGCGTCCGGCCTGCTGACCTATCTTGCCGAAGTGCGCGTCGACGCCCGTTCGGGCGATGCCATCAACCGCGCATCGGCCCGCGACAATCGCGGCGCGACAAGCGGCTCCGTTGACGCTGCCGTCCGCATCGTCCGCGACGGGATAAGCGAACGCTACACCATCGTCGGCCGGATTACCGAAGGCGGCTGCAGCATCGATCCGCGCAAGGCGAAAGGCATTAGCGGCGTCCGCGTGATGCTTGAGGACGGCAGCTATGCCATTACCGACATCGATGGACGCTACCATTTCGAAGGCGTGGTTCCCGGTCTGCATGTGGTGCAGGTCGACCCGTCGACCTTCCCGCTCGATCAGGCACCGATCGACTGCGCGCAGAATACGCGCAGCGCCGGAAGCGCCATATCGCGCTTTGTCGAAGGTCGTGGCGGCAGCCTGAAGCGCGCAGATTTCCGCGCAACTCTGGTGAGCCCGCGTCAGGAGGCGGCACAAATTGTCGCCAAGCCCGTTGCGCCCACGGCCGAAGCACGCAGCTTCGCCGGTGGTGACAGGGACTGGATCACCGGTCAGGCTCCGGGTCTGGAATTCCTGTTTCCCGCAACCGACCACAATCCGCCCGTGCCAGCAATCCGTGTGGCCATCAAGCATGCAGCCGGTCAGCGCATCGAACTGAGCGTCAATGGCAAGCTTGTTGACCCCCTGAATTTCGACGGCATCAAGCGCAGCGGCGACGGTCAGGTCAATGTCAGCCTCTGGCGCGGCGTATCCATCACCGCAGGAAACAACCTGCTGACGGCACGCGTGCTCAATGGCGAAGGCCAGGAAATTGCGAAACTGGAACGTCAGGTGCACTTTGCCACCCCTGCCATTCAGGCGCAGTTTCTGAAGGAAAAGTCGCTTTTGCTCGCCGATGGCGTCAACCGTCCGCGCATTGCCGTTCGTTTCACCGACCGGTCGGGCAAGCCGATTCAGCCCGATGCCGTTGGCGACTTCAGCGTAACCGAACCCTATCGTCCCGCCGTTGAAATCGACGCCCAGCAGGCAAGGCAATTGTCCGGCCTCGAGCGTGCGGCACCGGTGTGGCGCGTTGTTGGCGAGGACGGCGTTGCCTATATCGAGCTGGAGCCCACGACCGCATCGGGTGCAGTCGCGATCAGCTTCAATTTTCAGGATGGACAGGTCAAGCGCACCCAGCGCGTCGAAGCCTGGCTCGATCCGGGTGACCGCCCCTGGACGGTCGTCGGCTTTGCCGCTGGCACCATCGGCTTCAACAAGCTTGAAGAAGGCCTGCAGGAACTGGCGGGCGACGACGATCAGCTGAATGTCGATGGCCGCATCGCGCTCTATGCCAAGGGCCGGGTCAGCGGAAAATGGCTGATGACAATGGCCTATGACAGCGACAAGAAGGCTGACGATACCCGCTTTGCCGGAACCATCGATCCGCGTCGTTACTACACCGTTTATGCCGACCGCAGCGAGCAGCGCTATGACGCCGCGTCGATCCGTCGTCTGTACCTCAAGCTCGAACGCCCGCAATTCTATGCGCTGTTCGGCGACTATCAGACCGGCATCGATGAGCCTGAGCTTGCCCGCTATCAGCGCAGCTATAACGGCATCAAGGCCGAATATCGCAGCGATGACGTGCATGCGCAGGTCTTTGGTGCCGATACGCCCTATCGCTATCGCCGCGAGGAAATCCAGGGCACCGGCCTGACCGGCCCCTATGCCCTCGCCGCGCGCGACATTCTGGCCAACAGCGAACGCATCACCATCGAGACGCGCGACCGGTTGCAATCGAACATCATCGTCGAACGCAAGAGCCTTGTCCGCCATATCGACTATGACATCGACTATCTCGCTGGCACATTGCGCTTCCGCGAGCCCATCCTGTCGCGTTCAAGCGGCCTCAACCCGCAATTCATCATCGCCGAATATGAAGTCGATGGGATCGGGAAGCGCGTGAACAATGCGGGCGGCCGCGTGAAATGGCAGTCGCCGGACCAGAAGCTGCAGATTGCGGCAACCGCGATCCACGACGAAACCGACAGCGACAAGACCAATCTGGTTGGCGCAGACGTCCGCTATCGGCCGACTGCCAATACCGAACTGCGCGCCGAATTTGCCGCCACCGACGGCAAGGCCAATGCCGGCAGCGCAACGCCCGACGCCGGTGGCGCCTCGGCGATGCTGCTCGAAGCCGAACATCATGGTTCGAAATTCGATCTGCTGGCCTATTATCGTCGCCAGTCGGCCCGCTTTGGCGTCGGTCAGACCAACCGCAGCGAAATTGGCACCGAAAAATTCGGCCTCGACGGACGCTATCGTCTGTCTGACAAGCTCTCGGTCTCGGCGATCGGTTATCAGGAAGACTATATCGAAACCGGTGCACGCCGCATTGCGGGCTCGACCGAGCTCGAATATCGCGACGACAAGAGTTCGCTGCGCGCAGGCATCACCCATGCCGACGACAAGCTGGCCGATGGCACGACCAACAAATCGACGCTGGCGCGTATTGCCGGTTCGTACAAGCTCACCAGCAAGCTCGAACTCGACGCGCAGACCGAATTTGCGCTTGGTGGCGAGGATGAGAGCATCGATTTCCCTGCCCGTCACCGTCTGGGTGCGCGCTATGCCATTCGCAACGACATCGCGCTGGTCGGCAGCTACGAAATCGCCAAGGGCGAAAATATCGACGCGCGCACCGCACGTATCGGTTTCGATATTGCCCCCTGGGCTGGCGGCCGCATCGTTGCCAGCGCAAACCAGCAGGATATCGGCGAATTCGGTGCCCGCACCTTTGCATCCTACGGCCTGGCACAATCATTCAAGATCAACGAAAACTGGTCGGTCGATTTCACGCTTGACGGCAACCAGACCGTTGGCGGCTTCGATCGTGGCGATGTCATCAACCCGCTGCATCCGGTTTCATCGGGCGGTTTCCTTGGCAGCGACGGTACGCTGACCGAAGATTTCGTCGCGGTCACCGGCGGTGCCACCTACCATGGTGAACGCTGGAGCTGGACGGGCCGTGCCGAATGGCGCGACGGCGACACCACGCAGCGTTATGGCCTGACGACCGCGATCCTGCGCCAGATCGGCGAAGGCAAGGCAGTCGGCGGCGCGTTCAACTGGTTCAAGGCGAAACAGGATGGCGGCGCGGCGACGACGACCGCTCAGGCCGAAATCAGCTGGGCCAACCGCCCCTCGGGCAGCCAGTGGTCGTTCCTCAACAAGACCGAATATCGCTATGACGCAGTCAAAAATGCGACCGCAGGCCTGCCCGGCCCCGTCGGCGGCGCGCCATTGCTGGTCAGCGGTGACGTCAAGTCGACCCGCATCATCAACAGCCTGTCGGTCAACTATACGCCGATCGACGAGCGCGATGGCAGCTTTATCGAACGCGGCGAATATGCCTTCTTCTGGGGCACGCGCTACAACACCGACCGCTTTGGCGCAGACGATGTGAAGGGATGGAGCAATGTTGTCGGCGCCGACCTGCGCTTCGACCTGTCAGATGTCGCCGATATCGGCGCCTCGGGAACGGTTCGCGTCGGCACCGGCGGCGGCAATATCGCCTGGTCGGGCGGCCCGACACTGACCGTGACCCCGTTCGACAACGCCAACGTCACGCTCGGCTATAATTTCGTCGGTTTCGAAGACCGCGACTTCGAGGAAGCACGCTACACCCGCAGCGGCCCCTTCCTCACCTTCAAGCTGAAGTTCGACCAGACCAGTTTCCAGGGTCTGGGGCTGTAGCTATCAGTCCGCGAACAAAAGTACCGGCGTTTCGACGATCTTTTTGAGCGCCTGCACATAGCTTGCGGCATCCCAGCCATCGACCACGCGGTGATCGCAGCTGATCGAAAGATTCATCAGCTTGCGCGCCTCGATGGCATCACCGACGAAAACCGGGCGCTCGACAATCTTGTTGGGGCCGATAATCGCCACTTCTGGGCGGTTGATCACCGGCGTAGTCGCGATTCCGCCCAACGGACCCAGCGAAGTGATCGTCAAAGTCGATCCGGAAAGCTCGTCACTCTTTGCAGAACCGTTGCGAGCTGCTTCTGCCAATCGACTGATTTCATGCGATAACTGCCACACATTCTTGTCCTGGGCATCGCGGATCACCGGAACCATCAAACCGGCATCGGTCTGGGTCGCCATGCCGAGATGGACCGAGCCATAGCGGGTAACGACGCCTGCCTCGTCATCATAACGGGCGTTGATCATCGGAAAATCGGGAAGAGTCTTGCAGATCGCGACGATCAGAAAGGGAAGCATGGTCAGCTTTGGCCGGTTTCCGCGATTGGCGTTCAGATCCGCGCGCATTGCCTCCAACGCGGTCACGTCGAACTCCTCGACATAGCTGAAATGCGGGATGTTGCGTTTTGACGC
>JADLBY010000171.1 GCA_020847445.1 Sphingomonadaceae bacterium | reverse complement strand
TGCACGCCTTCATGCTCGCCGGGTCCGTCGGTCAGCCTGATGGCGAGGTCGAGATTGGCTTCGGTGAAGTCGATCTCACTATCGGCAGCAATCAGCGTGAATTGCAGGTCCGGGTTCGCCGCGCCATATTTCGCCAGCCTGGCCGTCAGCCACTTGGCGGTAAAATCGCGTGGGGCGGCAATGGTCAGCGCGTTCGAGGCCTGCCCCGATTGCATGGCCCGCACCGATTCTTCAAACTGCAAAAAGCCCGCCCGCAAGGCATCAAGGCCCTTGTCCGCCTCCGGCGTCAGCTCCAGCCCTTTGGGCGTGCGGCGGAAGAGGACGACACCGAGCATATCCTCCAGCGCGCGGATCTGCTGGCCGACTGCAGCGGGCGTCACCGCCAGTTCATCTGCCGCCTTGGTAAAGCTCAGATGCCGCGCCGCTGCGTCGAACACGCGCAGCCCGTTCAAAGGAAGATGGGTCCGCTTCATCGCGCGGTCGCAGGCGCGACCAGCCTGAAACGGGGGATTTCAACCAGAAAGGTCGAGCCATCGGCGCGAATGAAGCGGTAATGCCCCTCCATGATCCCCGAAGGCGTCGCAAGTGGACAGCCCGAGACATAATCATGGCTGCCGCCGGGCTTGAGTAGAGGCTGTTCGCCCACCACGCCATCACCATCGACATGATTCACGCCGCCATGGCCATCTGTTATCTTCCAATGCCGTGTCAGCAACTGCACCGGATCGTCGCGATGGTTTTCGATGCGGATATGGTACGACCAGAACCAGCGATTTTGCGCGGGAACCGACTGATCCTCAAGGAAATTGGTGACCACATGCACGGCAACCCCGTCGGTCGTCGAATGGTCGGTAAAAAGCGCGTCGAGTATCACAGGCCCACCTTTAGCAGGGCCTGATCGAGATCGTCGATCAAATCCTGCGGATCTTCCAGGCCGATATTGATGCGCAACATGCCTTCTTCAACCCCCATCAGCGCGCGTTGTTCCTCCGAAACGCTATAATGGGTGGTCGATGAGGGGTGGCAGCACAGGCTGCGGCTGTCGCCGATATTGTTGGAGATATCGATCAGTTCGAGCGCGTTGAGCAGCGCCATCGCCTGTGCCCGGCCACCATCGACGATGAAGCTGAAGATCGGCCCGCACGCCTTCATCTGGCGCATCGCCAGATTGTGCTGCGGGTGGCTGGCAAGCCCCGGATGGAGCATATTGGCGACGCGGCCTTCGAGGAATTTGCCCACCGCCAGCGCGTTTTCCGACTGTCTGAGCGCGCGCAATTCGAGCGTTTCCAGGCCCTTGTGCACTACCCAGGCGTTGAACGGCGAGCAATTGGGGCCGGTATTGCGCTGGAACGGCAGCAGCACATCATTGATCCACTGCGCCGACCCGCAGACCGCCCCGGCAAGCACCCGGCCCTGCCCGTCCATCAGCTTTGTGGCGCTATAGGCGACAACATCGGCGCCGAAATCCATCGGCCGCTGAAGGACGCTGGTGGCAAAGGCATTGTCGACCACCGTGGTGATGCCATGCTCCTTCGCCAGCCCGCAGACATAGGCCATGTCGACAATATCCATCGTCGGGTTGGCCGGGGTTTCGAAGAAAAAGACCTTCGTATTCGGCTGGATCGCCGCCTTCCACGCATCATTGTCGCGCGCGTCGATCGTCGTCGTGGTGATCCCCCAGCGCGGCAGCAGGCTGTCGGTCAGCCAGCGGCACGACCCGAAAGCCGCGCGCGCGGCGACCACATGGTCGCCCTGGCTTAGCTGGCACAGCATCGCCGTGGTCATCGCCGCCATACCGGTCGCCTGCATCCGGCAGGCCTCGGCACCTTCCATCAGCGCGATCCGCTCCTCCGCCATCGCGACCGTCGGATTTTGCAGGCGGCTATAGGTCATCCCCTGCTGCTCGCCGGTAAAGCGCGCCGCGACCGACTCGGCATCGTCGTAACAATAGCCCGAAGTCAGGAAGAGCGCCTCTGACGTCTCGCCATGTTCGCTGCGCCAGGTGCCGCCGCGCACGGCCTGCGTGGCGGGCCGCCACTGGGAGGTGATGTCGCGATTCTGGCCTGTGGTTTTCTTCATGCTTCGCTTTTCGGATGGAGAGGGCTTCAGGTCAATGCCGCGAGAACGGCATCCCCCATTTCGCGCGTGCGCAAGCTGCCGCCCAGATCGGGGGTGCGGGCACCAGCGGCGAGTGCGGCGGCAACGGCAGCCTCGATGCGGTCGGCGGCCTCTGCCTGCCCCAGCGAGTATCGCAGCATCATCGCCGCCGACAGGATCGTCGCCAGCGGGTTGGCCTTGCCCTGTCCGGCAATATCGGGCGCGCTGCCGTGGATCGGTTCGTAAAGCCCCTTCTGGCTGGCATCGAGCGAGGCGCTGGGCAGCATGCCGATGGAACCCGCGCACATGCTCGCCTGATCGGACAAAATGTCGCCGAACAGGTTGCCGGTTACGATGACGTCGAACTGCCCCGGATTGCGCACCAGCTGCATCGCGGCATTATCGACATACATGTGGCTCAGCGCGACCTTTGGAAATTCCTTCGCGGTTTCGATCACCACATCGCGCCACAACTGGCTGGTTTCGAGGACATTGGCCTTGTCGACCGAACACAGCTTCTTTCCCCGCGCCATCGCGGTTTCAAAGCCGACGCGGGCGATCCGGCGCACCTCGTCTTCGTTATAGGACATGATGTCATAGCCTTCGCGCTTTCCATCGGCGGTTTTGCGCATGCCCTTTTCACCGAAATAGACGTCGCCATTCAGCTCACGGACGATCACCATGTCGATCTGGCTGGCAACTTCGGGGCGCAATGCCGAGGCGTCGGCAAGTTCGGGAAACAAAGTCGCCGGGCGCAGGTTGGCGAACAGTTCCAGTTCCTTGCGTAGCCCGAGGATGGCCTGTTCGGGGCGCAAATGGCGTTCGAGCGTATCGCAATCGGGGTCGCCCACCGCGCCGAACAGGATCGCATCGGCGCGCTTTGCGAGATTTAGCGTGGCCTGCGGCAAAGGATGTCCGCTCGCCTTGTACGCCGCGCCGCCAACCGGCGCCTCTTCAAACCGCATATCGGGCAGCGCCAGTGTTTCGAGCACGCGGCGCGCTTCGGCGATGACTTCGGGACCGATCCCGTCTCCGGGCAACAGGGCAATCAGCATGGGTAAACCTATGATTTTCGTCATCCCGAACCTGTTTCGGGATAACGCGCTATGTCGGCTTGTTATGCTGAAACAAGTTCAGCATGACGATGCTGGAACTTGGTGGAGCCTTTGCCCCCTCGCAACGCCTTATGCAACTGCCCTTTTCAGCCGATCGACCAGCCTTTCGCGGGCCGCCATCACATCGACCCGTTTTTCCCCCAGAACATGTTCGATCAGGGCCTCGCGCTGCGCCGCCATCGCGCTGAGCGCAGCGGCCGTGCCCTCGCCCGCCACCAGATCGTCGCCGCCATAGCCGAGTTCGGACAGCAGCAGCGCCTCATAGCGCGCCATTGCCGGTGCCCAGCCACGCGCGGCAGGTGCCAGTTCGACCGCGGCCAGCAACCCGTCCAGCGCCGAAAACAGCCGCGGATAGGGGTGCGCCTCGGGCACCGCGCTCGCCGTCAGCGTGCACGCCCATTCGATCGCCGCAGCCGCCAGCGGCTCACCCAGCAGATGCCCGCGGCTGTGCACCGGCTCGACCGACAGCGACGCCAGTTGCCCGGCAACCCGCGCGCGCCATTCGCCCCTGACGATGTTTCCGGGGATCAAGACCGGGCGCAGCACCCGGCCGCGCGCGCCCTGCACATAGCCTGCGAGCAATCCATGCGCTTCGGTCATGCAGCGCACGATCGCGCCTGCCTCCCCATGCGGGCGAACGGCGCAGACAATCGCCGGACCGGCATATTGCTGCATCTCAGCCTTTCAGCCAGCGCGCCCTGGCAGCGGCCAGCGAGGCATATTTGGGGCTGTCATTGGCCAGTTTGGCCAGCGTCGTCGCGCGCAACCGCGCGAGCAACCCCGGCGTCGCGAGCGATAGCCGACCCGCCAGCAACTCCGCCGACAGCGCGGAATCATGCGGATCGACGGGGTTTTCGGCCTCGCGCACGAGCATGCCGAGCGCGTTCATTGCCACCGCCGCCATGAATTTTTCGCGGCCTGCCGATTTGGCTTTCACGCCGACATCGACCCATTCGCGGATCGCCTCGAGCAACTCGACCGACGACGGCTCGCCCGCGCGGCGCGGCGGTGCGGCGGTCGGCAGGCTGATAGCGCCGCGCTCGGCTTCAGGCGCGTCACCCTCAAGCAACAGCAGCAGATCGGCCTCATTCTCGCTGGTGCGTCGGCCGATCACCGCCCGTTCGAGATTGCGGTCTGCACCCAGCCGCCAGATTTCCGCCATCTGCATACAGCCCAGCGCCCACCAGAGCGTGCGGTAGACCAGCCAGAAACGGAATCGCGCACGATCGACCGTGCCGCCGCCTGACGCTTCATAAGAGGCGAAGAAAGTATCGAGGTCGCTCGCCCCGAAAGCGGGCCTGTCAAAATGGCCGAAGCGCCACACCGCCATGCAGCCATAAGCGAGGTCTTCATGCGCATCTCCCCAATGCGCCAGTTCCCAATCGAGAACTGCGGCAAGGCCGTTCCGGTCGACCATAAGATTGCCCATGCGGAAATCGCCATGCACCAGCACCGGGTCAGCCGGGGATGGCAGATTGTCTTCGCACCAGCGCAGCGCGAGTGCAATCACCGGCCGGTCCCCGCCATAAGCCAGAAAGCGCTTCCGGAGTTCGCCCAGCGCGGCGGCGGTATCCATATAGGGAATGGGGATGTCCGGGGTTGGCCGGATCGCATGGATGCGCGCCAGTTCGCGGGCAATGTCATGCACCAGCGAAGCGGGCGGATCGGCCAGGATTTTCGCCGGATTCACCTCCGCCTCGACGCGGTACATGATATAGCCTGTGCCCAGATCGTCCGCCGTCGTCAGTTCACCGACGATTTCGGGCGCGAGCACGCCACCGCGATGCGCGGTGCGCACCAGTTCGGCCTCGACATCATGCCCGAACGACCGGCCTTGCATGAAGGCCGCCGAAGGCGCGCGGCGCAGGACATAGCCCTTTCCCGCACGATCGAACGACCAGCTTTCCATATTGGCACCGCCGGAAAGCCTGCCAAGATTTTCGATCGCGGCGCGATCGCCCGCGATACGATCCATGACGGCGGCCAGCCTGACGGAAAATTCCTCCATGGGATTTTTGATAGGCGCGGCGTCTGTCATGGCAAGCGAAAGCTCATCTGCGGCTCCAATAGTCAAAGGCCGATTGCTGGTGCTGCGCAAGATAGGCGCGGGCCTCGGCCCCCTCCCACGCGCCCGCATAGTCATGGCGTGACACCCACCAGCCCTGCCCGGGCAGCCGGTCGCCCTCGCGCACCACCAGACAGGCAAGCGCAGGCTCGCCGCGCTGCCCTGCCTGGGTGTCGACGGCATCGAGCGTCTTGCACAGCGCGCGCATCCTGGGCCGGGTGAAGCGGAACCCCAGCGTCATCAATATTTCGGAATAGCTCATCGCGCGCCCCTCACGCGCGGCCTGTTGCAGGATAGCTGCTATCCCCCGGACATCGGCCAGCCGCCCGGCACCGTCGGACCCGTCGTCAGGAAATGGCCCGTCGTCGAGGAATGGATTATCCATCATGCGGCTATGCGCTCAGCGGCCGATCGGCCTTGTGCGGATGTTGAGCTGGCCAGCCAGCCCGGCCGTGCGGTGCACTTCGATGGCCTTGTATGCGGGCGATTGCACCATCTGCTGCATCGCGGCGAGCGAGGGATATTCGGCGAGCGCCACCATGTCCCACAATTCCTCGACTTCCCCCAGCAACAGGCCGGTTACCGGCCCGGCATAGACCTGACGCCCGCCCACGGCCGCCAGGCACGCCTGCACGGCGGCGCCATAGCGGGCATAGGCTTCCGCACCGGTAAGATGCGCATCCGACCCATCCTCATATTCAGCCTTGGCCCTGAACTTCAGCAGGTTGACCATGACAAAGCGGCCATCCTCTGCCGCGCCAAAAAAGCGCGCCGCCTGCTCCGCCGACGGAAAGACCGCGTTGCCAACCTGCATGAATCCGCTCCTCCACTCGTCCGGCCACAAGAATTAAGCGCACGATTAAAAATGGCAAGCAGCGATTTTCCGCCGCCAGGGGCGGAACTGCCGATGCGGGCCTGCGGGAGCGGATGCGGACTTTCGCATCTCCGCGACAGCGCTTTGACAATCGGCGGCAGGATCAGGCTGCTGCCCTCGATCAGCCCCGCCTGTGCAGACAGGCCGTTCGCTTCGGCCAGCCGGTACCACAGATTGGCATCGCCCCATAGCTGGGCGGCGATGCCCGCCAGCGTGTCGCCCGCGCGCACCGTATAGCTGCCGGTGCTGCCCGCCTGGGCATAGCTGTTAAAGCCCTCGATCGAGACTGGGCAAAATCGGCATAGCCCATAGTGCCGCTGCTGGTGCCGTTCCGGAACAGCCCGGCATTGGTCGCGCTGATATCCGGGCGCGCCGCCGAACGATCCTTGACCGACTGGTCGTAGCCGACCTCCATCGTGCCATTATTGCCCGCAAAGCCATATCAATAAATGGGTAAATGTGCACCTGTCACCGTAATCTGTCACCGTAATTCCGTAATTCTTAATTAATTCAGTAATTCCAAGGGGTATGCAGGCGTCAATTGCGAGTATTGTAAGCTCTCACTCCAACCCCACATCGTCCGCAGTAAGGTCGTCAATTTCGATGGGCAAAGGTTCACCCCAACGCCATTCGTCATGGGGGTAAGCAAATGGCGGCTTGTCGCGGATTACCTGCCCCATATCCTGCATTAGCCAAGACCCGCGTTTGATATCATTGTCGCCCGGCTGGCCCGGCCTTCCACCCTTGGCATAGCCTTCCTCAAAATGTTTGCGTGCGGTTTCCATCATATTCAGCAGTTTAAGATATTTCTTGTCGCCCAGTTTCTTGCGCAAATGTTTCAGGCTTAGCTCGAAATTCTCATAAGCCTCATCGGCACCCTTGTACCAGGGTCGCCACTCATCATCGATGGCACAGGTGCGTAGAGCAACGAGCTCACTTTCAAGTTGGCTAAGAGTTTCCGACAGCAGGATCATCACCGCCTCCGAGGAATGCTGTAAGGGCCGCCAAGAATGTCAGGCCGCGCAATTTCTATATGACCAGTCAATTACGGTGCCAGTTTACTAAATACACCAATTAGGGCAAGTTGCGCATATGGCCCGCCTTCCCCGCCTTGCCATTCCCGGTATCGCCTATCACGTCACCCAGCGCGGCAATCGCAGGCGAGGACGATCATGTGGTGACGGTCGCTCCGGCGCTGGAGCGGGTCGGCGATTTCGGAGCATTTCCGGGTGAGGGATTCGACGAGGCGATGACCTATGCTGCATTGCGCAAGGCAGAGACAGTGGGCCGCCCCATCGGCTCGGCGGAGTGGCTGCAGGCCATGGAGGCGCGCACCGGCAAACAGCTCATCCCGGCCAAAAGGGGAAGGAGACCGCTAAATGGGTAAATATGCACCTGTCACGGTAATTGCATTATTGAAATTTGTAACTCTCTAGAAAAGTTAATATTAATGTCCATCAAGAAAAAAGAAAATCTCACTCTACAGCATGAAATAGAAATTGAGAACCTTGCGGCTCAGGCGATTGAAGCCGAAAATTTCTTGGAAGCTAGGCGGTTACTAGAGCCACTGCTCAAATCCAACTCGGAATATGCGCTGACGACGCTTGGATGGATGCATGAAGCCGGGAAGGGTTTGCCTCATGATAAGGGGTTAGCAATAGAGTATTATGAGCAGGCTTCAAAACTTGGCTGCCCCGAGGCATTTAACTCCTTGGGCCGGGTTCTGTGGGCGGATGGGCAGTTAACGGAAGCTAGAGCGGCGTTTCAG
Organism: Sphingomonadaceae bacterium; assembly: GCA_020847445.1. Taxonomy (GTDB): domain Bacteria; phylum Pseudomonadota; class Alphaproteobacteria; order Sphingomonadales; family Sphingomonadaceae; genus Sphingorhabdus_B. The sequence continues at coordinate 25,038 of JADLBY010000171.1, read as the reverse complement.
GAAGGCGCTGAACTGCGCAATTTGGGAAGCATGAACTGGCTTGGAGTTATGATGCTTAGGGGGGAAGGTGGTCTTGTCGACGTTGAGAATGGTATGAGATGGGTAACTGCAGCAGCCAAAGGAGGACATCTTGCTGCAAAAGGGCAATTGCTCATCTTAGAAAAAGAGAATTCGAAATCAATTTTCAGACATGTTATATATCAATTCAAAAGAATTTTGATATCTCTACGCGCAGCCAAAGAATATTCAGATGATCCATATTCAGGTAAGATGTATTAGAATTACGCAATTAAGGTGACAGGTGCACATTTACCCATTTATTGACAAGGGCTTTCCTGTTTCATAGCCATATTGCATGGCCCGTCATCCCCGCCTTGTTCTCCCCGGCGTGCCGGATCACGTCACCCAGCGCGAATTACGGTGAATCACGGTGCCAGTGCACCAAATTCGGATTGACTGCGGAATTATGCGCACGGCCAATATAATCCTACCGCCCCCGGGGGCGGAGCTGCCGATGCGAAATTTCAGAAAATGGTGGGCGATACAAGGATCGAACTTGTGGCCCCACCCGTGTGAAGGGTGTGCTCTACCGCTGAGCTAATCGCCCACTCTGCCAGTGCAGGAGCGCGCCTTTGCCAGAGCTTCGCGCTGTGCGCAAGCGCTTATCCCCTGTCAGGGCACAATCTTGATATGCGGCTGGCCCGAGCCCGCCTTGTGGTGAAAGCTGCGGCCAAGGCCGATGAAGATGGTATCGACAATCCGGCCAAGCTTGTCCTCGGACAATTTGTGATCGATGTAGAGCAGCGCTTCCGGGTTGCAGTAGACCTGCACCATCTGGTTGATCAGCGATACGGCATCGTCGATCGACAGGTCGACCAGATAGCCCTCGTCCATCGCCTGGACGACGATTTCCGAAAGATAGTGATCGCCCAGATCGACATAACCGCGCAGCACCTCGAAATGCTGGTCGCCCAGTTCGAGATAGCTTTTGAACATGTCGGGGTCGGCGCGATACTGGTCGCGCATCAGCACGAAACGGCGCGCAAAGAACTGATACATTTTTTCGCGCGACGGCATATCCGCCGCGATCACTTCTTCCATGATCGCGATTTTGGGCGCGAACCAGCGCCCCGCTGCGGCCTCGAGCAAAGCCTCCTTATTCTCGAAAAAGCGATAGAGATTGGAAGGCGACATGCCTGCCGCCGCAGCCAGCTCGGTCATCGACAGGTCAACCCCGCCGCGCTTGCGCACAAGTTCCTCGACAACGTCGAGCAATTCCTCGCGGCCGGCTTCGATATCGGTTTGCGGTCGAGCCATAACATCTCCCCTGTATTACTCGATTGCAACACTTTCCTGATATATGAATGAAAGCTTCAGCTTTCAATATTATCGAACGGCAGGCTGGGCTGCACGCCGACGAAATGTTCTGCAGCAGCGTCGGTCGGAGCATGATGGCCACTTTGGTCAATCCCGCTCAGGGTCAATCCCAACAGCCGGATACCCATGTCGGCAGGTAGTATCTGATCCAGCAAGGCATGGCCGATGGCCGCGAATTCGGCGCGATCGTGCACATTGCGGGTCAGGCTCCTGCTGCGCGTCAGCGTGCGGAAGTTGGCATAGCGCGCCTTCATCACGATTGTCCGCCCCTGCACGCCACTGCTCTCGATGCGCCGCCAGACAATGGCGATAATCTCGTCCAGCGCGGTGCGCAGTTCCTCATTGCTCTGCTTGTCGTTGAAGTAGGTGAGTTCGCCGCCAACCGACTTGCGTTCGCGCGACGGGTTGACGCGCCGATGGTCGATGCCGCGCGCGGCCCTGAACAGATAGCTGCCCGAACTGCCGAAATTGCGCTGCAACCACTCCTCGCTCATCGCGCGCAGATCGGCACCGGTGCGGATGCCCAGCCGTTCCATCTTTTCGGCGGTGCGTGGCCCGACACCGTGGAAACGGCGCACCGGCAAGGTCGCGACGAAGGCCTCCCCCTGTTCGGGCAGGATGACGCACAGGCCGTCGGGCTTGTTCTGGTCGCTCGCCAGCTTGGCGATGAATTTGTTGTAGCTCACCCCGGCACTCGCCGTCAGTCCGGTCTCTTCGCGGATCGCCGCGCGGATCGCCTTGGCGATCTTCACCGCCGATCCGATACCCTGCTTGTCTGCGGTGACGTCAAGATAGGCTTCGTCGAGCGCCAGCGGTTCGATCAGGTCGGTGTGGCGCGAAAACACGTCCCGTATCTGATGCGACACCGAACGATATACTTCAAAGCGCGGCTTGACGAAGACCAGATCGGGGCAACGGCGCTGCGCGGTGACCGATGGCATCGCCGATCTGACGCCAAACGCCCGCGCCTCATAGCTGGCGGCCGCGACCACGCCGCGTTTCGATGATCCGCCGACGGCAACCGGCCGGCCGCGCAAGTCGGGATTGTCGCGCTGTTCGACCGACGCATAAAAGGCATCCATATCGACATGGATGATCTTGCGGATCGGTGCGCACCCGTCGGTCATGCCTGCGTTTTTGCGCGTGTCGGGCAAATATTGCAATCGTGGCGCGGCAGGCTGTCGCATTCGAATGCCGGGCTCTCGACCCGAAAACGGACTGGCCTTCGCATGGATGCTTGCGCATAAGCACGCCATGACCCTTTCCCCAAAACCGAAACTGCTTGGCGACCGCGAACTGACCGTGATGATGGCCTCGATCATGGCCCTCAATGCGCTGGCCATTGATGCCATGCTGCCCGCCTTCCCGCGCATGGCGGCTGGCCTGGGCGTGACCGACGCCAACCGTATCCAATATGTCATCGCCGCCTATCTCTTCGGCATGGGCGCGGGATCGCTTGTGCATGGGCCCCTGTCAGACCGGTTCGGGCGGAGGCCGATCCTGCTGGGTGCCATTGGCGGCTATATCCTGTGTGCGCTGGCGTGCAGCTTTGCGACCAGTTTCGAGATGCTGATCGCGATGCGGGTGGCACAGGGGCTGTGCGGCGCGGCGTTGGGCGTGCTCGTCACCTCGATCATCCGCGACCAGTTTGAAGGCGATGCCATGGCGCGGCGGATGTCGACCATCTTTCTGGTTTTCATGGCCGTGCCGATTGTCGCTCCGCTGGTCGGTTCGGCCGTATTGCTGTTTGCAGGCTGGCGTTCGATCTTTGACCTTTTTGCAATCATGGCCGTGCTTGTGCTCAGCTGGGTCGCCTTGCGCCTGCCGGAAACGCTTGCTCCGGAAAATACAACGCCGATCGAACCGCGCGCGCTCGCTGCGGCTTGGAAGCAGGTTATCACCAACCGTTCGGCAAATTGCTACATGCTGGCCGGCGGAACCTCGCAAGGGGCGCTGTTCGGCTATCTCAACAGCTCGCAGCAGATTTTCGACAAGACCTTTTCGGCCCCCGATTTCTTCCCGATCGGCTTTGCCATCATCGCCTTTGGCATCGCCTGTGCCAATTTCACAAATTCGCGCATTGTCGAGCGTTCCGGCGCGCGCCGTGTGTCGCAGACCGCATTGTTCGCTTTCATCACGCTGGCAATCGCCCAGGCGCTGGCGGCACATTTTGCGCCGGGATCGCTGCCGCTGTTTCTGGGCCTGATCACGTTCAACATGGCGATGATCGGCTTTGTCGGTTCGAACTGTTCGTCGATCGCGATGCAGCCCTTCGGGGCGATTGCGGGATCCGCATCGTCATTCCAGAATTTCGTCCGCACCATCTGGGCCGCGCTGATCGGCGCGCTGATCGGTCAGCAGTTCAACGGCGCGGTTACCCCGGTTGCCCTCGGCTTCCTGATCTGCGGCCTGGCGGCGCTGTCCCTGATCCTTTTCGGCGAGCGCGGCCGCTTGTTTACCCGGCCGGGAACTACCCGGCACGTTCCGCTCCAATGAAAAGGGGAGGCCGAAGCCTCCCCTTTCCTGTTGTCGCTTTCCCGCTCAGTTGATCGGCGGCACCGAGGTCGGCGGCGCGTCGGCATCATCCTCGTGCACCTCGATATGGCCCCTGCCGACATGGCTGCGGCTGCGGCTATAGACGAAATAGACCACCAGCCCGATGGCGGCCCAGATCAGGAACAGGATCTGGCTCTTCACGTCGAGCTTGTAGAACAGGTACAGGCAGCCCGCGATCGCAACTGGTGCTGTAAACATCAGCGCCGGGGTGCGGAACGGACGGTGGCGGCCCGGATCGGTGCGGCGGATGACCATCACCGCGATCGATACCGCGGCAAAGGCGAACAGCGTTCCCGAATTGGAGATGTTCGCCAACTGCCCCACGGGGAAGAAGGCGGCGAACAGGGCCACGAATATGCCGGTCAGGATGGTGATCACATGCGGCGTGTTGAACTTCGGGTGGATGCGCGAAAAGGCTTCGGGCAAAAGGCCATCGCGGCTCATCACGAAGAAGATGCGGGTCTGGCCGAACATCATCATCAGAATGACGGAAGGCAGCGCCAGTCCGGCGGCCAGCCCGATCAGGTTGCCGATCTGCGGCCAGCCGATTTCACGCAGCGTGAAGGCCAGCGCTTCCTTGGAGCAGACCACATCCTTCATGCCTTCTGCCGCACGGGCGGCGCATTGCGCGGCCAGTTCACGGCTGCCCGGTTCAAGCCCGATGACGCCTGCGGCATCCATGACCGGTTGCGAGCTGACCCCCGGCGCGCCGATCACACCAGCGGCGACCAGAAGGTAGAAGATGGTGCAGATCGCCAGCGATCCGATCAGCCCGATCGGCATGTTGCGCTGCGGGTTCTTGGTTTCCTCGGCCGCGGTCGAAACCGCATCGAAGCCGACATAGGCAAAGAAGATCGAGGCGGCAGCCGCACCGATCCCGCCAAAGCCGAGCGGCGAGAAGGGTTCGAACTGTTCCATGTTCATCACCGGAACGGCAAGCACGATAAACAGCGTCAACGCGGCCACTTTGATCGTCACCAGTATCGCATTTACCGTGGCGCTTTCCCTGGTGCCGATGACCAGCAGCCCGGTCACGACCCCGGCAATGAACATCGCCGGAAGGTTCACCAGCCCGCCATCGAAGGGCCCCAGCACCCATGTATCGGGTATGTCTATCGAAAAGGCGTTTTCGACAAGGCCGACGACATAGCCGGACCAGCCGACCGAGACTGCGCCAGCGGCAACGGCATATTCGAGGATGAGTGCCCAGCCGACCATCCAGGCGATCAGTTCGCCCATCACGGCATAGCTATAGGTGTAGGCGGAGCCCGAAACCGGCACCATTGACGCCATTTCGGCGTAGCACAATGCGGCAAAGGCGCAGACGAGCCCGGCGATGACAAAGCTTATCATCATGCCCGGCCCGGCCTTTTGCGCGGCTTCGGCGGTCAGAACGAAAATACCGGTCCCGATGACAGCCCCGATGCCGAGCATCGTCAGCTGGAATGCGCCAAGGGATCGGTGGAGGGACTTTTTCTCCGCGGTTGCCAATATGGCATCCAGCGGCTTGACCCGGTCGAATAGCATCAGATTCTCCCCAAATTTATATCTGGGGGCGAACCTAGAGGCTAATCTGTCGAGCGCAACAAAATTTCAGCGCACCAGCATCGGCCCCAAAGCTTTTCCACCGAAAAGGTGCACATGCAAATGCGGCACTTCCTGATGGCTGTTTATCCCGGCATTGGCGAGAAGGCGATATCCGGGCGCCACCAGACCCTGTTCGCGTGCGACATGGCCAACCGCGCGGATGAAACCGGCAATCTCGGCTTCGCTGCCATGGGCGCTGAAATCGTCCCAGCTGACATAGGCGCCCTTGGGAATGACAAGCATGTGGATCGGCGCCTGCGGGTTGATGTCGTGAAAGGCGAGCGCCCATTCGTCTTCATAAACTGTGCGGTTCGGAATTTCCCGCCGCAATATTTTCGCGAAGATATTCTGGTCGTCATAAGGCAGCGTGGCGTCAACGGGCATGGATCATCCTTTCCTGCTGGCTTTTTCGTCGATGCCTGAAATCCCCTCACGGCGCTCCAGTTCGTTCAGCACATCGTCAAGCCCCAGCCCCGCATTGGCGAGCAATATAGCCAGATGGAACAGCAGGTCGGCCGCCTCGCCGGTCAGCTTGTCCTTTCCTTCCGCCAGCGCGGCTATGATCGTTTCGGTCGCCTCTTCACCAACCTTCTGTGCGATCTTGGCGGTCCCCCTGGCAAAGAGCGAGGCGACATAGCTCGACGCCGGATCGGCATCCCTGCGCGCGCGGATCACCGCTTCCAGTCGCTCGATACGCGGATCCATCAGCGCCCCCTGCCTTGCAGTGCCATCACCATCTGCCGTTCATCCTCGGGAATCAAACCTTCGAGCACACGCCAGAAACCTGTCACCGATTCCTGCCCGGCCGCGGCATAGGCCGCCGACAGACCGGCGCGCAGGGCATCGAACAACTGCGCCTCGAACGCGGCACCCGCCTCGGTCAGGCGCAACAGCTTTTGCCGCCTGTCCTGCTCCCCCGCGCGGGTTTCAACCAGCCCCTTGGCGGACAGGTCGTTGAGCACACGCCCCAGCGACTGTTTGGTGATCGACAGGATCCTGAGCAACGCGCTCACCGGCAGGCCGGGCTGGCGGGCGATGAAATAGAGCGCGCGGTGATGCGCACGGCCAAAGCCATGTTCGACCAGCAGTTCGTCGACCGATCGCGTCATGCGCGTATAGCCGAAATACAGCAATTCGACGCCGCGCCTGACCTCATCCTCGCGCAGGAAAAGCGGCGATGCCGCTGGCGAGAATGTCTCGACCGGGGGAGAAGATGGGACAGCCATATTGACGTATCTTGACGCAGCCCAAAACTAAGTGCAAGCATTTCCTGAACAGTGCAATTTTCGTAATTTTATTTCAAATTGGATTCCCGCATGTCCCAGCCCGCCCTTCCGACACTCGAACGCCTGCCGCATCCGTCGCCGGTTGCGGACGATGTGCGCGCCGGGCTGATTGCCGATCCGGGCTTCGGAAAAATATTCACCGACCATATGGTCACGATCAAATATAGCGAAGGCCAGGGCTGGCACAGCGCGACGCTCGGCCCGCGCGGCCCACTGACGCTCGATCCGGCAACCGCCGTGCTGCACTATGCGCAAGAGATATTCGAAGGCCTCAAGGCCTATCGCCTTGCCGATGGATCGATGGCGCTGTTCCGGCCCGACGCGAACGCCCGCCGCTTCAACCAGTCCGCACGGCGCCTTGCCATGCCCGAACTGCCCGAAAGCCTGTTCATCGGTTCGATCAAGGCGCTGATCGGGGCGGACAGGGCGTGGTTCCCCCCTGTCGAAGGCGGTTCGATCTATATCCGCCCCTTCATGATCGCCAGCGAGGTCTTCCTTGGGGTCAAGCCGTCGTCGGAATATCTGTTCATGGTCATCTGTTCGGCAGCGGGCAACTATTTCAAGAGCGGCGCACCGGCGATCAGGATCTGGATTTCGGAAACCTATACAAGGGCGGCCCCCGGCGGCACCGGTGCGGCCAAATGCGGCGGCAACTATGCCGCCAGCCTGATCGCGCAGCAGGAGGCCATCGCCCAGGGCTGCGACCAGGTGGTTTTCCTCGATGCCGCCGAGCATCGCTGGGTGGAAGAACTGGGCGGAATGAACATGTTCTTCGTGTTTGACGATGGCAGCATCATCACCCCGCCGACCGGCGGAACCATATTGGAAGGAATTACGCGCGCATCGCTCATCCAGCTGGCGCGAGAGGAAGGCCTGACCGTACGCGAGGAGAATTACGCCATCGATCAATGGCGCGCCGATGCGGAAAGCGGCGCGCTTGTTGAAAGCTTTGCCTGCGGAACGGCGGCGGTTGTAACCCCGGTCGGCAGTGTTCATGGCGCGCGGGGCAGCTTTACCATCGGCAGCGGCGGGCCCGGCCAACTGACACAGAAACTGCGCGCGAAACTGGTCGACATCCAGCGTGGCACCGCGCCCGATATCCATGGTTGGGTCGATCGTATCGATTAAGCCATTGCACATGTTGCCAAGCGGTTTTTGAACGCTATAAGGCCGCTCTCCCGAGCCGGTCCGGCTTGGCCTGCTGGGGTGTCGCCAAGTGGTAAGGCACCGGTTTTTGGTACCGGCATTCGCAGGTTCGAATCCTGCCACCCCAGCCATTTCCCCATTTTACACCCCTAAGCCCTTGACTCCATTCGGATATAAACGCCGGTTAAGCGATGTAAAAGGTAGTAACTAATTGGCCGCGACTGTAGCGCAACTTGTAAATCGGCATTATTTGGCATGCATAGGGCGATGGGACTGCTTTAACTGGATAATATGACGTTCCATCGAGGGTAGATGGGTAGCTAATATGCGTATTGCAATTGCCGACGATGAATCGGACGTCGTGAATTTCCTCAAGAATATCGTTGAAGATATGGGGCATATTGCCTCCACCTTTTCAGACGGTGCGGGCTTGTCGCAAGCTCTGGTCAGGGAAACCTATGATCTGGTGATCATGGACTGGACGATGCCCAAGAAGGACGGCCTGGCAACACTTGGCTGGATGCAGACATCGTTGCAGGAAAAGCCGCCGGTAATCATGCTGACCAACCGCACAGCCAAGAAAGACATTAGCGACGCGTTGAACGCAGGCGCGGATGACTATATCACCAAGCCCGAGGATCCGACGGTGATTACGGCGCGGATCAATGCGCTCCTGCGCCGCAGTGCCGGCAGCGGCGCGTTTGAAAGCAAGGCGGTATATGGGAAATATGAATTCGACCGCATCGACCAGACGGTAACGATCGAAGGCAAGGTCGAGGCGCTGACGGCCAAGGAATTCGAACTGGCCGACATGTTCTTCCGCAACCGGGATCGCACCCTTTCGCGCAACTATATCATGGAAACGATCTGGCGGACGACGGCCGCTCTGGCCACCCGCACGCTGGACATGCATATCTCGCGTGTCCGCGCCAAGCTGGATCTCAAACCCGAAAACGGGTTTCGCATCTTCACGGTATTCGGCTACGGATACCGTCTGGAGACTATCGAGAAAAGGTAAGGCCATGAAGTATCCGGCATCGTCCATCGCAGCCCTGTCGCTCGCGATGGCCTTGTGCGCACCCGCATCGGCCGACGATACAATCACCTATAAGGTGGTTCGCGGAGATACGCTGATCGGCCTTGCGGAGAAATATATGCTCCGCACCGGCGACTACAGGATTGTGCAGAAGCAGAACCGGATCGCCGATCCACGGATGATTCCGGTCGGAACGATATTGAAACTGCCAAGAACGCTGCTGAAGTTCCAGCCGTCCACCGCGCGTCTGTCGTCGGTGAAGGGGCAGGTCACCGCACTCGTCCAGGGCACGGCCAGACCGGCTGCGTCGGGGCAGGCGCTTGCGGAAGGTCAGGCACTGAAAACCGCAGGCGGGTCATTCGCGTCGCTGCTGCTTGAAGATGGGTCGCGCATTTCCGTGCCCTCGAACACCGATCTGAAGATCGTCCGGCTGCGTCGCTATATCCTCGAATCTGCGCTCGATTATGATTTCCAAGTTGATCGCGGCAGCGCCAGGTCGAAGGTCGCCCCGCTCAAATCGGCAAATGACCGCTATCAGGTGCGCACACCAAAGGCCGTTTCGGCGGTGCGCGGAACCGATTTCCAGACGCGGTTCGACGATACCGCCAAGCGCGATTTCGCCGAGGTTGACGAAGGCGCATTGGCAATCGGCGTCAAAAATGGCGGGGAATTGGCACTGCCTGCGGGCAATGGCCTTGCGGTGAACGCTGATGGCTCCGCCATCGCAGAAGCCATGCTGCCGCCGCTTGAAATCAACGGGGCAGGCAAGCTGCAAAATGGCGTCGATGTCCGTTTTGCCCTTCCCGCGCAAAAGTCGGCCATTCGTGCCAGCATTGCCAGGGATTCCAGTTTCGAGGATCAGGTCGCCGATCAGATCATATCCGGCGAAGCTGCGGACTTCGGCAATCTGGAGGATGGCAACTACTTCTTCCGCGCGCGGGCAATCTCGGCCAACGGCATTGAGGGCCTGCCCGCAACCTACACGTTCAAGCGGCGTCTGAATTCGATCAGCGGCTCGGCTGGCGCGGCTGATGACGGTTGGGTTTTCAAATGGGGTGGTCAGGGACGAGGTATCATCCGCTATAATTTCCAGCTGTTCAGGGGGAATACCGACGGCACCGCCTTTGTCGACGAGGCGGGGCTGTCTGCGCAGCAGATTATCCTGTCCGAACTGCCCGATGGCGACTATTACTGGCGTGTCGGCGCCATCCAATATGCGGATGGCGAAACCAGCACCAACTGGACGCCCTTTGAGAAGATCATCGTCGCTTCGAACTGATTTGTCGCAATCCCGATCCAAGGATGGCGCATGAGCCTTCGTCGCCGACTGCTGATCGAATGGTGCCTGATCGCGCTGGTCAGCACATTCGCCGTAATCTTTGCGACGCATTGGCGTGGAACTTCGGCGTTCGACAATCTGGTGTACGACCAGTTGTCGTCGCTTTCCCGACCTGCCCCCGATGACCGCATATTGCTGGTCAATATCGACGAACCCAGCCTGGCAAGACTCGGCAAATGGCCGTGGGACAGAAATGTCCATGCCCGATTGATCGAAAAGCTGTCGGCGGCACAACCGCGCAGCATCCTGCTGGACGTTCTGCTCAGCGAAGCGGCGCATGGCGATGGCGATGCACAACTGGCCACGGCGATGAAGGCGTCGGGCAATGTCTTTCTGCCCCTGAACTTTCACAGCCCGGGCAGCGACGGCAGATTGTTCGATACCGAACGCCCTTTGCCCCTGCTTGGCGCGGCTGCAAAGGGCGCGGGCCATGTCAATGTGACGTTCGATAATGATGGCATCGTGCGACGGGTCAATTTGTGCTTTGATGGCAGCGGTGAAAAGCTGCCGCATGTGGCGGAGCTGGTTTATCGCAATGGCGGCGCGCCCTCCCCCGCCTTCCGGCGGCTGGATCGTTGCGGCCAGGATCTGGTCCTCCCCTATGCCGCGCGCGACAGCTTTTCGGAAATTTCCTTTGCCGATGCGCTGGACGGCAACATTCCCGCACAGCTGATTAAAGGCCGCGACATCGTCATCGGTGCCACCGCCGCGGGCATGGGCGACAATTATCCCGGCCCCTTCAGCGACGGCGGCGTCGTTTCCGGAACCGAGATCATGGCGAACATGATTGCGGCGTTGCGAAGAGATGATTTCATTACACCGGCGGCAAACTGGCAGGTCGCGTTGCTGTCGCTGCTGCCCATGTGGGTGCTGCTGCTGGGCTTTCTGCGCTGGCAACCGCGCACGGCGCTGGCGGTATCGCTGGGGCTGTTCGTGCTCGTCCTTGCTGCCAGCTCTGCGGCGCTGGCCGCCAGCATCTGGTTCCCCCCGGGCGCTGCACTGATCGGCATCATTCTGGTTTACCCGCTCTGGGGCTGGCGCCGCCTGCAGGCGATGAGCGCGTTCATGCAGCATGAATTGGGCGAGCTTGAACGCGAAGGCGATATCGTGCCGCTGGCACTGGGCCCCGATCGCGGCAGCGATCTTGTCGGCCGCCAGAGCGCGGCGCTGGGAAGCGCGATCGACCATCTTCGCGACCTGCGCCGCTTTGTTTCGGACTCGCTGGAACATCTGCCCGATCCGATGTTCGTGACCGACACGGCTGGCACAGTGACGATGGCCAATCACAGGATCGAGGAATATCTCGGCCCCGATCTGAAGGGCACGCCGCTCACCATATTGCTCGACCGCATCGTGGCACCGGCCCACCGGCGCAGCGTGGACGAATATCTGAAAACGCACGGCAACGCATCACAACCCGGCGATCAGGGCTTTGTCCGGTTCGTTTCGCCGGGTGGCAGCCATTTCGTCATGCGCAGCGCCCCGGTTGTCAGCGACGACGGCAAACTGGTCGGCCAGATCCACTATCTGGCGGATATCAGCGCCCTGGCACAGGCGGAAAGCGACCGCGAGGAGGCGCTGCAGCTTCTGTCACACGACATGCGTTCTCCACAATCGGCCATCATTGCGTTGCTGCCGACGATCAAGGACAGCAATGTCAGCAACCGCATCGAGGGGCATGCCCGGCGGACGATTGCGCTTGCGCAGGATTTCGTCGACGTTGCGCGCATGGGCGAAAGCCCGTTTGAAGGCAGCGACGTCCTGCTCGCCGATCTGGCCCGCGACATCGCCGACAATCTCTGGCCGCTGGCGCACGAGCGCGGCGTCTGCATCGACGTTGTCGACGACAGCGACAACGCCTTTGTCCTCGCAGAACCGGACAGTCTGGGCCGGGCGATCACCAACATTCTTGATAATGCGGTCAAGTTCAGCCCTGATGGCGCCACGATTTGCGTTCATATCGGCCGCCGGAACGACATGATCGAGTTGGCGATCAGCGACGAGGGCCCGGGCATCGACGCCGGACTGCTTCCCCGGTTGTTTACCCGCTTTGCCGCGCGTTCGACCCCCGATGCGCGCATCAAGAGCAGCGGACTTGGGCTGACCTATGTCCGCGCGGTCGCAGAGCGGCATGGCGGCAAGGTCTGGGCAGAGAATTTGACCAAGGGTGCCTGCTTCCATCTGCAGCTTCCCGAAGCGATCGAGCCTATTCCAGCCCCTGACGCATAGTGCGATACGCGCCTTTTGGCCCGGCGAGATCGGCCAGCGCGGCATCGACCAGCGAAGGCAACACATTGGCGGCCTGCGCCTTGCAATGATATTCCGCCGCACTTCCGCGGTAGAGTTCGGTGCCATCGGCGATACGGGTCAGCGTCACCGTCAGCCGCATCTCCCGATCAGCGCAGCTTTGCAGCGGCTTTTTGGGCTTGGCAGCCGACACATCCGCCCATTGGTCGCCCGATCTGGTCCGGACGGCGATCGCTGCATCGCGCTCGGCAAATGCTATGTGCAACTGCAGCGCTCCGGCTGGGGACTGGCCAAAGCCGCGCTCGGCCAGACGCCCGGTCACCAACTTATGGGCGCTTGCCGCTACTTCGGAATTCGGGGGAGCCTCGGCCAGGATCGACGCCGCCTCAGGGACGCCGGCGCCGCTTGATACCACGCGCGTTTCAATCGGCCCGGCGCATGCCGACAGGCCGAGGAGCAACAGTGGAACCAGTGTTAGGCGCGACCCCATAAAGCCTGTCTAGCAAAAGCTGCTCACCGCGTCAGCAGGAAATAAACCACGTAAAACCAGCTGAAAAACCCGTGAATGATCGCCCATAGTACCGATTTGTGCGCAGTATAGCTGATGACGATGGCGAGCGCGCTGCCAAAACCGACGCCGGACTTTACGACGTCGCCCCGGATGATGCGCACGCGATCCCCGGCCATCACGCCGCCTGTTTGGCCCGCTCGGCAAGTTCCTGGTTGAGCATTTCGGCCAGCAGGAAGGCGAGTTCGAGCGACTGCGCCGCATTCAGGCGCGGGTCGCAATGCGTATGGTAGCGATCGGCCAACGCCTCGTCGGTAATGGCAATCGCCCCGCCCGTGCATTCGGTAACATTCTGACCGGTCATCTCAGCATGGATGCCGCCGCCAAAGCTGCCTTCTGCGCGGTGCACCGCAAAGAAGCCGCGTACTTCGGCCAGGATGCGCTCAAACGGGCGGGTTTTGTAACCGCTCGCCGACTTCACGACATTGCCATGCATCGGATCACACGACCAGACAACCGGATGGCCTTCGCGCAGCACGGCACGGACCAGCTTGGGCAGCCCGGCCTCGATCTTGTCATGCCCATAACGTGTGATCAGCGTCATGCGCCCGGGAACGCGCCCGGGATTGAGCGTGTCGAGCATCCGCAGCAACGCATCGGGCTCAAGGCTGGGTCCGCATTTCATGCCGATCGGGTTGCCGATACCACGCAGGAATTCGACATGCGCCGACCCTTCAAACCGGGTGCGGTCGCCGATCCACAACATATGGGCCGAGGTGTCATACCATTGGCCGGTCAGCGAGTCCTGCCGGGTCAGCGACTGCTCATAGGGCAGCAACAGCGCTTCATGGCTGGTGTAGAAACTGGTGCCCTTGATCTGCGGCACAGTGTCGGGAGTGATGCCGCAGGCTTCCATGAACGCCAGCGCCTCGCCGATCCGGTCCGCGACATCCTTGAACTTCTTCGCCCAGGGCGAACGTCCCATGAAATCATGGGTCCAGGCATGCACCTGATGCAGATTGGCATAGCCGCCGCTGCTGAACGCACGCAGCAGGTTCAGCGTGGCTGCCGCCTGGCTATAGGCCTTGACCATGCGCTCCGGATCGGGTTCGCGCGGGCCCGCCTCGAACGCGATGTCGTTGATGATGTCACCGCGATAGCTCGGCAGTTCGACGCCATCGATCACCTCGGTATCGGCTGAACGCGGCTTGGCAAACTGGCCCGCCATGCGGCCGACCTTCACCACCGGCAGCTTGCTGGCAAAGGTCAGCACGACCGCCATTTGCAGCAGCACGCGGAACGTATCGCGGATATTGTTCGGATGGAATTCGGCAAAGCTTTCGGCACAATCACCGCCCTGCAGCAGGAAGGCCCGGCCTTCCGCCACATCGGCCAGTTCCGACGTCAGGTTGCGCGCTTCCCCGGCGAACACCAGCGGCGGAAAATTGCGCAGCGTCGCCTCGGTCGCTTCCAGTGCATTCTGGTCACGATAGGTTGGCATCTGCTTGCCTTCGTGGGTGCGCCAGCTTTCGGGCGTCCATTTCGCCGCCATTATCCTTAACTCCACTTACTCGAATGGGGCGGCCTTCTAGGCGCGTTCTGCGCGCTCGTGCAAGCAAAAGCGCCTATTCCACGGCCAAACGCAAGTTTGTTGCTGCGCCGCACAATTATTTACAAGTGCGAATTTGATATATCGCGTTAATCCAGCGCTTTCCGCGCGTCCCGCGATGGAACAGCCCAAAATAAGCACTCCAGATTGTTATCCTTTGCCGGTATAGGGGGCGCGTTACAGGGATATAACTTTCGTCACAGTCATGTTGCATCAACCGTTGGAAACCGAACAAGCACCCGCAAGGCGGCCAGCGCGCGCGCCAAAGCGTCGGCGCGTGTTCGGCTGGCGCGAGATTGTGCTGGTCGTCATTGCCTTCCTGCTGTTGGCCCTGCTTCCCAGTTCAGCGCAATGGGCGTGGAGCCTGCCTGCCGAAACGGTAAAGCCCGATCCGCTGGCCTATTCCGCCGAACGTCCGGCCGAAAATTTCTCCGGCTCGGCATTCTACTTTCTGGATCCCGATATCGATGCGCCTGCTGCCGAACAGTTGAAGCCTGCAAAGCCCGCGGCGACGGAGCCGGCGGTCATCGGCGCACCGGTGGCAGGCATCGACACCGGCCTTGGCCCTGCTGCGCAGCCCTTTGTCCTGAAGCCGGGTACGGTCGACTATGCACGGGCCCTGCAATGCCTGTCGGATGCCATCTACTATGAAGCGGCGAACGAGCCCGATGCGGGGCAGCGGGCCGTTGCGCAGGTCATTATCAACCGCATGCGCCATCCCAGCTATCCCAACAGTGTCTGCGGCGTCATCTATCAGGGATCCGAACGCGCGACCGGCTGCCAGTTCAGCTATAGCTGTGACGGATCGATGGCCCGCACACCGGCGCGCGCCGCCTGGTTGCGCGGGCAGCGCGTGGCGATGGCGGCGCTGGCGGGTTCGGTCTATGCCCCGGTCGGCATGGCGACGCACTATCATGCGACCTATGTCTATCCCTATTGGGCCCCTAGCCTGGATTTCGTCGGCACCATCGGCGCGCACCGCTTCTATCGCTGGAAAGGCTCGGCAGGGCGGCCCTCGGCCTTTTTCCGCAGCCATGCCGGTCACGAGCCATTCCCCGGACCCAAGCCGCGCGTCTGGACGGCAGACAAGCTGCCGGTTCTCGATCCCATCCAGCTACAGCAGCAATATGAGCGCGAATTTGCCGCCATCCGCATGAAGGCCGAAGCCGATGCCATTGCCAAATCTGGCCTGGCGGGCAACGCTACAGGTGCGGCTGCCTATCGTGACATCACGCCCTATCAGCCCGCCCGCACGAAGGCTTATGCGGCGCCGGATTATTCGGCCAATGCCCGTTCGCAGGGCGGCGAAGCGGCCTATAGCGGCGGGAACCTGCCCGGTTCGGCGAACATCAAGAGCGAATATCAGGCGAGCGGCAGCTGGAAAAAGCAACCCGGCGACATCTGATTTTTCGGTCTATTGACGGATACGCAGCGACGCGCGCAGCCCGCCACCTTCCCTGTTGCGCAGTTCGACATCGCCACCATGGGCGCGGGCGATGGCGCGCGCGATGGTCAGCCCAAGTCCGGTCCCGCCCGTAGCCCGGTTGCGCGATCCTTCCGCCCGCGCAAAGGGTTCAAACACCGCCGTCAACTGCTCGGGGGTCAGGCCGGGGCCCTCATCGTCAATATCCACCGTGACATGCGCACCGTCGCATCGCTCCGCAACACGGGCCCGCCCGCCATATTGCAATGCATTGCTAACAAGATTGCGCAGCGCGCGGCGCAACAGCACCGGGCGCACCGTGGCGCGACATTTTTCGTCGCTGTCGGCAACCGAAAGCCGACCGCCATCGTCCATTTCGCCAACCACCATTTCGACGAGCGCACCAATGTCGGTCAGTACAGCGGCTTCGGACGACTTGCCGAGCCGGGCGAGTACCAGAATATCGTCGAGTATCTGGACCATTTCGTCGACGCTGGCAGCCATCTTGCTGCGCTCGCCTTCATCGTCGACCGACTCGATCCGCACCCGTAGCGACGCCAGCGGCGTTTTAAGATCATGGCCGATCGCGCCCAGCATCACATCCTTTTCGGTCAGCATGGCGTTGACCCGCTGTTCCGCTGCATTGAAGCTGTCGATCAGGCTGCGGATATCGTCGGGCCCTTGCGGCTCGATCGGCGGCGCCCCGCTTGCCAGCCCTTCATGCGCCAACCGCTGGTTCAACTGCCGCAACGGCTTCGACATCTGCCGGATGACAAGCAGCAACGGTATCATCACGGCAAGATAGATCAGCAACGTCTCGATCGCGATCAGGGTAAATGGCTGGGAATAATGTGGCCGCACACCCAATACGGCATGAACCCATCGGCCATCGTCAAATCTGATGGTCAGCAGCAAGACCTCTCTGGGTGTCTTGCCTCTATGTATCCACGGGCGACCGCGATGGTCGAATTTCGGATCGCGCATATATTGAGGAAGATTGCGCTCGGGGCCCTTGGATAGCCTGACCGAATTTACTTGCGGGTAGATCGATTGCAGCGGAGCGGCCACCCGCTCGGCCAGTTCGTCGGTGCTGTCAAATCCCGGCGGTTGCAGCGCCCGATCGGTGATCCAGATGGCCACTTTCCGCTTTCGGATAAGCGAATCCTTGGCCCCCGCATCAATAAGTTCCATCTGGTTGGCCACCGTCGCAGCCAGATGGGAGGCGGCCTCGACTATGGCCCGGCCCTGAAAGGCCTGGTATCGGATGACGGTGTTGATGCCTTGCACCAGCAACACGCCCAGTGCGGTTACCAGCATGATCCGGCCGGTCAGCGTTTTCGGAAAGATGCGCAGCCCCCGGATCATGTTCAAAGCCGCTGCACTTCTACCGAAAAGCGATAGCCGCCGCCCCAGATCGTCTTGATATAGACCGGATCCTTTGAATCCGGCTCTATCTTGCGGCGCAGGCGGCTGACCTGATTGTCGACCGCGCGGTCAAACGGGCCCGCGATACGGCCCTTGGTCAGGTCGAGCAGCTGGTCGCGGTTGAGCACCTGCCCTGCCCGCTCGACCAGCGCCTCAAGCAGTCGATATTCCCCCGATGACAGCGGAACGAGCGCGCCGTGCGGATCAAATAATTGCTGCTCGGCGGTCTTCAACTGCCAGCCGTCAAAGGCCCAGATTGTGCCACCATTGCCGTTGGCAGCCTGCACGCCATTGGTCCGCCGCAGCGCCACCTTGATCCGCGCGACCAGTTCGCGCGGCGAAAAGGGTTTGACGACATAGTCGTCGGCACCGATTTCTAGGCCGAGTATGCGGTCGGCCTCTTCGGAACGCGCCGTCAGCAATATCACCGGCGGACCGCCAGCCTCGGCAATGAAGCGCGTCAGGCTGATGCCGTCTTCACCCGGCATCATGATGTCGAGCAGCACGACGTCGATGTCATAACCTTTGAGCGCGTCGCGCGCGCTCGCGGCGTTGCCCGCCTCGGTCACGCGATAGCCCTGCTTTTCCAGATAGCGCGCCAGGGGGTCGCGGATCGACAGTTCATCGTCGACCAACAGGATATGGGGGCGGGTCTTGGGCATCGGCTGTTACTATCGCGCCAATCTGCAAAGGGAAAGCCGGGCGGCGTCATCGGAACGACGCCGCCCGCCAGGGGAATGGTGGCTTAGTTCGTGGCAGCAGCCTTCATGCGTTCGCGCATCGCGCTGCGCATGGCATCATGCTCCGCGCTCGAAATCTGACCGTCCTTGTTGGTATCGGCTTTGGCGAAATGGGCATCGATCGCTGCGGTCATTTCCGCCTTGGTGATGGTCTTGTCGCCATTGGTATCGGCCATTTTGAGCATCTTCATGCCGCCGCCGTGACGGCCTTTACCCATGCCATGATGGCCGCGCCCTTCATGTTCGCCGTGCATCCGGCCTTCGCCGCGCTCACCGCGCTCTGCCATGCGGGCGGCATGGGCGGCGCTGAATTCCGCTTCGCTGATGCTGCCATTCTTGTCGGTATCCATTTCGCCGAACCTGGCCTTGTGCTTGGCTTCACGGTCCGCAGCGTTGATCTGGCCGTCGGTATTGACGTCCAGCTTGGCGAAATGGGCGTTGGCCATCGCGGTCACTTCGGCCTTGCTGAGCGAGCCATCGCCATTGGTGTCTGCCTTGCCCATCGGGCCGGAGGCCGCAAAGGCGACCGCTGCGGCAATCGCGGCCGTCGCAACCGCGCCGCCGCCAATCAGGAGTTTCTTTTTCATGTCACTTGACCTTCGTGTCTGTCCATAGAGCCGCTATGGCCGGATGACTGCTGTTTAGGCGGCAAAGGTCGCAATATTATCCGACACACAGGCGAAATTGTCGCAAATGGTAACGACCGCATAAACGGTGCCAGCCAGGGCTGGGGATCAGGAATGTCGGGAAAATCTGGAGCGGGTAAACGGAATCGTTCGCTGTAGTGCCTAAGCTGATTTTGGCCGACTGAACCTCATCAACGCACATTAATGCACCCACCCACTGGGATGGAGATTTGATCGACCTTTTCCGAGGCCGAAAGCTGGTTTCTGGCAGTCTTGCGTCTGTACTAATTTACATGCCGCCTATGGTTGGGAATCATCCTACATTTCCGATATTATATGTTTTTCAATAATTTATAGTCCTACAATTTTCCGATATAGTTCCGATAATGTAGGACCATCGAAACACGATTTTTGCCTTTAAAATAAATTATGTTTTTCAATGATGTAGGAAAACCACGGCTATAATATCGGGTCATGTCGGAGTTTTAGTCCTACAATTTAATGACGATATTTCAGTTATTTAATGTTCGATAAATCGAAATGTAGGAAATATCGGGTCTTTCCCACCCCTATACCCCTCCCTGCCCGCGCGGATGTTCCCACATGTGCAAAGAATTTATGCCGAAAAGCCGAAAGCGAGGCGTGGGGGCGAGGGCGCGCGCCGGGGTCGGGTGGGCTGACATCGTCGGGGCGGGCATGATTTCGGGTGACTGCGATCGATGATCGTGCGCCTATTGCCATTGTTCTTGAAATGTTCCATATCGCGGCGATGCACAGGATAGGACGCGAGCAGCTGGTGACGATGATGGCGGTAGCGCTGAAGACTGCGCCTCCGCATCTGAAGCAGCAGCTGCGATCCAAGTTGCCACATGAGGCAGATGCAGCAGCTGACGTGCTGGCGCAGCGCATGGCCCGTCTGATCCATAATGATGGTTACATGGTGATTGGTGCGGAGATGGTGCCAACGCACCCGTGCGGCGAAGTCCGTGGCAAGTGGGGCGTGGATGAGCCCGATCCGACAAAGGAAATGCTGGTGGTCATCCCCGCGCTAGATGAAGCGCAGGGATAATCTCGATCAGAAGTTGGTGATGATCAGTTCACCAAAGACGCCGGCCTTGTCGTTGCCGCCAATGGTATAGCGGACATCTTCCTCCCGGAAATTGAAACCGGCAAAGATTTCACGGATATGTGGCCGATCATTGATCGACAATATGAAACAGCCTTTGATGCTGCGCAGCTGCTCTGCCATGGCGTCAAACTCTTCACGGCTGAACATCCCGTCGCCATAGTCGCGTTCGCAGCCATAATAGGGTGGATCGATATAAAACAGCGTCCCTTCGCGATCATAAATCCGGATGAAATCCGACCAGGTCTTTCGCTCGAGCGTCACACTGGCCAATCGTTCATGCACCGCTTCAAGCATAGGCTGCAGCTTGGTCACATCAAATCGCGCTGCTGTAGTCGCCGAAACGCCGAAACTACGCCCAGCTACCTTCCCGCCAAAAGTCGTGCGCTGCAGGTAAAGAAAGCGCGCAGCCCTCTGCATATCAGTGAGCGTTGCCGGGTCGGTCGCTGCCAGCCTTTCAAACTCGGCGCGCGAACTGATCTGGAAGCGCATCATTTCCAGAAATGCGATGTAGTGGACCTGCAGGACGCGAAACAGGTTGTGGACGTCTGCCGACCAATCATTGATCACTTCGGCTTTGGGCCGGTGCTTGCGGCGAAAGAATACACCGCCCATGCCAACCATCACTTCGGCATAGGTGGTATGAGGGGTTGCATCGATAATGGCGCATAGGCGCTGGGCCAAATTGCGCTTGCCACCGATATAGGGCGCGACGGGCCTCACCGGCTTGACCGGGGAGAGGGTAGGACTCGACTCTTGCATGTTTGTTCCAGTATCGTTCCGCTTACCGAGTCGGTACGCGGGATGGCCCTGCCCCTGTTTCCGGGACAGTCCAGTGGTGTCATGGCGGGAACGATCCGTCGGCTAGAGGGGCGTTGCCGCGCCCCTTCCCCCGCGCTTTCGGCGCAGGCGAAACTTGTTTCCGCTAACGCACCCCTGGCGGGATCACTTCCCCGTTTTCGGTGATCCGGTAGCCATCGGCGGTGATGTAGTCGGCGAAGGTCAGCATCTTGACGCCGAAAAAGGCATTGATGCCCAGCATGCGACGGATGATCGGGATGATCTCTGTCAGGTAGAATGTGTCGCGCGCCTTGCCGACATCGCCGAAACCGCCGTTGTTTTGCGGGATGATGCCGACCAGCTGGGGCGGGGTGCGGTGCGCGGCCAGCATGTCGTCGCGGGTTATATTCTTGATGTTGGTGAATTCATCCTTTGCAGTGATGTCTGCGATCGGCGTGATCTTAACCCCATCCTTGCCGCCACCGGGCATGTAGAGCAGCAGGTTGCGGAAATTGCCCGGTCCCTTCGCTTCCTTGAATGCGTTCTTCAGTGCTTCGACCGTTTCCGGTTCCGGAATCGTATCGGTGATAGACATAACAAAGCCCAGATGCGCGCCATTGCGATAATATTTGCGGCGAAAAAGGGTCGCGTCTTCGTTCAGAATCATCGACTGCAGCGCCGCAATCCATTCAGGCAGGCCATAGATTTCCTGCGCTACATCGGGCTGCAGCAGGTGAAAGATGGTGCCATTCGCGAATTCATGTTCCTTGCCGTGCAGGCGGCGATAATCGACGAAAAAATAGCTGCCGGGTTCAACGCCGACGCGGGTGTGCAGCGCGGGGCTGGGGCGCGCCGTGGCGATGCCGCTGGCCATATTGGGCACCGCCTCCATATAGCCATTGCCCATCTGCAGGAAATCGAGCGCCCAGCGCTCGAATGCCGTGCTCGAAAGCCAGCGGGTGGGCACATGCTGGGAAAGCAGCATATTGGTCTTCAGGCCTATCGCGGTGCGATGGGTGGCAGACATGTTGAAGCTTTTGGCGAGGCTGGCCATCGGCAGTGGCGGTTCATACCATTTGCCGTTCTGCCACATTTCGAAATAGGTCCAGATGCTGCTGCGATCGAGGACGGGTTCGGGATCCCCGAAGCTGAAGACTTCCACCCCGGCATTCGCCTTTCCAGGGGCCTGAACGGTCAATGCTGTGGTCTTGCTTTTCGTGGCCATATCTGCCTCCTAGTTGATCAGTGCAAAGCCGCCGCCCGATCCTTGCGGGCTGCTGGCGTCGAGGGGTTCGATGAAAAGCGCCATCATGATGGCCCAGGCGATATCGCCATGGCCCACGCCACCGGCGCGCGATGTGACATAGGTTACGCTGCCGCCCATTTTGGTGAGGGCCGGATGGATCGCCATGAAGGCCGACACCACGTCGCTGGCGCCGCTGTCGAATTCGAACCGCCGGTTGCGCATTACATTTTGCGCTTTCTGCACCATCAGGCCCTTGGAAACGACGCTGTAGACGACGCCGCGCACGGTCGGGAACCATTTGGAAATCAGCTCGAGAATGGCTTTGCCATAGGCGTCGCTGACATCGACCGCGATATCTACGACATTGTACCGCGTAGCAATTTCGGCAACGCGCGCGGCCTGTGCCTCATAGCCATCGCCGGTGAAGCGGATTTTTTCGAGCAGGCGGAATTTGCCGCCCGCCTTTTCTGGCAGCGAGATGACGGCAATGGCGGCATCGTCACGGCCGTCATGATTGGGGTCGATGGCGACGATAACCGGCTTCTCGCCAAAGGGCCGCGCGCCGGGGATGCCGACTTCGGCAGGCTTGAAATCGCGCCAATCGAATATCGGGCTGACCATGCACGGGGCGAGCAATGCAAATGGGAAGGATGACAGGCTGTCGTCGAGGAATTCGCACAGAAAGAGGTTGCGGAAACGCTCGGTCGAATAGCGCTGCAGAAGCGATTCTCGATCGGCCAGGTCAAAGCCACCGGCAATGGCATCGTCGAGCGTGACGATATGCCGCCAGATGCCATCCGCCCCGCGAAATCCGTTTTTGAGTTTGCGGTGGCTGATGTCGAAATTGATCTGTTCGCGCTTCGGCCTGCCCTCATTATACTCGCCGCCGCTCCATTTCTTGTAGGCGGGATGGTTGACGGTCGACGGCGTGGAAAACAGCGTGATCCGGTATTGCTTATGGGTCGCCATGCCCATGGCGACATCGCCAAAGACATCGAAACCGGGCACCCAGAATACTTCGTCCAGATAGACGTCGCCATGATAGCTTTGCGCGGTGCGGAAATTGGTGGCGAGGAAATAGAAAGTGACATCGGAAAGCCGTTCCCCATCTTCGGAGACGCGCTTGACCACCATCTTCTTGCCATTGGCCTTCAGATCGATGCCGGTGGCCAGGTAGACGAAATCCTGAATATAGGCCTTGAAGACATCGGCCTGATCACGCGATGCGGACAGGAAAATCTGGTTGTTGCCGGTGTCCATGCCGCGCATGAAGGCTTCGCGCGCGAAATACCAGGTCGCACCGATCTGGCGGGATTTCAGGATAAAGCGGATGACTTCGCCGGATGCTTCCCACCATGCGCGCTGGTGACTGAATAGCTCTTCCTCAAACAGCTTTCGGCAAGCCTCGATCGCCGCCTCGTCCAATGTGTTCGATTTTAGGGCGCGTTTTTCCTTCGCCTTTTCGTCGTTGCGCCGCTCGATATTGGGGTTGAGGTCTTTTTCCTTGCCGCTTTCGTTGAACTTGCGCGTCCGGGCAACGCGCTCGATTTGCCGCATGCAGAAATCGAGGCGCTTCATATCGCCTTCGGTCATGTCACGCTTGTCCAGATATTGGAGAATGCGGGCCTCA
The DNA here is from genome assembly GCA_020847445.1 of Sphingomonadaceae bacterium. Taxonomy (GTDB): domain Bacteria; phylum Pseudomonadota; class Alphaproteobacteria; order Sphingomonadales; family Sphingomonadaceae; genus Sphingorhabdus_B. The sequence goes on along the minus strand of JADLBY010000171.1, from coordinate 1,351 downwards.
TAGGCCTCTTCGACGATATCCAGCGGCTTGGCCGCATCCCATTTGTCGCGCTTTTTCCAGCTGGCCAGCGTGTTGTAATTTACGCCGGTTTCATCGCTGATCTGCTGCAGCGACCATCGGCGAAAGAACAGTTGGCGGCACCAACGGCGCAGATGCGCGTCAAGCAAACCCGCTTCACCGGGTCCGCTCGCCTTGTCTGCATAGGGGATGACTGTCGGGCCATTCATGGCCCGATGCCATGCACTGCCGCGCAAGCCGTCCGCGCGGGGCCTTGCCAGTAACAATCGCTATTACTGCCGCGCGCCGTTGCATGATGTGGTCATTTTCCTGCCCAAGGCGACCGTTCGAAGCGCGCAATGCGCAACCACGACAGACGGAGCCCAAAGCCCATGAAGACCAAGCCCTTTTTGCTCGCAACCGCCGGTTCCACCGTCGACGGCCGCAATATCGACGACAAGATGATCGAGGAAATGGCCTCCAGCTATGATCCGAAAACCTATGGTGCGCGGCTGAACATCGAACATATTCGCGGCATCAGCCCCGACAAACCGTTCAACGCCAAGGGCGACATCCTGGAACTGACGGTGGGTGAGGTAGACGTCAACTTCAACGGCAAGACCGAAAAGCGCAAGGCGCTCTATGGCGTCTTCGACGTCACCGATGATGCCGTGGCGATCAACAAGTCTGGCCAGAAAGTCTATCCGTCGATCGAGATCGAGCCCAATTTTGCGGGCAAGGGTTTTGCCTATCTGATGGGCTGTGCCTTGACCGATAGCCCCGCCGCCATTGCAACCGAACGCCTGCAGTTCAACCGGCAACTGCCGGGTACGCTGAAGGTCGATGGTGACACCGCCCTCCCCCTCGAATTCGCAGAAGACCCCTCGGTCAGCGACGAAAATAAGGGCCTGTTGAAGGGCATCGGTGCCTTGCTTGATGGCTTCGCCGCCAAATTCGGCGCGCCGAAGGACGAGGCGAAGCCCGAGCCGAAAGCCGACGACAAGGCGCAGACCTTCACTGTCGCCGATCTGAAGGAACTGTTCACCGGCATGGGCGATCAGTTCAACCAGGCGTTGCAGGCACAATCTCAAAAGCAGGCCGATGATTTGGCCGCGCTGACCCAAAAATTCACCGCCCTGGAAACCAAGATCGAAGGCACCCCCAGCCAACAGCATAATTCGCGTCCGCAGGCCAATGGAGCCTCCGTGGATCGTTCCAAGGTCTTCTAAATCCAGCAGCCCCGCCCATCAAAAGCAAGGTAACCAACATGAGCACCCAGCAATATCAGCTTTCCGATCAGGGCCGCCGCGCACTCGATCAGCACTATGAAGTTATCCGTCAGGTTAACGCGGTT
>JADLBY010000170.1 GCA_020847445.1 Sphingomonadaceae bacterium | reverse complement strand
TCCGTTCGGCAGGGCGCACGATTGGCGGATTTTCCGATGATCTGGCCGCGCGTGAACGCAGCCTCAAAGCCTTCATGTATGCCAATCTCTATCACCATCCGACGCAGATCGATGCGGCCGGGCATGCGGCCAGGGTCATTTCCGAACTGTTCGAAGCCTTTAGCGGTGATGCCGGGCTGTTGCCGCAGGATTGGCGCGACAACCTTCCGGACAATCAACCGGAGCGAGGTCGCCACATTTGCGATTTCCTTGCCGGAATGACCGATCGGTTCGCGATAAATCGCCACCGCGAGATTTTCGGCGGTCAGCAGGAGGGGCTGGGCAAATGAAACGGATCGTCATCGCTGGGGCAACCGGTCTGATCGGCAAGCAGCTGGTGGTCGCACTGGCAGGGCAAGAGGGTGTCGAAACCCATATCCTTGTCCGCCGCAAGCCTGAGCGTGCGCCAACGGGTGTGATTGTGCATGAAGCCGCTTCGCCAGACTGGCCAAAGCTGGTTGCAGCGATCAGACCGGATGTCGCCATATCCTGTCTCGGCACGACGATGCGCGTTGCGGGATCAAAAGCGGCCTTTCGGGCGGTCGATCTCGATCTGGTGACTGATTTTGGCAACGCCGCCAAAGGGGCGGGTGCCCGGCACATGATTGCGGTATCCTCGGTCGGTGCATCGGCAAAGGCGTCCAATTTCTATCTGCAGACCAAGGGCGAAGCCGAAGCGGCGATGACGCGAATGGGCTTTGATCGCGTCGATTTCCTCCGCCCTGGATTGCTGACCGGCGGAGAACGGCCGGAAAGCCGTCCGGGCGAAAGCATCGCGATCATGCTTGCGCCGCTGACCGATATGCTGATGGTCGGCAGCCTCGGGCGCTACCGCTCGATCCCGGCACAGGTCGTCGCGCAGGCGATTGCCACGCTGGCGCTGGCGGGCGGGAAGGGCGAACATATCCACGAAAATGATGCGATCCGCGCGCTCGCCGGTTGACTCTGTAGCGGCCAAAAGCCAAGGCCGAATCAGTCGCTGACGAAACGGGAGAGCGCGGGGGAAACTCCGCCGCCGAAGGAGCAACCGCCCCGGAATCTCTCAGGCAAAAGGACCGTTCCGGCTTTTGCGACACTCTGGAAAGCGTCTCCATATGGGGGCCACCGAAGGGGTAAAGCTCTCAGGTATCCGTGACAGAGGGGGCAGGCAGCGACACGGTCGCTGACTGAAACCTTGTGCGGAGAATTTATGGGCGACAATACCGAAATGCGCGAATTGCCGCTGGACGATTGGCACCGTGCCAAAGGCGCCCGCATGGTGCCATTCGCCGGATATGCGATGCCGATCCAGTATGAAGGCATCATGGCCGAGCATCTGTGGGTGCGCGAAAATGCCGGTCTGTTCGATGTCAGCCATATGGGGCAGTTGATCCTTTCGGGCGACGACGCGGCCGTCGCATTGGAAAAGCTGGTACCCGGCGACATATCCGCGCTCAAGGAAGGGCGGATGCGCTATTCGCTGCTGCTCGCGCCCGACGGCGGCGTGCTCGACGATCTGATGGTGACGGCGGCCCCCACCGGGCTGTATGTCGTTGTCAACGGTGCGGTGAAGCATCAGGATATTGCCTATCTGCGTGCGAACCTGCCCGCGACGATCGACATCACCCATCTTGAAGACCGCGCCTTGCTGGCGCTGCAGGGGCCGAAAGCGGTTGCGGCGGTTGCCCGCATCGTTCCCGGCGTCGACCGGCTCTATTTCATGGAAGCCGACGTGTTCCTGTGGGGCGAGGTGCCGCTTTGGATCAGCCGTTCGGGCTATACCGGCGAGGATGGCGTCGAGATTTCGGTTGCTGCCGATCAGGTCGCCGCGCTTGCCGATGCGCTGTGCGCGCAGCCCGAGGTCAAGCCCATCGGCCTTGGCGCGCGCGATTCGCTGCGTCTGGAGGCGGGCCTGCCGCTCTACGGCCATGATATGGACCCGACGACCGATCCGGTCGAGGGCAATGCCAGCTTCGCCATCTCCAAACGCCGCCGCGAGGAAGGCGGGTTCAATGGTGCCGAGCGGATATTGAAGGCGCTCGCTGAAGGGCCTGCGCGAAAACTGGTCGGGCTGGCGGTCGACGGCAAGATGCCGGTGCGCGAAGGCGCGCCTATCTTTGCGGGCGAGGCGCAGGTCGGCGTCGTCACCTCGGGCGGTTTTGCCCCCAGCGTCGGTGTGCCGATCGCGATGGGTTATGTCGCCGCCGGACATGAAGCTGCGGGGACGCAGCTGGAGGCCGAGGTGCGCGGCAAGCGCGTGCCGCTGACCGTCGCGGCGATGCCCTTCGTCAAACATAATTACCATCGCAGAGGAGCGAGCAAATGACCCGTTATTTCACCGACGAACATGAATGGATCGAAGTCGAAGGCAACAGCGCCACCGTTGGCATCACCGACTATGCGCAGAGCCAGCTGGGCGACATCGTTTTTGCCGAAGTGCCTGCGGTTGGCGCAACGCTGAGCAAGGGCGGCGATGCGGCGGTTGTCGAATCGGTCAAGGCCGCGTCGGACGTTTATGCGCCGGTTTCGGGCACCGTGACCCAGGGCAATGATGCGCTCGCTGACGATCCCGCGCTCGTGAATAGCGACCCCGAAGGGGCGGGCTGGTTTTTCAAGCTCGACCTCAGCGATCCGTCCGAACTTGAAGGGTTGATGGATGCGGCGGCCTACAAGGCCTTTGTGGACTCGCTCTAACAAACAAATGTCATTCCAGCGAAAGCGGGAATCCATGGTCTAGGGCCAAAGTTTAAACCGACTACTCAGACCATGGATCCCCGATCGTATCGGGGATGACCAAGTAAAAGACGGCAAAGGCAAATCATGCGTTACCTACCCCTGACAGATACCGACCGGCAGGCGATGCTTGCGACCATCGGCGCGAAAACCATCGACGACCTCTTCGTCGATGTGCCCGAAGAAGCGCGGCTGAACGGCCCAATCGAAGGCCTCCCCATGCACGCCAGCGAGATGGCGGTGGAGCGGCATTTTTCAGCCATGGCGCGCAAGAATATGGCGGCGGCGCATCATCCGTTTTTCCTGGGGGCGGGGGCCTATAAGCATCATGTTCCGGCGAGCGTCGATCACCTGATCCAGCGCGGCGAATTCCTCACCGCCTACACGCCCTACCAGCCCGAAATCGCGCAGGGCACGCTGCAGATGCTGTTCGAATTCCAGACGCAGGTTGCGCGCCTGTTCGGCTGCGATATCGCCAATGCGTCGATGTATGACGGCGCAACATCTTGTGCGGAAGCAGCCCTGATGGCCATGCGTCTAACGGGCCGCAGTAAAATCGTTTTGGGCACCAAGCTGAACCCGCAATACAAAGAAGTGCTGGAAAGCTATCTGTGGAATTATGATGGCGCTGAACTCTCTGAAGGCCAGCCGGATGACCAAACGGCGTGCGTGATTGTGCAATCGCCTGATTTCTTCGGAAAGCCTCATG
>JADLBY010000169.1 GCA_020847445.1 Sphingomonadaceae bacterium | reverse complement strand
TCAAGATCGAGATGCACTTCCTGCCCGACGTCTATGTCACCTGCGAGGAATGCAACGGCCACCGCTACAACCGCGAAACGCTCGAGGTGAAATGGAAGGGCCTCTCCATCGCCGACGTGCTCGACATGACCGTCGAGGATGCGGTCGAGCTGTTCAAGGCCGTCCCCCCGATCCGCGACAAGATGGCGATGCTCGCCGAAGTCGGCCTCGGCTATGTCAAGGTCGGCCAGCAGGCCACGACGCTGTCGGGCGGCGAGGCGCAGCGCGTGAAACTCGCCAAGGAACTGTCGCGGCGGTCAACCGGGCAGACGCTCTACATATTGGACGAGCCAACCACCGGTCTGCATTTCGAGGATGTGCGCAAGCTGCTCGAGGTGCTCCACCGGCTGGTCGAACAGGGCAACAGCGTGGTCGTGATCGAACATAATCTCGATGTCATCAAGACCGCCGACTGGATCATCGACCTCGGCCCCGAAGGTGGCGTCAAGGGCGGGGAGATTGTTGCCGAGGGGCCGCCCGAGGATGTGGTGAAGGTGGCGGCCAGCTATACCGGGCATTATTTGAAACCGTTGCTGGGGCGAGGGAAGTAGAAGTATTGATATAGAGCCTCGCAAGCCGACCGAAATTTGGTGTTGCGCAAAAGACTCTATTAGAGAGAAAAACTGCCCCGAAAATCGTTATCGCTTTCGCAAAATTTAAACAGCGCCTATCGGAGCGGCTGGATTGAAGGGAAGCGATATGCAAATTGCTGCGCACACTCTTGAACGGCGCGACGCAGATATGCGGGCCGCTTTAGAGATGTGGCTTCGCCTTCAACAACATGAGAGTGAAATTCGCCTCATCCACGAATTTGTTATCCCTCGCCCTTCCGCTAGAATAGATCTTGCTCTAATCAATGGCCGCATCTCGGGCTATGAGATAAAAAGCGATGTTGATAGTTTAAGCAGGTTACCCGCTCAGATGCATAGCTATAGCAAGATTTTTGAGCATCTATCCTTTGTGACAACGGAAAGAAAATCCAAATCAATTTTACAAAAGACTCCGGAATGGTGCGGAGTCATCACAATTTCCAGAGAAGGACGATTTAAAACTCTTCGAAAAATGAAGTTGAATAGGAATGTGGATGCCAAATGCCTTCTTTATTCTCTCGACAAAGTATCAATAGGAAAAATAGTACCCGTTTATCCCCTTGACGCATGTGACTCGCCAAGCTGCCTAAAGCACGGTATGGCTGTCAAATGCCAGACACGCTGCATGAGCTTGTAACAGCAGAGAAATTGATAGCCGCGCCTACCGACTGGGTAAGGCGCGGTCGCCGTTTGGAAGTATTGCTTCCTCTGGAAATTGACGAAGTGATCGAAGAGGGCCTTTTGTTCAGAGCAACTGCCTTGGAGCGGATGCCAGAACGCGAGATGATGTTTCAGCTTGAATATCACGGCGTCCGAATACCGGGCGGGTCAGGCCCGCTGACTCGCTTCGAATGGAATTCGAGGCCTCACAATAACAAAGGTAAAGGCCCGATCGAATTCCGATTCATGGACCTTGTGCCATCTCACGTTCATCTTTTCGAAGACAATTGGTCAGATACAAAAGGGGCAATGTTGAAGGATAATTTGCCGATTGCACGACCAGTAAATGAGTCAATTCAACAGTTTAGTGAGTGCTTGGACTACGTTGGTAAACTGTTCAGAATCAGTAACATAAGTCTAGTCAAGGTTCCCGAATGGGTATATGAACTTGATCTGGAAGCAGGAAAATGAGCGACACCAAAATCTCTGATTTTGAACAGATAATCGAGCGAGCCGTTTCGCGACTCGTATCTGTGCGCCATGAAAACAGCGGTTCGTTTGTGACTACCCCTTCAATGTATCCCAGCGGTGGCGCGGTTGTCATCTGGATCGACCGAGCGCACCCGCGTTATTTTGTCAGTGACTATAGTTTTGGCGCGCGTGAGTGCGAGATTATGGGGGCAGACAAGAGGCAGTTTCGCAAGCACGCGGAACCTATTGCCGAACAATATGGACTGACGCTTTCTAATGATGGTGCGCTAGAGGCTCTTGTGAGTGAGGGGCAGATTGAAGGAGCTATAAAGGCCGTCGCCAACGCCTCCCAAGAGATAGCCCTAAGCTATGCAAATCGAATAGAGCGCCGTCGCCTAGCTGACGTCAGAGTCGTTTTAGTGACCAAGCTGGAGCGAGTTTTCGGGCAGGCGTCGGTCGCAAAGGAAGTTGAGTTCAAGGGAGCTTCAACGACTGACTGGCAAATCGACGCTAGAGTGCAAGTTGGCGATGATATTGCGTTGTTTGACACTGTGACGCCTTGGTTCCCGTCAGTAGCTTCGACATTGGCAAAGTTTGGCGACATTAGGCTTCTAGAGCATCCTCCCATGCGGACAGCGGTGCTGTCCGGTAAAGAGGGATTTGGGACTTGGATTACCGCACTCTCCCAAGTGGGGAACGTAATGGACGCGGCTAGCAGCGATGCGGCGTTTGGAAGGCTGATTCACTAATGGAACGCTTGACGTTATCAGAAGCACTTGCATCGGGTCGATTAGACCAGTTTGCCGCACAAGCCGAAGCCGATGGTGTCGGCCCCGCTGATCGCGCTCAATTCGACAAACTGGTAGGGCGCGTCACAGCGCCCCTACCAGAAGGTCAAACATCCCGTTCACCCGATGGCGATTGTTCGCGCGGAAAGTAAATTCCGACAGATAGCGTTGCATATGCTTGCCGCTGATCTGGATATGAGTTGACCGCACCGAAGCCTTAAACAGCCTCCAGAAGCCTTCCACGGTGTTTACGTGATAGGTTTCGTCTGTCCGGTAGTCATAATGTGCATATTCCTTCTTACCATGCTTCACGACGCCGTGCTGATAGCCGTCGCCGGTGAGTAAGTTGTAGCTGTAGAGTTCATCGGTCGAAACGGTCGAACCGGCTTCCACATTTTGCAGAACCACGTCGCGCAGCGTGTCCTTTTTGACGTTCGGGATGACAACGGCCTTCATGTTGCCGTCGCGGCTTGCCAGACCCATAACAATCGTTTTGCCCGGAGCACCACGACCGCGCTTGCCACCCGACCGGCGACCGCCAACATAGGCTTCGTCTAGTTCGACGTGACCAGCCAGAAGCGCATCAAAGGATTGCGCCTTCATGGTCAGATCGCGGATTTGCTGCCCGATGCGATAGGCGGTCTTGTAAGTGACCCCAAGCTGGCGTTGCAGTTCCTTGCCAGAAACGCCGTGGCGCGTGGTGCAGAACAGATACATTGCAAAGAACCAGCTAACCAGTGGGGTTCGTGTATCGTGCAGGATTGTTCCAGCGGTCGGGTTTACGTGATGGCCGCAAGAGGCGCAAACATAGGTGCGGCGCTTGGCTAGTTTGTGGTGGCTGCTTTCCTTGCCGCATGACTTGCATTCAAAGCGCGTCCCGCCGAAACGAACGGCCATGATGTGATCGAGACAGGCATCATCGGTCGGGAAGCGGGCGAAAAATTCGCGGACCGAAAATTCAGGCGATGCAGAGGGCGATTTCTTTTCCATGCCCCGCTTATAACGTTATGTTCTACATGCGTCAAGGGGATAAACGGGATTCTCAAAGCCATTGGTTGGCCGCAGTAATTGACCAAGTTGGGCATTAAAGGCCTGCTGCGTTTGTGTCTGCTGAGCTACTCGTTGCGCATCAGCGACGGGATCGTTTGGATTTTGCGCTATGTAAGGCGGTGGAGCAGCACGTTTATCGATATCCAATAGATATTGGGTGCCATCAGGAAGATTGTTCAAAATTTCAATTGAATGCGCGAAGTCCCCTTCAGTCCTGTATCGCGCCAACTCAAACATCGGAAGAGTCAACTCTCTTGCTTGATTTGTTAGCTCTTCAAATGCCAATCGCTCCACGTCGCCTGCAAGCAGCGAGGGGAAATAGCAGTACTGATTAAAATCGATAATTGGCACGACTCGACTCCTTCTCAAGGAGAAATCATATTCCTCAAAAATCTAGAACAAAAGCGTACATAATAAGAATACTTTAGGAACAACGATGTTCCCTAGCTTGCACGTAGGATTTCATCCGAACTGCTCGTAACATAGCGCAGCATTGCGCCCTCACCGCCAAACCGCCGAAAGCGGATAGAGCGCGATCAGCCAGACGAGGCAGGCGAGCACAATGCGGCGGTTCTTTGTCGCAATCGCCAGCGCCGAAACCGGGAAGAAGGACCAGGTGGTAATCGCGGTGCGCAGCGTGCCTGCGGTCTGCATCCCGACCAGCGCGATCACCGTCGACAGCAAGGCGATATTCGCGATCAGTACGCCCGCCAGCACCTTGCGCCGATGCCGGTCAAAATGCGCGTCGAGATCGTCCCAGTCCTCGGCCTCGCTGGGGAAGATCAGCGAGGCGGCGACGAAATAGATCCCGGTCACCACAAAGCCGCCGAACAGCGTCGGCCAGTTGACCGGCAGCAGATCGCGCATCCCCCAGCCATACATCCAGAATGTCACCACGTCGCAGGTGACGAACAGCCCGAGCAACGCGGTGGGCCAGCCGATGCGGACCTTGTGCCGCGATTTGAGCGCACGGGCGAGCCCGCCCAGCCCCTCCGCCAGCGCCAGCCCGAGCAGCAGCCCGAATAGTGAAAAGATGAATTCGAACCCGCTCATATTGCCCCCGATCGCGGCCTGTGTGCCAAAGTGCACGGAGCCCGGCAAGTCGGGAGCAAAAATGGAGCGCGGGCGATGGATCAGCCGATAAAGCTCCGCGCCCTTGCGATCGTCTCCGCAAATCCCGCGCGCATCGCCGCCCATGCGGCGCGTTCGTCGTCCGCGTCGTCGGGCAGCGTCGCCTCGATCAGGTCGATGCCGGTATAGAGCATGCCTTCATACCAGTCGGGCTCGACCTTCAGCGTCTCCTGATGGTGCGGCACTGAATCATAGAGGATGATGCGGATTTCCTCGGGCCGTTCGAACCAGGTCATCAGGCAATAGAGCACATTGCCCACCATTTCCGCCTCGAGCAGGGCGCGCTTGCCGAGGCCATGATGTTCGAAACTTGCCTCTGCCGCCGGATGGTCAGCGTAGAAACGCGCCATCAGCGGCGCAGTGATATCGCCCAGCGCATCGGCCGCGCGCTCCAGACTATGTTCGATCAGCGCGAGTTTGGCCTGCCTGTCACTATCCATCTCTGTCTCCCTCCAGCCGACCTTGGCACAGCCGGTGGAGCGCTGGAATTGATATTAGTCAATTTCGTTCCGTCGCAGGCCCGCCCCGTCCTACCGATATATGCCTTTTGGGCGATTCACAGCCGGTCGCAAATATGTAACATCGCGTTTCAAAGTGGGACAGCCCACAGACATTCCAGCCCATCGGGTCGCACCGACATAATATCCGGGGGAAGGGATATGGCGACAGCCGCCAAGGAGCAAGGTGTCGAGGGCCACGACGCCGAACGGCGTTTCTATGCGCGCATGGCGCTCGCCATCATCATCATGACCTTCATCGGCTTTGCGCCCAGCTTCTACCTGTTCCAACTGGTCAGCTATCCGCGACCCAACCCTGCCTTGACGCCGCTTGTCATGCTGCACGGGCTGGCGCTGACTACATGGCTGGCGCTTTTCTACACGCAGATTCGGCTGGTCGCGGCAAAGCGGCGCGACATCCACCGCCAGCTGGGCGTGTGGGGGATGGCGCTGGGCGTGGCAATCCTGCCGATAAGCTATCTGACTGCCACCCACGCCATCGCGCGCGGGCTGCACCCGCCGATCATCGACGCCCAAAGCTGGTCGGCGGTTCCGCTGCTCGCCATTCCAGCCATGGGCTTTCTGCTCTGGATGGGCTGGCGCAGCCGGATGGAGCCGCAGGCGCACAAGCGCTTCATGCTGGTCTATACGATCTGCATGGTCGAACCCGGGCTGGGCCGCTGGCCCATCTTCCCGCCGACCATGGCGGGCCATGTGATCAGCAACCTGCTCGCCTTTGCCTTCATCATCCCGCTGATCCTCTGGGACAGGCGGACGATCGGGCACCTGCACTGGGCCACCAAGGCGGCAATCGCCGCGCTCGCCTTTGGCAGCTTCGCGCGCTACATCGTCTGGGGCCTTGGCATCTGGCCGTCGATAGTCGCGCTGCTACCCTATTAGAGCCTGTCCTGTTTAGTTGGCAGCGTCCGCCCCCAGCCGCTCGCGGACCAGCTTCGCGATATCGGCCTCGGGCCGCGCGCCATAATGGCTGATCACTTCGGCAGCGCAAACCGCGCCCATGGTCAGGCAATCCTTGAGGCTGCGGCGCTGCGCCAGCCCGGCGAACACGCCAGCCGCGAACAGATCCCCGGCACCGGTTGTATCGACCAGGCGGCTGACGGGTTCCGCCGGAACCTCTACCCGTTCGGCACCCTGCACCGCTATCGCGCCATGTTCGCCCCGGGTACAGACCAGCAACGGCACCTTCGCCGCCATCATCGCGACAGCGGCTTCAAAATCATCGGTGCCCGCCAGCGCGGTAATTTCGACCTCGTTGGCAAAGAGGATATCGATCCGCCCCGCATCCATTTCGGCGACGAAATCGGGCCCATGGCGGCTGATAACGAACGCGTCGGACAGCGTCAGCGCAACCTTTCGTCCCGCCGCGCGCGCCAGATCGATCGCGGTGCGCATCGCAGCGCGCGGTTCTTCGGGATCCCACAAATAGCCTTCCAGATACAGGATCGCGGCACTCTGGATCAGTTCGGGATCGATCAGTTGTGCGGGAAGATATTGCGACGCGCCCAGGAAGGTGTTCATCGTCCGCTGCGCATCGGGTGTCACCAGAATCAGGCATAGCGCCGTCGGCGGCTGGCCGGGACGGGCGGGAACATCGAAATCGATCCCGGTCGCACGGATGTCATGCGCGAAAACATCGCCCAGCTGGTCCTGCGCCACCTGCCCGATAAATGCCGTCTTGTGCCCCAGCCGCGCCAGTCCGGCCAGCGTATTTGCGGCACTGCCGCCGCTGATTTCGCGCCCCGGGCCCATCGCATCGTACAGCGTCCGCGCGCGGTCGGCATCGATCAGGGTCATCCCGCCCTTGTTGAGACTCTGCGCTGCAATAAACGCGTCATCGGCATCGGAAATCACGTCGACAATGGCATTGCCAATGGCCAGAACGTCGTAGCGGGTTTGCGTCATCTGGGGTTCCTGTTCGGGGTTTGGCGCGCCCTAATGTGGAATGGAGAAAAGGGCAAGTGGCTTGCATGTGTAATACACCTGCACTATCTGACGATCATGTTCAGGGCCATCTCGCTCGGCTTTGCCAGCCTTTCGGACAAGGGGATCATGCTGATCCTCGCCCGTGTCATGCTGTTGACGCTGCTCGCTTTCGTGCTGCTGGGGATCGCGCTCTGGTATGCGCTGGACCGGGCATTGCAGGCTGTGGGACTGGCCGATGACGGTGCGCTTGGCGCGATTGCCGCGGTCGCGGTGCTGGCGATTGCGGGGCTGGTGCTGTTCCGGATGATCGCGATTGCGATCACCTGGATCTTTTCCGACGACATTATCGATATCATCGAGGCCAGACATTATCCCTTCGAGGCCGCCCGCGGAAAGCGGCCGGGCAACCTGCAATCGGCCAGAATGGGCCTGCGTTCGGCAATGCGTGCACTCGGCTATAACCTGCTTGCGCTGCCGGTTTATCTGATGTTGCTGATTACCGGTATCGGCGCACCGCTGGTTTTCCTTGCCGTCAACGCGCTGTTGCTCGGCCGCGATCTGGAAGACATGCTGGTGGCCCGCCACGGCCATCATCTGGCCGCCTTTGGCAAGGGCGAAAGGTTGATGCTGGGCCTTGCCGGGGCCGCCGGAATGATGGTGCCGCTGTTGCAATTTGTCGTGCCGGTTGTAGCGACGGCATCCGCCGTGCATATGGCGCACGGAAAATTCAGGGTGAAGACCAAGTGATCAGATATGCTGTTGTGATTTGCAGTGCCGCCCTGCTTTCCGCATGTGGCGGCGCGGTCCCCGAACGCCAACGCCCGCTTGGCACGCCGACGCCAATCGACCGGCCGGCGGCGGCAACCCCGGCCCCGCGCCCGACGCTGTCGGCAAAGGGGCTCGAATCGGTGATGGGCAAGGATATGGGCACACTTGTCCGCATGTTCGGCCAGCCCCGCCTCGACGTGATCGAGGTGCAGGGACGCAAGCTGCAGTTCAGCGGTCGCGCCTGCATATTGGACGCCTATCTCTACCCGGACGGCAAAAACGGGGCAGAGATTGTCACCCATGTCGATGCCCGCCGCAGCGACGGGGCAGAGGTTGACCGGGCCCAATGCGTCAACGCGCTTATGGCGCGCTGATTTCCCATTCCTGCCGCACCGACGCATCCGGCTCGGTCCGGCTTCGGTCCTGCTTCTCCGCCGAAAACCTCGCGCCGTCCAGCTGAGCCAGCGCCCAGACGGCCGCACCCCGGACAAGCGGGCTGGCATCGTCGAGCAGCCGCCTGACCGGCGCGACCAGCGCCGCATCACCGCTGTTTCCGGCGGCGATGGCAGCATTGCGGACAAAGCGGTCGCGCCCGGTACGTTTGACCGGGGTTCCGCTGAACAATTGGCGAAAGGCCGGATCGTCGAGCGCCAGCAATTGGGCCAGCGGCAAGGCCGACAACTCCAGCCGCTGCGTCAACGCCTTGTGCACCGAAGCCGTTTGGGCAAATTTGTTCCAGGGACAGGCGGCAAGACAATCGTCACAGCCGTAAATATGGTTGCCCATCGCCGTGCGAAATTCGTGCGGTATCGGCCCCTTATGTTCGATGGTGAGGTAGGAGATACAGCGGCGCGCATCGACACGATAGGGTGCGGGAAAGGCATTTGTCGGGCAGACGCTCTGGCAGGCGGTGCACGATCCGCATCGATCGCGTCCGGGTGCATCCGGTTCGAATATGGTGGTGGTATAGATTGCCCCAAGCAGCAACCAGCTGCCATGTTGCCGGCTAACCAGATTGCTGTGCTTTCCCTGCCAGCCCAGCCCGGCGCGTTCGGCCAGCGCCTTTTCCAGCACGGGTGCCGTGTCGACAAACACCTTCACTTCGTCCGCCGTTTTGTGCACCAGCCACTGTGCCAGCCGCTTCAGCGCGCCTTTGACGACGTCGTGATAATCCTTGCGTTGCGCATAGACCGAGATGCGGCCCGAGGCTGGCAGTTCGTCCAGTGCCATCGGATCGGTTTCCGGCGCATAGCTCATACCGAGCATGATGACCGACCGAACCTCGGGCCATAGCCCCTGCGGGCTGGATCGCTGCGCAACCCTGTCCTCCATCCACAGCATATCGCCATGCCTGCCCTCCGCCAGCCACTGACGGAGCCGGTCACCCGCCTGCGGGGCAAGCTCCGCCCCGGCTATGCGGCACTCGGCAAAGCCCTCTACCTTCGCCTGTTCCTTCAGCGCGTTAACCAAATTTGTCTTGTGTCTTTTCACGCGCTGTCCCTATTTCGGGTATCGGATCAGTATCGGGGCAATATAGCAATATGCATGCAATCGAGGCACGCGGGCTTGTCAAGCAGTTCGACGGTTTTCGCGCAGTGGACGGGATCGACCTGAACGTTCCGGAAGGCAGCATCTACGGCATATTGGGGCCGAACGGGGCAGGCAAGACGACGACGATCCGGATGCTTCTGGGGATCATCGATCCCGATGGCGGCACGCGCACCCTGCTCGGCTCCAACAGGCCATTGAGCCAGTCGAAACTGGTGGGCTATCTGCCCGAAGAGCGCGGGCTGTATCAATCGATGCGCGCGGTCGACACCATCGCATTCATGGGCGCGCTTCGCGGCATGCCGTTGAAGGAAGGCGAACGGCGCGGACGGGAACTGATGGAGGAAGCGGGCCTTGGCTATGCCGCCGACCGCCAGATCCGCCAATTGTCCAAGGGCATGGCGCAAACCGTGCAGTTGCTGGGCACCATCGTCCACAACCCCAGAATATTGGTCCTCGACGAGCCCTTTTCCGGGCTCGATGCCCTCAATCAGGCCAAGCTGGAGCGGATGATCCGCGCGCAGGCCGAACGTGGCGTGACCATCATCTTTTCCACCCATGTCATCGCCCATGCCGAGCGGCTGTGCGAGCGCATTGCCATTATCGCCAAGGGCAGGGTCAGCTTTGACGGGCTGGTATCGACCGCGCGCGACCGATTGCGTCCGCAGGTGCATCTTGAAACCGAAACCGCCGACGGGCCATGGCGCCGGGCGTTGCCGACCGATGCCCGGCAGGAAGGCAATTGGTGGCATTTCACTTTGCCCGACAGCGGCGTCGAGCCTTTGCTTACTGCGCTGGTCGAAGGCAGGGCAGGCGTGAAATCGCTGTCGATCGAGCGGCCCGGTCTGCACGACGCCTTTGTCGCGATTGCCGGCGAGGATGCCGCCGCCGACATGGATGCACCGACGGCGGAGGAATTGCTATGATCGAGACTATCCGCGCCGCATTCGTGATCGGCCGTCGCGATTTTACGGCCATTATCTTTTCCAAGGCCTTCCTGTTCTTTCTGTTGGGGCCGATGTTCCCGCTTCTCGTCGGTGGGGCGGCTGGCCTTGTTGGCGGGCAGGTTGCGCGCGACATCGACCGCCCGGTGATCGGGGTCGCCATGTCGGCGGACGACAGCCGCCAGTTGCTCGCCGCGCGCGCGACGCTCGCCGTGGAGATCGGCGAACGACGGCTGCCCGAACTGAAGCAGCTTGCGCCGTCGGCGCAGGGCATGGCTCCCGAAGC
Source organism: Sphingomonadaceae bacterium (assembly GCA_020847445.1). GTDB lineage: Bacteria > Pseudomonadota > Alphaproteobacteria > Sphingomonadales > Sphingomonadaceae > Sphingorhabdus_B. The sequence goes on along the minus strand of JADLBY010000169.1, from coordinate 7,713 downwards.
CCTGCTGAATGACAGGAAAAACGGCCTTGCGGCGGTGCTTGGCGGCACGCTCGACAAGCCTGTCCTTACCGGCACCAGGGGCCCTGTAGAAAATTATGGCGGGGAAATCGCGATGCTCAGCGCCTTTGCGGAAAATGCACAGGTCATGCAACTGCCCGAGGTGGAAACCCGGCTGGTGCAGAGCAGCGCCGGGAACGAGAAACAGAAGCGGCTTGTCACCGCGCAGGGCGCGCAGGTTCTGCTCTTCATGCTCACCATGCTGCTCGCAGGAATGGTGCTGTCGAACCTGGTCGAGGAAAAGGCCAACAAGATCATTGAAATCCTGGCGGCGGCGGTGCCGATGGATGCCGTCTTCCTCGGCAAGCTGTTTGCGATGCTGGCCATGGCTTTTGTAGGGATCACGGTGTGGACGACAGTCGGGTTCGGGCTGGCCAGCCTGTCCGGCCCCGTGCTGCCCAGCCTGCCAACACCGGCGGTCGGATGGCCGCTTTTCGTGGCGCTTGGCATTGTCTATTTCGCCATGGCCTATCTGATATTGGGTTCGCTGTTCCTCGGCATTGGCGCGATGGCGGCAACGGTGCGCGAGGTGCAAACGCTGTCGATGCCGGTGACGATGGCGCAGCTGATCAACTTCTTCCTCGCCATGTATACGGTGACCAAGCTGGGCGAGCCGATCGAGATATTTGCCTGCCTTTTCCCCTTCACCTCACCCTTTGCGATGATCGCGCGCGCGGCACAGGATGGCGCCTTGTGGCCGCACCTGCTGGCGGTCGCCTGGCAGGCGCTGTTCGTCGTCATCATCCTGCGGATCGGCGTTTTCCTGTTCCGCCGCAACGTCATGAAGTCAGGCAATGCCGGGCGCGTCAGGGCGGGGCGCGACAAGGACGGCGGCGGCAAGAAGCTGTTCGGCCTGTTCGGACTTCCGGGCCGAACGCCGATGGCGGATTAAGTTGCTTATCGAAACGGGATTGACATTATTGTCAGCAATGGCACTCTCGGAGGCGAAGAGAGGAGTCTATTATGGCAACTGCGCCTGTGCTCGATACATCGGCAACCGAATCTGGTGAGAAGCTGCCCTGGAAGGTCGTCCAGGCACCCCATGAATGGGACGTCACCCGCCCCGAAATCTATGTCGAAGATCGCTGGCACCCGATATTCAAGGAAATGCGCGAGCAGGCACCGATCAACCGGGTCGAGGGCAGCGCCTTTGGCAGTTACTGGAACGTCACGACGCTGAAAGCCATCCAGCATGTCGAGGCGCTTCCCGACATCTATTCCTCCTCGTTCGAACATGGCGGCATCACGCTGGTCGACGACGAAGCGCTCGACGAACCGATCCCCGAGGACGAGCGTATCGTGATGCCGATGTTCATCGCGATGGACCGGCCCAAGCATACCGAGGAACGCCGCGTGATCGCGCCTGCCTTTACGCCGGGTGAAATGGAACGCATGGCTTCTGACATCCGCCGTCGCACCGGCGAACTGCTCGATTCGCTGCCGGTCGGCACCGCATTTGACTGGGTCGACAAGGTCTCGATCGAACTGACCACGCAGATGCTGGCGCTGCTGTTCGACTTCCCCTGGGAAGACCGCCGCCTGCTAACCGAATGGTCCGACTGGGCGGGCGATGTAGAACTGTTCCGCACCGAGGAAACCCGCAAGGCACGCCTCGCCAAGATGTTCGAAATGGGCGCCTATTTCCAGCGTCTTTGGGACGAACGCAAGAATCGCGGCGAGGCGCCCGATCTTGTCAGCCGCATGATCCATTCGCCGATGAAGGATATGACCCAGTTCGAATATATGGGCAACCTGATCCTGCTGATCGTCGGCGGCAATGATACCACCCGCAATTCCATGTCGGGCTATGCCTATGGCCTGCACAGCTTCCAGGACGAGCGCGAAAAGCTGGAGAAAAACCCCGAACTGATCCCCAATGCGGTCAGCGAAGTCATCCGCTGGCAGACGCCGCTCGCGCATATGCGCCGCACCGCGCTGAAAGATCATGACCTGTTCGGTGCGCCGATCAAGGCAGGCGACAAGATCGGCATGTGGTATATTTCGGCGAACCGCGACGAAAGCGTATTCGACAATCCCGACAAGCTGATTGTCGACCGCGAGAATGCGCGCCGCCATCTGTCCTTCGGCTATGGCATCCACCGCTGCGTCGGCGCACGTCTGGCAGAACTGCAAATCCGCGTGTTACTCGAGGAAATGGCGAAACGCCGCCTGCGCCCGAATGTGGTCGCGGAGCCGGTCCGCGTCGCGGGCTGCTTCGTCCATGGCTATCGCTCGATGGATGTCGAACTCAGCCGCTATTGATATCTGGAGGGGGCATGTTGCCCCCTCGAAGATTCACTTCTGTTCGCCAATGCCGGAAAAGTCGAGATCGTCGGCCTTCTTCGGCGCGTCGGGCTGACCGCCACGTTCGATGATTCCCAATATGGCGCTGTTCCGGCCATCCTGCGCGGCATATTCGCGCGCGCTAAGACCCGCGACGGCATCCCGCTTGTCGGGGTTGGCACCCGCCCTGAGCAGCAGCCGCACCATGTCGGGATTGCGGAGCTGGACGGCGCGAATAAGCGCGGTTTCGCCTGAGCGATTGGTCGCATCGACGCTGGCCTTGCTTTTGATCAGGCGCTCCGCACCATCGATAAATCCCAGCTGCGTTGCGAGCATCAGCGGCGTGACACCCTTGCGGTCGGGCAGATTGGGGTTGGCGCCCCTTTGCAGCAAAAAGGCCAGCCAGGTCGAATCCCGGCGCAATGTCACGATATGCAATGCGGTTTCGCCGGTCCCGTCGCGGCGGGTATTGATGATCACCGAACCCGGTTCGTTGATGAATTTTTCGGCCTCTGCGCCGTCGCGGTCTTCAACCGCTTTCAGGAAATTATAGCTGTCCGAAAATTGCGCCAGCACCGGCTGGGTTGCCAGCGCCGCGGCAACCGCCCCCAGCAGGAAAGCGCGCGATTTGGTCCGAATGAGAAGCATGGCCCCTGTCCTGAATCGAAAGATGCAAACTTGAAATCGCGCCCTTAACAGACCATGGCTGGCGCTGCCATGAACAAAAATGTCACATTTCTTATCGCTGCGCTGACCCTTGCGGCGTGCAGCCCGTCCGGCAGTCAGCTCCCGCTTTCACAGGCTCCGCTCGCCGGAGCGGCCATCGGCGGACCTTTCACGCTGACCGACCAGGATGGCCGACAGCGCAGCTATGCCGACTATGACGGCAAATACCGGATCGTCTATTTCGGCTACACCAATTGTCCCGACATCTGCACGCCCGACATGCAGCAATTGATGGCCGGGTTGATCGCGTTCGAAAAGGCAAACCCGAAGCTGGCGGGCAAGGTGCAGCCGCTGTTCATCACCGTCGATCCGGAACGCGATAGCCCGGCTGTGCTGAAGCAGTTCGTTTCCGCATTCCACCCCCGCCTGATCGGGCTGACCGGCACCGACAAGCAGATATCGGAGGTCGCAAGGGCCTTTGCCGTCCATTATGAGCGGGTCAAGGGTTCCAGCCCCACAACCTATCTGATGAGCCACAGCCAGACGCCCTATCTGCTGGGCCCCGATGGCAAGCCGCTGGCGCTGCTGCCTGCCGACACGCCGAATACCGAAGCCAATGAGGGCGATCCCAAACTGGTTGCGGCAGAGCTTGGCAAATGGGTGCGCTGATTTGAGCGCGCAATATTTCTGGGAAAGACCGATCGAAACGCTGACCCGCGATGAGTGGGAGGCGCTGTGCGACGGCTGCGGCAAATGCTGTCTGCACAAGGTGGAGGACGAAGATACGGGCCGAATCTATCCCACCAATGTCGCGTGCAAATTACTTGACCTGAACAGCTGCCGCTGCGCCGATTACCGGCACCGGCGGCTGCATGTGCCCGATTGCATCCGGCTGACGCGGCGCACCATCGACAACTATCCCTGGCTGCCCGCTACCTGCGCCTATGTCTTGCGCGCCAATGGCGACGCGCTGCCGCCATGGCACTATCTGGTCTGCGGCGACCGGGAGGCTGTGCATCGCGCTGGCATATCGGTCAAAGGTCGGGCAATATCCGAACTCCATGCTGGACCGCTTGAAAACCATATTGTCGAACAGCCTCTCTGACCCCAAGGCCGGGGATCCGGTCGTCGATATCGAGGGGCAGCAGATACCGGTCCGGATCAAACGGACAGCACAGGCCCGGCGAATCTCGCTGCGCGCGGACGCGGTCAGGCGTGAAATCCGCATTACCATGCCGGTTTATGCCCCAACCGCAGCCGCGCTCGATTTCGTGACGCAGAAACGGCAGTGGATCGCCGCACGGCTCGAAACCTCCCCTGCAACCGTGCAGATCGGGCACGGCGCGCAAATCGCCTTCATCGGCGAGCCGCATCGCATCGTCTGGAGCGCTGCCAACAGCCGCCGGGTGCGTCGTATCGACGGCGAAGCGGGATTCGAGCTGCATCTCGGCGGCCCCGAGGATCTGGTCGGCCAGCGAATCCTGCGCTGGCTGCGCGAAGAGGCGCGCCCGATCTTTTCGGAAGACATTGCCGCTTATTGCCGCAAGGCAGGCGAAACCCCGCCCGCGCTTTCGATAGGCGATCCGCGCAGCCGGTGGGGCAGCTGTTCGTCGCGTGGAACGATTTCGCTCAGCTGGCGGCTGGTCATGGCCCCGGCCTTTGTCCGCCGGTCGGTGATCGCGCACGACGTCGCGCATATCCGCCATATGGACCACAGCCCCGCATTTTACGGCTGGTTCGACGAACTGTTCGAGGGTGATCGCAAAGCCGCCGATCGCTGGCTGAGGGCCCATGGCACCGCGTTGCAGATGGTCGGCAGATAGCGATTCAAGGGAAATGGTGGAGCCTAGGGGAGTCGAACCCCTGACCTCTACACTGCCAGTGTAGCGCTCTACCAGCTGAGCTAAGGCCCCGAATTGCCGCGTAACAGGGCGGCTATGCATTTCAGAGGCGCGCCTTTAGCCGCACTGCCCCACCTTATGCAAGCAGGAAAATGGGCTGGCCATTCCCCTGCCTGTAACTGATTACTGTTCGTCGCCGTCGTCGTCGGTGCCGGCAACGCCCAGATCGTCGTCACCGCCCAGATCGACGTCATTATCGGGCGAAACATCGCCGTCGACTGCATCGACATCGATGTCGAGATCGTCATCGCCCAGATCGGCATCGTCCTGCTTCTTCTCGACTTCCTCGAAGGGCAGCGGCTGCTTCGACTTGAGCACGGGTTCGGGATACCACTGGTTGCCGCAATCGATGCACTCGACCGGCTCATCCTTGGTCAGATCGTAGAATCGCGTGCCGCATTTCGGGCAAGTGCGCTTCGTTCCCCATTCAGCCTTCACCATGGTGGGCCTGTAATCCTTTCAAAATTGCGTGAAATGCGGGCTCGCAAAGGAGACTCGCTGCAAACAGGCGCCGCCCTTGCCACAGCCGAACGCCCCTGTCAAAAATTAGTGTAAGCGTTGACTTGAGAGCGGCGTGACAGCAAAGCACCTCGCCATGCACAGCGCCTCTCCTCGCCCCGCCTCGTTCGCTTTCCACGGTCCGCTTCACGGTTTGGTCAAAGTGCCGGGCGACAAGTCGATCAGCCACCGTTCGCTGATGCTGTCGGCGCTCGCGATTGGCCAAAGCAGGATCAGCGGACTGCTCGAAGGGGAGGATGTGCTCGCCACCGCCGCCGCAATGCGGGCGATGGGCGCAAGGATCGAGCGCAACGGCGACGGCGAGTGGATCGTGCACGGCGTCGGGGTCGGCGGCCTGTTGCAACCGGCAAATGCGCTCGACATGGGAAATAGCGGCACCTCCACCCGATTGTTGATGGGTCTGGTCGCGAGCCATGCGATTCAAGCCACCTTCATCGGGGATGCCAGCCTTTCGCAGCGCCCGATGGGCCGGGTGATCGATCCGCTTTCGCTGACCGGCGCGGAATTCAATGCGAGCCCAGGCGGGCGGCTGCCTTTGATGGTGCGCGGGCTCTGCCCGGCGGTGCCGATCCGCTACCGCCTGCCGGTCGCCTCCGCACAGGTGAAATCGGCGGTTCTGCTGGCCGGGCTGAACACACCGGGCATAACAGAAGTGATCGAGCCGGTGCCGACGCGCGACCATAGCGAACGGATGCTGGCAGGATTTGGCGCAGATATTTCGGTCGAAACCGATGCGCAGGGCGTACGCCATATCCGGCTGGTCGGAGAGGCCGAGTTGCAACCGCAACAGATCGAAGTCCCCGGCGACCCGTCCAGCGCTGCCTTCCCGATTGTCGCCGCGCTGATCACACCGGGCAGCGAAGTGACCGTGACCCATGTCGGCATGAACCCGACCCGCACCGGCATTTTCAGGATGCTCGAGGCGATGGGCGCGAATCTGCGCTATTCGAACGAGCGCACCGTCGGTGGGGAACCGGTCGCCGATATTACCGCAAGGCATTCGGCGCTGACCGGGATCGCGGTGCCCCCCGATGTCGCACCCAGCATGATCGACGAATTTCCGGTCTTTTTCGTGGCCGCCAGCACGGCGCAGGGCCGCACGACCACCAGCGGCCTCGACGAACTGCGCGTCAAGGAAAGCGACCGGCTGGCGCTGATGGCGACCGGCCTCACCGCCATCGGCGCGCAGATCGAAGAACGAGAGGACGGCCTTGTTATCGATGGCAGCGGCGGCGAACCGCTTGCGGGCGGCGCGACCATTACAAGCGCGCTCGATCACCGCATCGCGATGAGCTTTGCCGTTGCCGGGCACAATGTGCGGCACGCGATCACCGTCGACGATGTGAGCCCGATCGCGACCAGCTTTCCCACCTTTGAGGCGATGCTGGCGGAACTGGCAAACGCATGATTATCGCGGTCGACGGCCCCACCGCCTCGGGCAAGGGAACGATCTCGAAAGCACTGGCGGCGCATTATGGCCTGCCCCTCCTCGACACCGGCCTGCTTTATCGCGCGGTCGGCCGACAGGTGGCGCTGAATGGCGGCAATGCCGACAATGCAGCGGATGCACTCAGCGGCTGCGCCTTCCCCGACAGCCTGCTCGACGATCCCATATTGCGCGACGAGGCAAGCGGGGGCCTGGCCAGCCGGGTTTCGGTGCATCCAGGCGTGCGCGCGGCACTCAACAAACGGCAGGTGGATTTTGCCAACCAGCCCGGCGGCGCTGTTCTTGACGGGCGCGACATCGGCACGGTGATCGCGCCACATGCCGATGTGAAACTGTTCGTCACCGCCTCCGCCAAAATCCGTGCCGAACGGCGTTTTCTTGAAATGCAGCGGCGCGGGCTGGATGTCGATTTCGAAACCATCCTTGCCGATATCCGCGCGCGCGACGAACGCGACACCGGGCGCGCCGATGCGCCGCTCAAACCCGCAAAAGACGCACACTTGCTAGATACCGGCAATTTGACTATAGGCGCGGCCGTTCAAGCCGCAATTGCCGCTGTGGAGGCCAGCCTCCGACGTAGCTGAGCGGAGGGGCGTTGCAGGACCAACGCACGTCATGCCGAATCTGTTTCGGCATCCATCGTCCAAACGAGACCGAAGGGTAGCGAGGCGAAATGGACCCTGAAACAAGTTCAGGGTGATGGTAGTGTTAGAAAGTAACCCTCTTAAAACGAACGCTTTATTGGCATGGGGCCAATAGGGCAGTCTGGTCAAAGACCATCGGAACCAACCGATTGGCCGGATAAAGCGTAAGCAAGGAACTCTAACCATGGCAACTTCG
>JADLBY010000168.1 GCA_020847445.1 Sphingomonadaceae bacterium | reverse complement strand
CCGACTTTTATGGAGAATTGACTTGGCCATTATCGAAACCCTGATCGGGCCCATTGCAGCGCTGATCGACAAGCTGATCCCCGATCCCAAGGCGCGCGACGCCGCGAAGATCGAACTGATCAAACTGCAGGGCAGCCAGGAAATGGAGGCGCTGCGCACGCAACTGTCCGCGATATTGGCCGAAGCACAATCGCCAGATCCCTGGACCAGCCGCGCGCGCCCCTCATTCCTCTATGTGATGTATGCGATTCTGCTGTGGGCGATTCCGATGGGGCTGATCGCGGCTGTCCGCCCGCAGGCCGCACTCGACATCGCGGCGGGGATGAACGCCTATCTGAACGGCCTGCCCGAGCCGCTCTACGCGCTCTTCGGCACCGGCTATCTGGGCTATACGGCGGCGCGGCAGTGGGGAAAGGCGAAGGGGGTGGAGAAGTAGCTCTTAAGCCCCTCCCCTTCAGGGGAGGGGTTGGGGTGGGGTCGCTCAGCATGGCGCAAGGGCTGCGAAGCCCCACCCCGCTGCGACTAGGCAGCAAGCTGCCAAGTCTCGCCGCCCCTCCCCTGAAGGAGAGGGGCTTGACCCAAATAGCAACGGCGTATACCCGCCCCTCTCGTGACAGGTGCCCCGTCAAACCGGGGTGAAAAGGGAAGCCGTTGGAATTACGGCGCTGTACCCGCAACTGTGACCGGAAAGTGTTCCGTCTCATGCCACTGAATAAATAGGGACTGTCCCTATTTTTCGGGAAGGCGGCGGAAGATGTCGACCCGGGAGCCAGGAGACCTGCCTGTTACGGCCAGTCCTTCGCCCGTGCGGGAAAACGCGGACGATCGAATGAGGCCCTTTGGGCTTTCCTTCGCGTGACGGCATTTGGATGCAACGTCATGACAAAGGAAATGCTATGAAAATCCCGCTCTATCTGGCCGCTACGACCGCCATGGTCGCGCCCTCGCCCGCACAGGCGCAGCACCATGTCGAGGACTGCCCGGTCAGCGACGATTGTGCCAGCCCGGCCGACAATGGCCGCAACGCTATTGTCGTAACCGCGACCGGTGCGCCATCGACGCCCGCAGACGCAGGGCAAGCGATAACCCTGATCGACGCCGGACTGATCGCGCAGCGCCAGTTTTCGACCATAGCCGACCTTTTGGCCACTGTCCCCGGCGTCACCGCCACCCAGACCGGGCCGATTGGCGGCTTTTCGGCCATCCGCATTCGCGGCGCAGAGGGCGAACAGACGCTGACCCTGATCGACGGCGTGAAGATCAACGATCCGGCGGCCCCCGGCGGCGGTTTTGATTTCGCCAATCTGCTGACCGGCAATGTCGACAGCATCGAAATATTGCGCGGTGCCAATTCGGTGCCCTGGGGCAGCCAGGCTATAGGCGGCATCGTCAACATCGCCACCCGCCGTCCGGGCGAAGGAACCAGCGGCGGCGGTCGGCTCGAATATGGCGCGAATGATCGCTTCACGGCGGTTGGCCACGCCAATTACGGCAGCGGCGCGTTCCGCGCGAGCCTTGGTGGCGGCTATTTCACCGATGATGGCATTTCGGCAGCGGCAGGCGGCACCGAAGCCGACGGCTATCGCCAAACCGCAGCCAATGGCCGGATCGAAATCGACATCGCCGATGCAGCAACGGTCGATCTGCGGGGATATTATGCCGACAGCCGTGCGGATATGGACGGTTTCCCGCCGCCCTTTTACAGCCTGGCCGACACCCCCCAATATGCAACCGCACGGCAACTGGCGGGCTATGCCGGGCTGAGGGTGCGCACCGGAACGCTGCAGCATATATTCGCAGTCACGCTGAACGACATTGATCGCGACAATTATGCGTCGCCAGCCGCGACGGCGGCGGACTTCTTCACGCGCGGGAAAGCAACGCGGTTCGAATATAAGGGCGATTGGGCCATTGCCGCCGGGCTGCGGGCGGTATTTGGTGCCGAGCATGAGCGTTCGCGCCTTTTCGATGGCTTTCTGACGGCCAAATCGCATGTCAGCGGCGGCTATGTGCAACTGGTGGCCAAGCCTTTCGAAGCCCTGACGCTGACCGGCGGCGCGCGCCTCGACGACCATAAAACCTATGGCAACAAGGCCACCTTCAGCGCCAACGCAGCGTGGCGCGTGGGTGAGAACATGGTCTTGCGCGCAGCCTATGCCGAAGGATTCAAGGCGCCGACGCTGTACCAGCTCTACAGTTTTTATGGCGATCCCGACCTGCAGCCCGAAATCGCCAAAAGCTATGAAATCGGGGCCGAGCAGTGGCTGCTTGCCCGTCGCATCCGATTTGCGCTGACCGCGTGGCAGCGACGCACCACCAACCAGATCGATTTCGATCTGCTGCTCTATCGCTACAACAATATCGCCCGTTCACGCGGCAAAGGTGTTGAAGCGGAACTGGAACTGCGCCCCAGCGACCGGCTGACCTTCGCGGCCAATTACAGTTATACCGACAGCGAGGGTCGTCAGGAAAATGTCGCAAGCTATAGCCGCTTGCTGCGCCGTCCGGTGCACAGCCTGAATACCGCTATCGACTGGACCGCATTCGGCAAGCTCAAGCTGGGCGCGTCGCTGCGCATGGTCAGCGACAGCCGCGACGGCTTTGGCGGCACGACCCGGATTGACGGGTTCGCCATCGCGTCAATCCGTGCCGCGGTTCCGGTGACGCAAAATCTGGAGGTCTATGGACGGGTCGAAAACCTGTTCGACGACCGATACCAGACGGTCGCGGGATATAATGCCTATGGCCGCAATGGACATATCGGCGTGCGCGCCAAATTTTAGGGAATTGACGGAAGGGTAAAGCCCGCTACCGTCGGCAACAATCGAAAGGGAATTTGATCATGGCTCATGAACTGCTGAACCCCAAAACCGCCGCATGGCCCGCCACTTTGGCAGGCGCGACCATCCTCGGCAGCCTCGCGCTTGCCTGTGTATTTCCTTTCGCGGCGATCGCGGCGCTTGCCGCACTGACGCTTGACCGTCGCAGCGGCATCGCGCTGGTCGGCGCGGTGTGGGCGGCGAACCAGGCTGTTGGCTTCCTGCTGATGAACTTCCCGTGGGACGCGCAGGCGGTCGGCCACGGCCTCGCCATCCTCGCCGCAACGCTCGCCGGATATGGCGCGGCACGGCTGGTCGCTAGCAAGGTTGAAGGCAGCGTGTTGCGCAGCGTCGCGGCGCTGGCCTCGGCCTTTGTCGTCTATGAAGTGCTGCTGCGCGGCTATGCCCAATTTGGCGGCGGGGCGGAGAATTTCTCGGCAGAGATCGTCTCCGGCGTCGCGATCAACGATGCCATGTGGTTTGCCGGACTGCTTGCCCTGCGCTGGGTGATCGCGCAGGTCAGCGGCGCAAAGGCAAGTTCAGCGCACGCCTGAAAAGCGCCAGCGCTGCACCTCATCCCAGGGGCCGCCCAGATAGCGCCATAGCACCAGTTCGCTTATGTCGAGCGGACGCGGCTGAAAGCCCGCCGCCAGTTGCGCCAGCAAGGCCTTGGCAATGGCAGGCTCCACCTTGTTCTGGATGGTGATGTGCAGCCTGGGCGTGCCCATATCCTGCGGCACGAGCAAGCCGGTCAGCGCGTCTGCCAGTTCTTCCCGGATTGCCAGCAATTCGGGGCTGCGAACCTCATAGGCAACGCCCCTGCCCAGCGAGATCAGCCCTTTCAGGCTGGCGGCAGGGCGCGGACATTCGCGCGCTATCGACGACAGCCTATGCCGGATTTCATCGACATGCCCCGGCGGCAGATGATGGAACAAGGTGATATGCGCCGGCAGAAAATTCCGTTCCGCCAGAAAATGGCGCTTGCGCAAATCGTCGGCCCATGCCTGATCGGCTTTGCCCATCTGCGCGGTGACGATCAGGGGAACAGCCATGCCGACTGGTTAGGCTCTTGCCTGCCCCGCCACAAGCCTTGCGAAAATCGATTGCAGTTTCAATCCGGCCTGCCCTAGGATTTGCGCGAGGGAGAGATGTTATGCGCCTGATTCCACTTTTGCTGTTGGGCGTTGCCGCGCCCGCATTCGCCGCCGATCCTGCACTGGAACCCAAGCCGGCGAGCGAGGCAACGATCGCCGCGCAAAAGGCGCAGGCCGCTGCCTTGCCCGAAGATGACAGCCGCGACGCTGAATTTGCGCAGCGCGGCTTTGTCGCGACGCGCGCCGATCCGGTCATCACCGCAAAGGATGGCCGCACGGTATGGAATCTCGATTCCTATCGCTGGATGCAGGGGGAGGCGCCCGCAACGGTCAACCCCAGCCTGTGGCGGCACATGAAGATTCTGCGCCAGCACGGATTATACAAGGTCACCGACAATATCTGGCAGGTGCGCGGCTTTGACGTGTCGAACATGACCGTGATCAAGGGCCAGACCGGCTGGATCCTGATCGACCCGCTGACCACGCGCGAAACCGCCGCCGCCGCGCTCGAACTGGTGAACAAGGAACTCGGCACCCGCCCGGTAACCGGCCTGATCTACAGCCACAGCCATGGCGACCATTTCGGCGGCGCGCGCGGCGTCACCAGCGAGGCCGATATCAAGGCGGGCAAGGTGGCCATTGTCGCGCCCGAACATTTCATCGAGGAAACCGCATCCGAAAACATCATGGCCGGGGCAGCGATGAGCAGGCGCGGCAATTTCCAGTTCGGCACCGGTCTGACGCCCGGCCCGCAAGGGCAGATGGGCAGCGGCATCGGCATCGGGGTTTCGCGCGGCGAGATCACCTTGCTGACCCCGACCGACACGATCCTGAAAACCGGGGACAGGCGGACCATCGACGGGGTCGAACTGGAATTCCAGATGGTACCGGAAACAGAAGCACCGGCGGAAATGAACGTCTATGTCCCCGCAGCCCGCACCTTTCTGGCGGCGGAAATCGCGACCTGTTCGCTGCACAATATCCTCACCCCGCGCGGTGCAAAGGTGCGCGATGCCCTTGCCTGGTCGCAATATCTGGGGGATGCGGTCAACCTCTATGCCGGGCGCAGCGATGCGATCATCTCCAGCCATTGCTGGCCGCGTTTCGGGCAGAAGGAGGTCGAAAGCTGGCTCTCCGGGCACCGCGACAATTACCGCTATCTGCACGACCAGACGGTGCGCCTGATGAACAAGGGTTTTACACCGACCGAGATTGCCGAACAGCTGAAGGCCCCGCCCGCGCTGGCGAACCAGTGGTTCAATCGTGGCTATTACGGCACCTATAGCCATAATTCGAAGGCGGTCTATCAACGCTATCTGGGCTGGTATGATGCGATTCCGGCCAATCTGAACCCCTATCCGCCCGAAGAACGCGGCAAGCGGCTGGTCGCCGCGATGGGCGGGGCCACGAAGGTGATCGCCGAAGCGAAACGCGCGATGAAGGCTGGCGATTATCGCTGGTCGTCCGACCTGCTGCACCAGATGGTATTTGCCGATCCCAAAAATGCAGAGGCACGCGCGCTGCTCGCCGACAGTTACGAACAGCAGGGCTATCAGGCCGAATCCGCGATCTGGCGCAACCAGTTCCTGTCCGCTGCGCGCGACCTGAGGCAGGGGATGACATCGAGCATCGCCACGCAGAGCGTCGACATGATCTCGGCGATCGCAACCCCGCTGCTGCTCGATTCGGTGTCAACGCGGCTCAACCCCGAAATCATCGGTGACCGCAGGCTGGCGATCAATTTCGTGATCGCCGACCGGCAGGAAAAGGCAAAGATCAGCGTCGGCAATGCGGTGATGTATAGCGAGATGGGCCTTGCCCATGCCGCGCCCGACGCAACCGTCACCGGCCCGCGCCAGCTCTATCTCGCCATGCTGTTCCTCAAAATGCCCCTGGCACAGCTGGAGGCCGCAGGGTTGAAAATCGAGGGTGACAGGGCCGCAGTCGAGGCGCTGCAGGCTGCGCTCGATCCGCTGCCCGCGCCGTTCCACATTGTCGAGCCCTGAGGCCCGGCCGGTCCCTCAGCCCGCAGCGGCAACCGCGTGAACGGCGGCGATATGGGCCGCCTTTTCAGGATCGGGCAGGAACGATCCCGAAAAGCTGTTTTCGGCGAGTTGCACCAGCTGGGCACTGTCCAGATCGAGGGCCTTCGCCACGGCCCTGAAATTGGCATTCACATAGCCGCCGAAATAGGCGGGATCGTCTGAATTGACCGTTGCCCGGATGCCGCGTGCCAGCATGGTCCTGACCGGGCTGTCGTCGATCCGGTCGATCACGCACAGCTTCAGGTTCGACAGCGGACAGACTGTCAGCGTCTGCCCGTCGGCAATGATGCGCTGCACCAGCCGTTCATCCTCGAGCGCGCGATTGCCATGATCGATGCGGTCGACATGCAGCTGGTCCAGCGCTTCCCAGACATAATCGGGCGGCCCCTCTTCGCCGGCATGGGCGACGAGCTTCAGGCCTTTCGCCCTGGCCGCGGCGAAAACGCGGGCGAATTTGGATGGCGGATGCCCGACTTCGGATGAATCGAGGCCGACGCCCGCAATCTGGTCCAGCCAGGGTTCCGCCTCTGCCAGCGTCGCAAAAGCCGCAGCTTCGTCCAGATGGCGCAAAAAGCATAGGATCAGGCGATGGCTGATGCCAAATTGCGCCTGCCCCGCTTTCAGTGCCCGCAAAATTCCGCCGATCGCGGTATCGAACGCGACCCCGCGCTCGGTATGGCCCTGCGGGTCAAAGAATATCTCGACATGGCGCACATTATCGGCGTACGCCCGTTCCAGATAGGCGAAGGTGAGATCGAAAAAATCCTGCTCTTTCAGCAGCACCGCCATGCCCTGATAATAGATGTCGAGAAAATCCTGCAGGTTCGAAAATGCGTATGCTGCGCGAACCTCTTCGACCGTGGCGAAGGGGATCCGCACATTGTTGCGTTCGGCAAGGGCAAACAGCATTTCGGGCTCAAGCGAACCTTCGATATGCAAATGCAGTTCGGCCTTGGGCAGCATGGCGATCAGCCGGTCGCGGCGCGCGTCGTCCATCGTCATTCTCCCCCGCTTTGCCCGCCATCCCCCAGGATGATCGCGGCCCCTGCCTTGTTCTTCCGGATTTCGTCCTCGGTCAGGCCGTTGATCTCGTGCGGGAATACCAGCCAGTCGTCGGTCTTGTGGACGTAGAAATCGGGCTGCAGGTCGGTGACGTTGCGCGCAGGCTTGAAATAGACCGTCGCGATCTTCACCGTGCGCGGCATGTTGTTGCGGCAGCGCAGCTTCAATTCGGCCAGAAAGGCGCGGATCGAACGGCCCGAATCGAACACATCGTCTATGACGAGCAAGGCATCTTCAGGGTTCAGCGTATCGATCAGATAGCCCAGCGCATAAACGCGCACTTCGGGTTCCTGCCGGTCGATACCGGTGTAGGAGGATGTGCGGATCGCGATATGGTCGCAATCAATACCCCGATATTCGAGCAATTCCTGAACGGCGATCCCGATCGGCGCGCCGCCCCGCCAGATGCCGACAATATGGGTCGGGCGGAAACCTGAATCGACGATCAGATTGGCCAGCCGGAACGAATCCTCGAGCAGCCGGTCCGCCGAGAGATAGACCTTTTCGACGCTCACATTTCCCCGCGTTCGCGGCGGATCGCGTACCATTTTTCGACATTGGCATTATGTTCTTCGAGCGTGTTGGCAAAGACATGCCCACCAGTGCCATCGGCGACGAAGAACAGCGCCCTGGTCTTTTCGGGATTGAGCACCGCCTCTATCGCCGCGCGCGATGGGTTGGCGATCGGCCCTTTGGGCAGGCCGACCATCGAGTAAGTGTTATAATCGTTGACCGAAGCGATTTCGGACTGGCGGATACGCCGCCCCAACGGTTTGCCCCTGGTGATCGGATAGATGATCGTCGGATCGGCCTGCAACATCATCCCGGTTTTCAGCCGGTTCGAATAGACGCCCGCGACCATCCGCAGTTCGGACTTTTTCGAGGTTTCCTTTTCGACGATCGAGGCCAGCGTCACCGCTTCCAGCGGGGTTTTCACCACCGCATCCTTGCTCCGCTTCGGCCACAGATCATCGATCACTTTCTGCATCGCCGCCTGCATGCGCGCCACAACAGCAGCGCGAGGCTCCCCTTTTTCAAAGGCATAGCTGTCTGGCAGGATAGAACCTTCGGCGGGGATCGCGACGGTGCCGGTCAGCCGGTCGTTCGCCATCAACCGCTCATAGACCATGATCGACGGCATGCCTTCGGGCACCGTCACCATCCGTTGCACCGTTTTCCCGCCGGTCAGGATCGCCAGGATTTCGGAGTTGGAGGCATGGGCCGGGAGCAGAAATTCGCCGGTCTTGATCGTGCTCGACGCGCCGAAAATGCGCGCCCGGTTGACAAAGGCGTCGGCGGATTTGATCGCCCCCATATCCTCCAGCTGTCCGGCAGCCGAACGGATGCTCGCACCCGGTTTGATGACAATCGCGGCCTCTTTCGCCAGCGGACCTGCGGCATTCCAGCCATAGACGAAATTGCCCGCAACGATCAGAAACAGCAGCCCGGCACCAAGAAACAGAGCTTTGAGCAGTCGGCTCATCCCGTCAGACGGCCTTCATCACCAGGCTGGCATTGGTTCCGCCAAAGCCGAAGCTGTTGTTGAGCACGGCCTTCACCTCGCGCTTGCGCGCGACGTGCGGGACCAGATCGACGCCTTCGGTGCCTTCGTCCGGATTGTCGAGGTTGAGCGTCGGCGGCACAATCTGGTCGCGGATCGCGAGGATGCAGAAGATCGCCTCAACCGCGCCCGCGCCGCCCAGCAAATGGCCGATCGCCGATTTGGTGCTGCTCATCGATGCACCGCCCAGGTCGTCGCCGAGCACGCGCTTTACCGCCGCCAGTTCGATCGTATCGGCCATGGTCGAGGTGCCGTGCGCGTTGACATAGTCGATATCGCCCGCCTCGAGCCCCGCCTTGCGCAGCGCCATGCGCATGGCAAGCTCTGCGCCCTTGCCCTCGGGATGCGGCGCGGTGACGTGATAGGCATCGCCCGACAGGCCATAGCCGACGACTTCGGCATAGATTTTGGCACCGCGCGCCTTGGCATGTTCATATTCCTCGAGCACGACCACGCCCGCGCCTTCGCCCATCACGAAACCGTCGCGATCCTTGTCATAGGGGCGGCTGGCCGCTTCGGGGCGATCATTGTAACTGGAATTGAGCGCGCGCGCCTGTGCGAACCCGGCAACACCGAGCGGGTTGATCGTGCTTTCCGCACCGCCTGCAAGCATGATGTCGGCATCGCCATCCTTGATCATCCGCGCGGCATCGCCGATCGAATGCGCCCCGGTCGAACAGGCGGTGACGACGGCATGGTTGGGGCCCATCAGACCATATTTGATCGAGACCTGCCCCGAAATCAGGTTGATCAGGCGGCCATGCACAAAGTGCGGCGAAACGCGGCTCGGCCCCTTTTCGTGCAGAATGATCGATTCGCTCTCGATCCCGGGAAGCCCGCCGATACCCGAACCGATCGAACAGCCTGTGCGGGTCTTGAGATCGTCGTCCATCTCGGTCAGGCCGGCATCCTCCAACGCCTGTCCGGCAGCATCGATGCCATAGATAATGAACGGATCGACCTGACGCTGGACCTTGTGGTCGACGCGTTTGTCCGGATCAAAGCCCCATGGGTGATCCTTGGGTTTCACTTCGCAGGCGATATGGCATTTCTGATCGCTGGCGTCGAAGCGGGTGATTTTTCCCGCACCCGATTTCGATGCCAGCAAATTTGCCCAGGTGGTTTCGACGTCGCCGCCCAAGGGCGTGACCAGACCAACACCTGTTACAACAACACGACGCATGCGAAGCTCTCCATCCTGCTATCCGTTACCCCCATTAAGGCGAGCACGGGCAAAAAAGCAAACGGCTTTCCAGCAGGTTCACGCCTGTCCGGAAAGCCGTTTGAAAATCCCGATCATTCAGCTGCGCAAGGCAGCCCCAACTCAGCTGTTGGCGTTGATGAAATCGATCGCGTCCTTGACGGTCGAGATCTTTTCGGCCGCATCGTCAGGGATTTCGACGTTGAATTCTTCTTCGAAAGCCATGACCAGTTCGACGATGTCGAGGCTGTCTGCGCCCAGATCGTCAATGAAGCTTGCGCCTTCGGTGACCTTATCTGCCTCGACGCCGAGATGTTCGACGACAATCTTTTTAACCCGATCCGCGGTGTCGCTCATTTTATGCCCCTTCTTGTCTGGGATTCGAATTTCGAAAACCGCCCCTAATGCCCAGCAAGCCGACTGGCAAGGGGGGAGTGGATATGTAACCGACGAAGCGCGTTAGAGCATCGCCATCCCGCCATTGACGTGCAGTGTCTGGCCGGTGACATAGCCCGCCTCTTTCGAAGCCAGATAGGCGACAGCCGCGCCGATATCGCCGCCTTCGCCCATCCGCCCCATCGGGATTCGCGCATTGAGCGCTTCCTTTTGCGCATCGGGCAAGATGTCGGTCATCGCGGTGCGGATGAAACCGGGGGCGACGCAGTTCACGGTGACATTGCGGCTGGCCAGTTCCTGCGCCAGCGCCTTAGACATGCCGACAAGGCCTGCCTTTGACGCGGCATAGTTGATCTGCCCCGGATTGCCGGTGGCGCCGACGACGCTGGTGATCGTGACGATGCGGCCGAAACGCGCCTTCATCATCGGCTTGGTCGCCGCGCGCATCAGGCGAAAGGCGGCTTCGAGGTTGATGCGGATCACCTCTTCCCATTCCTCGTCCTTCATCCGCATGGCAAGGTTGTCGCGGGTAACCCCGGCATTATTGACCAGAATGTCGATCTGACCCAGCTTTTCGAGTGCGGCCGGAACCAGCGCCTCGACGCTGTCCTTGCCGCCCAGATTGCAGGGCACCGCGACATGATCGGCATTCGGGTGTTCTTTGGCAAGCGAAGCGCGAAATGCTTCCAGCTTTTCGACATTGCTGCCAGAAACCGCGAGCCGCGCGCCCTGCCCCGCAAGCGCGTGGCAAATCGCACTGCCGATTCCGCCCGAAGCGCCGGTGACGAGGGCGGTCATGCCTGTGAGATCGAACATCTTACTCTCCTGTGAAAATCGGGGCGCGTTTTTCGATGAAGGCGTTGATCGCCTCGTCATTGTCGCTTGTGTTGTGGGCGAGTGCCTGCATTGCAGCCGACATTTCGAGGATATTTTTGAGGTCCGCCATCTGCCCTTCGCGCAGCAACCGTTTGGTCATGCGCACCGCGTGCGGGGGGTTGGCGGCGATCTTCGCCGCAATTTCCTGCGCCTTGGGCAGCAGATCGGCATCCGGCACGACATGGCTGACAAGGCCGATGCGAAGCGCTTCGGCCGCGTCGATCATCTCGCCGGTCAGCGCCAGTTCGGTCGCACGGCTGAAGCCGACAATCCGCGGCAACAGCCAGGCGCCGCCATCGCCGGGAATGATCCCCAGCTTGACGAAGCTTTCGGCGAACTTCGCACTTTCAGCCGCCACGCGCACATCGCACATCGTCGCAAGGTCGAGTCCGGCACCGATGGCATGGCCGTTGACCGCCGCCACGACCGGCACCTCCAGCGCCTGGAACATCAATGGCAGGCGCTGGATGCCATATTTGTAGTTGCGCCGGGTTTCGACCGGATTGGCCGAACGCAGACCGCCGCTGTCGGGGCGCATCTGCTTCAGGTCGCCGCCTGCCGAAAAGGCGGTGCCCGCCCCGGTCAGGATAACACAGCGCACCGAAATATCGCGGTCGGCGGCCTCGAACGCGGCGCACAACGCATCGACCACGCCGAGGTCCGATATCGGATTGCGCTTTTCCGCCATGTCGAGGGTGATGGTGAGGATAGACCCGTTACGTTCCTGCAACAGCATGGCTTAAAGCTCCTTCAGGGCGGCTTCGATATCGTCCATCGAAATGATGCTGGTGGTTGCAACCTCGTCGCCCGCGCTGCGCTTGACCATCGGCGACAGCACCTTGCCGCCGAATTCGCAGAAATGGGTGACACCGGCATCGCGCATCGCGATCGCCGATTCGCGCCAGCGGACGCGGCCGGTGACCTGCTCGACCAGCAGCCTGCGAAGTTCATCGGGTTCGGAAACCGGCGCGGCCAGCACATTGGCGAACACCGGCACATAGGGCGCGTTGATCGCCGTCTGCCCCAGCGCTTCCGCCATGCGGTCCGCGGCGGGCTGCATCAGCGGGCAATGGAACGGGGCCGATACCGGCAGCAATATGCCGCGCTTGATGCCATGATCCTTGACCAGCTCGACCGCACGATCGATCGCGCCCTTATGCCCTGAAATCACGACCTGCGTCGGATCATTGTCGTTGGCGACGGTGCAGGTTTCGCCCTGTGCCGCTGCGGCGGCGAGTGCCTCTGCCTTTGCAATATCTGCCCCGAGCAACGCCGCCATCGCGCCAACGCCGACCGGAACCGCTGCCTGCATCGCTGTTCCGCGCAGTTTGAGCAGCTTAGCCGTCGTCGCCAGATCGATGGCACCGGCGGCACACAAAGCCGTATATTCGCCAAGGCTGTGCCCTGCCACGAAATGCGCTTTTTCGGAGAGTTTCACCCCGCCTTCCACTTCCAGAACACGCAGGGTCGCGATGGCATTGGCCATGATGGCGGGCTGGGCATTTTCGGTCAGCGTCAGGTCGGCTTCCGGCCCGTCGCACATCAGCCTGAACAGGCTTTGCCCCAGCGCGTCGTCGACTTCCTGAAACACCTCGCGCGCAACCGCGCTCGCCTCGGCCAGCGCCTTGCCCATGCCGACAGCCTGGCTGCCCTGCCCCGGAAAGATGAATGCCCGCATGTTCGCTCCCTTATGCATCCTGTCGTTTCCAGCCGCCTATGGCGGGAACGCCCCTGATGCAAGCAGGAGTGCGTGTCAGGGAATGATTGTTGTGAACAAATAGACCCCAAAAATGACAAGGTGGACCACGCCCTGCAGGATCGTCGTCTTGCCGGTCGCCAAAGCCTGTGCGCTGACCAGCAGTGTCAGCATCAGCAACACCATCGACTTGCTGTCCAGACCAAGGGCGATGGGCATCGCCATTGCCATCGACAGCGCAGCCACAGCGGGAATAGTGAGCCCGATGGTCGCGAGCGCCGAACCCAGCGCAAGGTTCAGGCTGGTCTGCAGGCGATTGGCAAGCGTCGCGCGAATGGCGGCGACACTTTCCGGCAACAGCACAAGCGCCGCGATTATTACCCCGACAAGCGCGTGTGGCGCGCCCCAGTGCGCAACGACCGCCTCGATCGGGTCGGCAAGCTGCTTTGCCAGCAAGACGACCGACACCAGGCAGGCGAGCAGGAGCGCAAATGACAGCCCGGCGGCGCGCGCAGTGGGCCGTTCGGCATGTGCATCCTCGTCGGCGACCTTGTCCCTTGGCGGCAGAAAATAGTCGCGATGGCGCACGGTCTGCACGGCAACAAAAGTTCCATAGAGAATGACCGACACAATGGCGACGAACGCGAGCTGCGACGCCGAATAGACCGGCCCCGCTTCCGACACGGTATAGTTGGGCAGGACAAGGCTGAAGACCGTCAGCGCCGACAATGTCGCAAGCGACGCGCTGACCCCAGTTTGTTGAAAGCTCTGTTCGCGGTGCCGCAATCCGCCGATCAGAAGGCAGATACCGATCAATCCGTTGAGGATGATCATGACTGCGGCGAACACGGTATCGCGGGCCAGCGTGGCGGCGCCTTCACCTGCGGCCGACATCAAGGTGACGATCAGTCCCAGTTCGATGACGGTCACGGCAAGCGCCAGCACCAATGTACCATAGGGCTCACCAATCCGGTGTGCGACCAGCTCGGCATGGTGGACTGCGGCGATGACGGCACCGGCGAGCAAAATGGCAACCACGGCCACCGGCAGCGGAGCAGCCAGGCTGACGACAACGCCGACACATGCAAGCCCCGGAACAAACCAGCCCCAATGGGGTATCAATTTTCCGGAAACGCCCTGCATCGGTGCAATGTAGTGGCAAAGCGTCGAAATGAAAGACACGGCATCGGCCTTTGCGGTGCCTGGCCATCATAAGCAATTGCTTATCCGCCCCGCGTCAACAGCTGTCGGATGGACGGCCGACGCAGCCGGGCGCCAGATGCGATCCAGCACCAATTAGCGGAGACCGTCATGTCGAACATCGTCCTGCCCAAAAACTGGGATCCTGTGGTCAAGCTCACCCATTGGGGCGGGGTTGGCGCGGTTATTGCCAACGCCCTGTTCACCGAAGAGGGTTCCGGCTGGCATATCTGGGTCGGCTATGCGCTCGCCGGCCTGTTGCTGCTGCGATGGTTGTGGGGCCTTGTCGGTACACGCAACGCGCGCTTTTCGGCATTTCCGCCCAATCCCGTCCGCGCCTTGCGCTACATCGCAAATGCACGAAAGGGTGCCGTCGAACAGCATGCGTCGCACAACCCGGTCGGAAGTCTGATGGTCTATGCGCTCTGGGGGTGCCTCGCGGTGATCCTTGCCAGCGGGATCGCCATGTCGGGCCCTCCGCCAGCCAATCCGAATGTCCGCGAATCCGGCGAAAGGCACGAGGCGGTCATGGCTGGCACCGGCGTCGCATCTGCGAACGAGGGCGACGAGGAAGGCGGGTATGACCATGATGAAGCCTCCGAAAAATCGGGCGGCGGGGACGAGGAGATTTTGGAGGAAATCCATGAAATCGCCGTTAACCTGCTCTATGTGCTGATCCTCCTCCACATTTCGGGTGTTCTGTTCGAAACAATGCGGCATGGACGGGGAACATTGGGGGCGATGATTCCCTTCATGAACCGAAGGACACCATGACGCGAAACGCCGACAGGACAGCGACGACCGGCCCCGTCAGGGCCGGTCTGGTGGCGGTGATTGTCGGCATTCAGGCGATTGCCGCCATCTTCTTCATCGCCGACGCCATCGGCGATCTGGCGGCGGGGGAGATGGATTTTCACATCCTGGCCGAATCGCTGATCGCCTTTGCCCTGCTGGCTGGCGTTGGCATCGGCGCGCTCATGGCCCGCCGCCTGCTGGCCGAAGCGCAGGAGCGCGACCGGATATTGGCGATCGCCTCGGGCGCACTGACCGAGCATATCCAGATGCGTTTCCGCGACTGGAAACTGACCGATGCCGAGGCCGAGGTCGCCCTGTTCGCGATCAAGGGTTGCGATGCCGCCGAAATCGCACGGCTGCGTTCGGCTGCACAGGGCACGGTGCGGGCGCAATTAAGCCATGTCTATGCCAAATCCGGGGTTGCGACGCAGGCCGAACTGGTGAGCCTGTTCATCGACGATTTGCTGCACATCGATCTGGGCAAATCCGGCTAGCGGCCTCAGCCGACAAGGCCGAAGGGGACGATCTTGTTGGCGCTGTCATGCCCGATATCGGCCTTGCCCAGATAGGCGATGCCATATTTTGCGCACCAGCGCCGCGCGATTTCCTCGGCCGTCTCGCCAAAGGGGCGGTCATTTTGCGGCACATCGCTGACCCGGCCAAGGCGCAGCCCGGCAAGCCCCGCGCCCTTCAGATGTTCACCGATATGGAAAAAGGCGCGGTCAAAGGCGTAGAGATATTCGCTGACTTCCTCGACCATCAGCACATGGCCCTTGAGATCCGGCATCAACGGCGTGCCGACCAGCATGGCGAGCGTCATCAGGTTGAAGGCGGCATATTTTCCGCCCGGCTGAATGTGTGATTCCAGTGATTTGGGATCACCTTTTAATAGCCAGTCCAAAGACCGTCCGACCGCCGCAGCGCCGCCTTGCCGGCGAATATCGGTCGGCATCGGACCGTGCACGGGCCAGCCGATGCCCGCCTTGTAGAGCGCCGCCAGCAGATTGCCCTGATCGCTATAGCCCAGATAGGTCTTCGCCCTTGCCGGAGCCCTGAGTTGCGCCACCGCCGCTTCGGCGATGCGGAAGGCGCCATAGCCGCCGCGCACAAACCAGATCGCGTCGAACGCCGGATCGTTGGCAAGCCGCACGAACGCCTCCAGCCTTTGCGCATCGCTTCCGGCAAAATGACCCTGTTCGATGAAGCACTGGTCGTCGAAGACCAGTTCGGCTTCGGGATGGCTGTCGGCCGCCAGCGCGATGACCCGCGCGGCATCTTCGCGGGTGAAGGGGGTCGATGGCGCGCAAATGCCGATCCGCATTGTTCTTCCCCTTTATGCGATTGCCAAAATTGCCCTCGCGCAATAGCGGGGCTGGATGGCAAATAACAAATCCTATTTCTTTTGCGGCATCGGCGGTTCGGGCATGTTGCCGCTGGCCAATATCGTCCGCGATGGCGGGGCGACGGTCGCCGGGTCGGATCGTGCGCTCGATCAGGGGCGGCTAGCACCCAAATTCGAATGGCTGCAAAGCCTGGGCATCGAAATCTTTCCGCAGGACGGCAGCGGCCTGAACAGCGCCGACCAGATCCTGATCGCCTCCGCCGCGGTCGAGGACAGCGTGCCCGATGTCGCAAAGGCAAAGGAACTGGGCTGCACGCGGATGACGCGCGCCGAACTGCTCGCGACCTTGTTCAACGCCAGCCCGCGCTCGGTGGCCATCGGCGGCACCAGCGGCAAATCGACCGTCACCGGCATGATCGGCTGGATCCTGACCGATGCGGGGCTCGATCCGACGATCATGAATGGCGGAGTGATGAAGAATTTCGTGTCCGAAGGCACGCCCTTTGCCAGCGCGCGGGTGGGGCATGGCGATGTCTTTGTTTCCGAAGTCGATGAAAGCGACGGTTCGATCGCGCTGTTCCGTCCCGAAGTCGCGGTGCTCAACAATATCAGTCTCGATCACAAGTCGCTCGACGAGTTGCGTCAATTGTTCGGCGATTTCGCGCGCACGGCAAAGCGCGCGATCTGGAATGCCGACGATATTGAAAGCGTCGCACTGCTTGCGCCGATGGCCCTCAAGGACGCGATCAGTTTCGGCTTTACCGATCGCGCCGATGTGCGCGCGGTCGATGTGGTCGACATGCCGCTTGCCAGCCACTTCACCCTGAAGGCCTATGGCCAGAGCTGGCCGGTGACGCTGCAAGTGCCGGGGCGGCACAATATCGCCAATGCGCTCGCCGCCCTCGCCGCCGCGCTCGCGCTCGATGTTCCGCTGGCGCAGGCGGTGCATGGCGTCGAACGCTTCGCTGGGCTGGCCCGCCGCTTCGATATTGTCGGCATCGCAGGCGGAATCACCGTGATCGACGATTTCGGCCATAATCCGGACAAGACCGCGGCGACGCTGGCGACGCTGAAGGCCTTTCCGGGGCGGATCATCGCCTTTTTCCAGCCGCACGGCTATGGCCCGATCCGCGTGATGGGCAGCGAGCTGGCCGCCGTCTTTGCAAGGCACCTCAACCGCGACGACCATCTGATCCTGTGCGATCCGGTCTATTTCGGCGGCACGGTGGACAAAAGCCTCGGCAGCCAGTCGATCACCGACGCCGTGGTCGCGGCGGGCAAGCAGGCCGAATATATCCCGTCGCGCGACGATTGCGCCGACCGTATCGTCGAACTGGCGCAGACGGGCGACCGCATCGTCATCATGGGCGCGCGCGACGATACGTTGAGCGGTTTTGCCGCGGATGTCCTGGCGCGATTGGTAAAGGCGAGTGTTGCATGAAAAAGTGGGTCTATCTTCTCGTTCCGCTGGCGCTGTCAGGCTGCGCCAGCACCCGCATGGCGCCCGAAGCGATGGCACCCGTCGATATCCGCATCATCGGCATCAACGATTTTCACGGGGCACTCGATCCCCCCAAAGCCGCGACCGACACGCTGAATGCGGCGGGCGAAAAAGTGCGTATCCCCTCCGGCGGGGTCGCCTATCTGGCCTCTGCCATCGACTCGCTGAAGGCAGCGGCACCGAATAATATCGTGGTTGGCGCGGGCGACCTGATCGGCGCATCGCCGCTCTCCTCCTCGCTGTTCCTCGACGAACCATCGATCATGGCAATGGGCATGGTGGGGCTCGAATTCAGCGCCGTCGGCAACCATGAATTCGACCGCGGCACCGACGAACTGCTGCGCATGCAATCGGGCGGGTGCGAAAAGTTCACCCAGGCCGAGCCCTGCCGCATCGACAGGCCCTTCCCCGGTGCCAAATTCCGGATGCTCGCCGCCAACACGAAGAAGGCGGACGGCGGCACCCTGTTCGCGCCCTATGCCTTGAAGAATTTCGGCAAGGGCAAGGCGCAGGTGACGGTGGGATTCATCGGCATGACGCTGGAGGGCACCGGCAACCTCGTTTCCGCCGGGCGCATAAAGGGTATCAGCTTTGCCGATGAGGCGGACACGGCCAATGCGCTGGTGCCGCAGCTGAAGGCGGCGGGCGCCGATGTGATCGTCGTGCTGATCCACGAAGGCGTGAGCAACAGCGGCGACATCAACAACCCCAGATGCGACGGCGTTTCGGGCACGCTGTTCCCGATCCTCGACCGGCTGGACCCGGCGGTTGATCTGGTTGTTTCGGGCCACACGCACCAGAGCTATGTCTGCGATTATGCCAATATCAACCCCGCGCGCCCGTTCCTGCTGACCAGCGCCGGTTCAAGAGGGCAGATCGTGACCGGCATCGACCTGAAAGTCGATCCCCGGACCGGCAAGGTCCTGTCCAAATCCGCGCGCAATGTCGTGGTGCAGAGCGAGGCCTTTGCCAATGCGCGCGGTGCTGTGCCGCTGGTCGAAGGCTTTCCCGCCTTTGCCCCGCGCGCCGATCTGGCTGCACTTGCCGGTCGCTATCGTGAAGCCGCCAAGGCAGAGGCCAATCGCGTGGTCGGCACCCTGGCTGGCCCGGCAACGCGCGATCGCGGCAAGACCGGCGAGAGCATATTGGGCAATCTGATCGCCGACGCCCAGCTCGCCGCAACCGCCGGTGCCGACAACGGCAACGCGCAGATCGCCTTCATGAACCCCGACGGGATCCGGGCGGAGGTGGCGCCAGACAAGGATGGCCAGGTGACCTTCGGCACGGTCTTTGCCGCCCAGCCCTTTGGCAACACCCTCGTCACCAAAAGCCTTACCGGACAGCAGATTCTGGATGTGCTGGAACAACAGCTCAACAATCCCGACTGGTATCGCATCCTGTCTCCGTCGCACGGATTCCGCTTTGGCTATGATCTGTCGCGCCCGGTGGGGCAGCGCATCCTGTTTGCGACGCTGGACGGAAAACCGATCGACCCCGGTGCGACCTATCGGGTCACGGTCAGCGATTTCCTGTCAAACGGCGGCGACGGTTTTTCGGTGTTCAAGGACGGCAGCAACGCGGCGGTCGGGCCGACCGATCTGGAGGCGTTGATCGCCCTGCTGTCGCGCGGCGGCGGCACGCCGCTTCCGGCCCTCGATCGGGTGGAGAACAAAAGCCCACAATAATCGCCCAAACCCCTTGCTTTTCCGCGCCATCCGGCCTAATGGCGCGCCTTCGCCCGGGGAAACCCGGCCGAAACAAAGAAAGCCGGAGGGGCGACCGCATGGGGCGGCGTCAGCGATCGGCAAGAGAAGGAAGACGCCCATGCCGTTGTACGAGCATGT
>JADLBY010000167.1 GCA_020847445.1 Sphingomonadaceae bacterium | reverse complement strand
GTTTTGCTGGAAAAGCGGTGAAACTTCGCGCATGAGGGCCGCTCTCTGGTCCAATTTGTAACAAGGAGCCGCTGGAGTCCGATGTCCGAAGAATTCTACCGCATGAAGCGCCTGCCGCCCTATGTCATCGCAGAAGTCAATGCGATGCGCGCGGCCGCCCGTGCGAGCGGAGAGGACATTATCGACCTCGGCATGGGCAATCCCGATCTGCCGCCGCCGCCGCATGTGATCGAAAAACTCGTCGAGGTGGCGCAGAAACCCGACGCGCACGGCTATTCGGCGTCAAAGGGCATTCCGGGGCTCCGCCGCGCACAGGCCATTTATTATGGCCGTCGCTTTGGCGTCGATGTTGATCCTGAAACCGAGGTGGTCGTCACCATGGGGTCAAAGGAAGGGCTGGCCAGCCTCGCCACCGCGATCACCGCGCCGGGCGATGTCGTGCTCGCACCCAATCCCAGCTATCCGATCCATACCTTTGGATTCATTATCGCTGGTGCCACCATCCGGTCGGTGCCGACCACGCCCGACGAAAATTATTTCCGCGCCCTCGATCGCGCGATGGCCTTCACCGTGCCGCGCCCGTCGATCCTGGTGGTCAACTATCCGTCGAACCCGACCGCCGAAACGGTCGACCTTGCCTTCTACGAGCGGCTGGTTGCCTGGGCGAAGGAGAACAAGGTCTGGATCCTTTCCGACCTTGCCTATTCGGAGCTGTATTTCGATGGCAACCCGACGGTGTCGATCCTGCAGGTGAAGGGTGCGAAGGATGTTGCGATCGAATTCACCTCGCTGTCGAAAACCTATTCGATGGCGGGCTGGCGGATCGGCTTTGCGGTGGGCAACAAGCAGCTGATCGCGGCGATGACGCGGGTGAAAAGCTATCTCGATTATGGAGCCTTCACCCCGATCCAGGCCGCGGCCTGCGCCGCACTCAACGGCCCGCAGGATATCGTCGAAAAGAACCGCGAACTGTACCACAAGCGCCGCGATGTGCTGGTCGAGGCCTTTGGCAGGGCGGGTTGGGAAATCCCGGCACCGCGTGCCTCGATGTTCGCATGGGCCCCGCTACCACCTGCGCTCGCGCATCTGGGCAGCCTTGAATTTTCGAAGCAGTTGTTGACCGAAGCCAAGGTCGCGGTCGCCCCCGGCGTCGGCTATGGCGAGGATGGCGAAGGCTTTGTCCGCATCGCCATGGTCGAAAATGAGCATCGCCTGCGGCAGGCCGCGCGCAACATCAAACGCTATCTGCAATCGATGGGCGTGAACACGCCGACGCAGGCAAAGGCGATCTAGGGCAGCGTCGCTTCGATGCTGGGTTTGAAGGCCGGCTCGACGCGGGCGTTCGACGCCTGCTCATAGGCATAGCCCGCCTGCAATACCCGTTCGTCATCCCAGGCGGTGCCGATGAAGCTGATCCCCAGCGGCAAGCCTTCAATCACCCCCATTGGCACGGTCAGATGCGGATAGCCTGCGATCGCCGGAAGCGCACTGGCGCTCGGCCCCGAATATTGGTCGCCGTTCACAAGGTCGGTTTTCCATGCGACGCCCGTGGTCGGTGCCACCAGCAGGTCGACCTTGTTTTCGCGCAGCAGCCGGTCGATGCCCTCCGGGCCTGCCAATCGCTTCGACCTGGCGAGCGCTTCCTTGTAGGCCGGATCATCAAGCCCATTTTTTGACTGCGCCAGATCGAACAATTCCTGCCCGAACCAGCGCAATTCGGAAGGCTCGGCCTTGTTGAAGGCAATGATCTGCTCGAGCGTGCGGGCTTTGACCGTTGACGGGGCTTCGGCCAGATAGGCATTCAGATCGGCTTTGAGCTCGACCATCAACACCTCGAATTCAGCCTCGCCCAGCCCCTCGAAACCCTTGCGGCTATCGGCGATGTCGACGATTTCTGCGCCCTGCTTGCGCAGCACATCGAGCGCTGCTTCGAAGCGCGCCTTGATCGCAGGATTGTCGCCGATCCGGTCGCGTGCGACGCCCAGGCGCATGCCTTTTAGCGCATCGGCGCGCAGATGTGCGGCATAGTCGGTCTTGCGCCTGTCTGCCTCTGATGTGGCAGTATCGGCGGGATCGCGCCCCGCCATGGCGGTCAGCAACAGCGCTGCGTCGCGAACGGTCCGGGTCATAGGACCAGCGGTGTCCTGGCTATGTGAAATCGGGACGATATGGCTGCGGCTGACAAGGCCGAGCGTGGGTTTGAACCCGACAATGCCGTTGACCGAGGACGGGCACACGATCGAGCCGTCGGTTTCGGTGCCGATGGTCAGCGGCGCAAGCCTTGCCGCCGCCGCTGCGCCGCTTCCTGCCGACGATCCACAACTGTTGCGGTCGAGCACATGAGGGTTGCGTGTCAGGCCACCGGTCGCGCTCCAGCCGCTGGTCGAACTGCCGGAACGGATATTGGCCCATTCGCTGAGATTCGTCTTGCCGAGAATGATTGCGCCCGCACCCCGCAAGCGGGCGATGATCGGGGCATCGCGATTGGTGACATTGTCTTTCAGCGCAAGCGATCCGGCTGTCGTCGGAACCGGCCCCGCCACTTCGATATTGTCCTTCACCAGCACCGGGATTCCGTGCAGCGGCCCGCGCACCTTTCCGGCTTTCCGTTCGGCATCGAGGCGGCGGGCTTGTTCGATCGCGTCGGGCAAAGTCGCAATCACCGCATTCAACTTCGGGCCGCTGTCATCGATGTCGGCGATGCGTTTCAGATAGTGACGGACGATTTCCTCAGCGCTGGTCGCTCCCTTCGCCTGTGCCTCGGCCAGCCCCGCGACATCGGCATCCGGATTTGGCGGGGCTGCGGCGGCTGATGCAGCAACAAGGGCAGCGAGCGAGGCGAACAGCAATTTGGTCTGGGTCATGGTGCGCACGCTAATGCCGCTTTACGTTTGCGGCAATCCACTTGCGGAATCGGTTGCAATCCGCCATCGAAATTGCATGGCCAAAAAAGATTTTGCATTCCGATATCCCTTTCGCGTCCGCTGGTCGGAAACCGATGCACAGGGCGTCGTCTTCAACGCGCGCTATCTCGACTATTCCGACGTTGCGGTGACCGAATATTGGCGGGCTTGCGGGCTGCGATTGGTCAATCCGGACGAGCCGCTGGAATTTCATGTGAAGAAAGCCACCGTCCTCTGGAACGCGCCCATCTTCCCCGATGAAATGATCGAGGTGATGTGCCGCACGACCAAATTGGGGCGCACCAGCATCACCAAGATCGTCGAAATCCACGGCGCGACCGAGGACGGGTCGGACGATCTGCGTGCCGAAGTCGAACTGGTCAGCGTATTTGTCGACCTCGAAACCCACCGACCGATGCCGTTCCCCGATTGGATCCGGGATGTGTTTCTGAAATTCGATGCCGGGGCTGAAAATGCCCCGCAGCCGGAGGAGGTGCCTGCGCAATGAGCGCGCGCGTCGAATTCTTCTACGATCTGTCCAGCCCCTGGACCTATCTGGCCTTCACCAATTTGTGGCCGCTGCTCGAACGGACGGGCGAGCAGGCTGTGCTGCGCCCGATCCTTGTCGGCGGGGTGTTCAACGCGGTCAACCCATCGGTCTATGCGGCACGCGAGCAGACCGATAACCGCAAGCTCAAGCATAGCTGGAAAGTGCTCAACGACTGGGCCGCGCTGGCGGGGGTCGAGATGAACTTTCCGAGCGCGTGGCACCCGGCGAAAAGCGTCAACGCCATGCGCTTCGCCTGCGCGCTGGAGGACGATCAGGATGCGCTGCGCCGATTTTCCCGGGCGGCATTCGAAAGCTATTTCGGCGCCCAGGAAAATCTGGACGATGCCGATGTGCTGGCTGCCGTGGCCGACAGCATCGGCCTTGACGGTCTGGCGTTGAAAGCGTCCGCGCAGACCGATGCGGTCAAGGCAAGGCTGCGGGCCAACACCAAAGAGGTGATTGCGCGTGGCGGCTATGGATCGCCCTCGATCTTTGTCGATGGCACCGACATGTATTTTGGAAACGACCAGTTGCCGCTGGTCGAGGCCGCACTGGGAAGAAAATAGGGACAGTCCCTATTTTAGGAGAGGAAAGTCATGAACGATCGCGTTGCAATCACCATGCTGGAAGACGGTATCGCCGATGTCCGCATGATCCGCGTCGACAAGATGAACGCGCTCGACGGCGCGCAATGGAATGCGCTGGTTGAGGCGATCGACCAGTTGAAGGCAACGCCCGGGCTGCGCGTGGTCGTGCTGTCGGGTGAGGGCCGCGCCTTCTGCGCGGGGCTCGATCTTGCCAGCCTGCAAAGCGAGCGCGATCCGGGGGGCAGCAGTGCCGGCGGTTCGCTCGCCGATCGCACAAAGGGCATCGCCAACAATGCGCAATATGCCGCATGGGGCTGGCGCGAACTGCCGGTGCCGGTGATCGCGGCGGTGCATGGCGTCGCCTTTGGTGCGGGCAGCCAGATCATGGCGGGCGCCGACATTCGCATCATCCATCCCGATACGCGGGTTGCGATCATGGAAATGAAATGGGGCCTCGTCCCCGATGTCGCTGGCATGCCGCTCTGGCGCGGGCAGGTGGCTGATGATGTGCTGCGCGAGATGATCTATACCAACCGCGAGTTCAACGGCGTGGAAGCCAGGGCGATGGGCTTTGCCACCCATGTCGCCGACGATCCGCACGCCGAGGCGATGGAGCTTGCCCGGGTGATCGCGAACAAGAACCCGCATGCCATTCGCGGGGCAAAGCGCATGTGCAACGCCCTGGCGACTGCGACCGATGCCGAACTGCTGCAGATGGAAAGCGACGAGCAGCTGAAGGTCATCCGCACGGCCAACCAGATGGAGGCGGTGATGGCCGAAATGCAGAAGCGGAAGCCGAATTTCACGGATTGATATTCAAGGGATCGTCATCCCGAACCTGTTTCGGGATAACGCGCTGCGGTGTTTGTCATCCTGCAACAAATTCAGGATGACGCGCATTTTGAACGAGCTGCTAATCGGCGGGCCTGGCCCTCATCTCCTGAAGTTCGGCGACCAGTTCGGCCCGCAAGGGCTTCGCCTGATTGTCGGTGCGGCAGACGATCACGCTGTCGCAGGTGCCGATGCACTGCCCCTTCTGGAACATCGCCTGCACCACCACCCAGCTCGAATTGCCGATGCGGCCAATGCCCGATCCGATCGTTACCGGCGCGGGGAAATTGCCCTCGCGCAGATAGTTGATCTCCACCGAGGCGACCATGGTACGCTCATTTGCAGGCCGCTCCGT
>JADLBY010000166.1 GCA_020847445.1 Sphingomonadaceae bacterium | reverse complement strand
GCGCAACGGGCGCTTGACTGCGGTCTGGACGAACTGGGCGCAGTGGCGGTGGCAAGCGACGCGTTCGGTATCCAGAACCAGAAGCAGACGAGCGCCGAATCGGTCGAGGTCGCGCGGCGCATCATCGCGATGGCCAGTGCGGCGGGTCGCAGCGTACAGGTGACAATCGCAGTGGCCTTTGGCTGCCCGTTCGGCGGCACGGTCGAACCCGCGCGCGTTGTGGACATGGCACGGCGGCTGGCCGGTGCCGAGCCGCGTGAAATAGCCCTGGCGGACACGATCGGCGTAGCTGTGCCGTCAGAGGTGGCCGCATTGGTCGCGGCGGTCAGGGCCGCGATCAGCCCGATACCCGTGCGCGTCCATTTCCATGATACACGCAACACCGGCATCGCGAATATATGGGCCGCGGTGGAGGCAGGCGCCACGACGGTAGATGCGGCGCTCGGCGGGCTTGGCGGATGCCCGTTCGCGCCCGGTGCGGCGGGCAATGTGGCGACCGAGGATGTGGTTTACCTGCTCGGCCGGTCAGGCATAAGGACCGGCGTCGATCTAGACGCGCTGCTGTCTGCATCGCGCTGGCTGGGCGGCGTGATGGGCAAGGAACTTCCTTCCAAACTGGCAAGGGCTGGCGGATTTCCGGCTGGGGGCGGACAATGATTGCGGACAATGCAGGTGCACTGAAGGATCTGAAAGTCATCGAAATGGGTCAGCTGATTGCCGGACCCTTCTGCGGTCAGTTGCTGGGCGATATGGGTGCCGACGTCGTCAAGATCGAACCCCCGGAGGTGGGGGATCCGATGCGGCAATGGGGCAATGGTGAGCACAAGGTCTGGTGGGATGTCATCGGCCGCAACAAGCGTTCGGTGACCGCGAATCTGCGCGTTGCCGAAGGGCAGGCACTCGCCCGCCAATTGCTGGCCGATGCCGACGTCATGATTGAAAATTTCAAACCCGGCACAGTCGAGAAATGGGGGCTCGGGCCTGCGGAACTCCACGCCATCAACCCCCGGCTCATCATCGTCCGGATGTCGGGCTATGGCCAGACCGGCCCCTATTCGTCCCGCGCGGGCTTTGGCGGCATTGGCGAGGCGATGGGCGGCTGGCGCGCCATTGTGGGCGATCCGGACCGGCCGCCTGCCCGCATGGGGGTTTCGATCGGCGACACGCTTTGCGCCACTTATGGCTGTATGGGCGTGCTGGCCGCGCTGCATGCGCGGGAACGGAGCGGGAAGGGGCAGGTGATCGACAGCGCGCTTTATGAAGCGGTGCTGCAGGTGATGGAAAGCCTGGTGCCCGAATATGACGTGTCGGGCATTGTCCGCCAGCGTTCGGGATCGATTCTGCCCGGTATCGCGCCGTCAAACGTCTATCGATGCAAGGATGGCGAGTTCATGATCGGCGGCAATGGCGATGCGATCTTCGCGCGACTGGCCGACGCGATGGGCCAGCCCGAACTGGCAAGCGATGCGCGATTTGCAACGCATGCCGCGCGCGGGGCGAACCAGGCCGAACTGGACAGGCTGATCAACGATTGGACCGCCGGATTGGGCGTGGACGAGGTAGAGTCGCTGATGGTCGCACATTCGGTGCCCGCTGGCCGTGTGTTCACCGGCAGGGAAATCCTGTCCGATCCGCACATCGCCGCGCGTGAGGCCGTGGTTGCGGTCGAGCACCCGCTGCACGGGCAGGTGCGGATGCAGGCCCCGATGCCGCGTCTTTCGGATACACCGTCGTCGGTCCGTCGGCCCGCTTCGCGCCGACCCGGCGAGCACAATGCCGAAATCTATGGCGAGCGGCTGGGGCTCGATGCCGCTGCCCTGGCGGCACTCGCCGCAAGGGGGATCATCTGATGCTGCATCGCGGCGCTGATTGCGCCTAACCGGCGATGCGCCAACCGCCTACCGCTCCAGCTTGGTGGCCAGTATTACCGAAGTTGTGGTTCGTTCGACGCCTTCGAGCAGGCCGATATCGTCGATCAGTTCGTTGAGGCTGTTGCTGCCATCGGTTTCCAGCATCGCAATCACATCATATTCGCCGCTGATCGCGTGGATCGATTGCACCTGCGGCAGACGGGCAAGGGCCAGTTCGACCTCGCGGTGGAAACGCGGCAGCGTCTTGATCATCACATGCGCGCGCATCCGGCTTGCGGTAAAGGCATGGCCAAGGCGAACCGTATAGCCCGCAACGACCTGTTCCTCCTCCAGCCTTGCGAGCCGCGTGTAGATCTGCCCGCGCGAAATCCCCAATTCCTGGGCCAGTTGCGCGATCGTCTGCCGCGCATCGTCGCGCAACAACGACAAGAGCCGCTTGTCGGTGTCGTCGAGGCGGGATTCGGCGAGCATCGTCATGGTGCCAGCCTGTCATCGGCAAAAATCGCGGTTTGCGGGTCGCCCCCTGCAGTCACGCTGCCGCGATACATGCCAAGGTCGTTGATCGCAAAATAGGGGCGGCCGTCGGGGCCCATGGCAATCAGGCCGCCATCGCCCCCGATCGCACCCACCGCCATGATCGTCGCCTGCGCCGCGCCCGCCAGGCTTTCGCCATTCCAGGCCACACGATCGCACACCTGCCGGGCCGCGCTTTCGCGGATGAAATATTCGCCCGATCCGGTGGCGGATACCGCGCATTGGCCATTTTTGGCATAGGTGCCCGCGCCGATCACGGGGCTGTCGCCGATGCGGCCCCAGCGTTTGCCCGTCATCCCGCCGGTCGAGGTTGCCGCTGCCAGATCGCCCTGCGCGTCGATCGCGACCGCGCCGACCGTTCCGAACAAATGGGTGGGATCAACCGCCGCCACCTGCTTTTCGCGCCATCGTAGCAGCCCCTGCCAGCGTTCCTCGGTGCGGAACCATGACGGATCGACCTGTTCCAGATGCTGTTCGACGGAAAATCGGTCTGCCCCGGCCCCGCTCAGCATTACATGCGGCGATTTTTCCATCACCGCCCGCGCCAGATCGATCGGATGCCGGGTGCGGGTGACGCCTGCAACCGCGCCTGCCTTCTGCGTCTTTCCATCCATGATGGCCGCGTCGAGTTCGTTGCGCCCCTCTGCCGTGAACACCGCGCCGCGCCCGGCGTTGAACAGCGGATTGTCTTCGAGCACACGCACCGTCGCATTGACCGCGTCCATCGCGGTGCCGCCTTTTTCCAGGATCGCCGAACCCGTGCGCAGCGCCTCGGTAAGTCCGGCGCGATAGGCGGCCTCCTTTTCCTTGCTCAGGTTGCCCCGTTCGATAATGCCCGCACCGCCGTGGATCGCGAGCGACCAACGCGGCACCTCGACCAGTTCTCCGGCGCGCGCCGCATAATATCGTTCGAACACCGGGGCATCGACGCGGCCCGATGGCAGGTGGACAACCGATCCTGGGCCAATGCCCGTCACCCTGACGCGCGGAGCATCGAGCGGCCGCCCGGCCTTCACATCGCGCAAACCGGCCCCGTCGACAACCCAGCCAAAACCGTCCTTTTCCGTTGCATAGACGCGGCCCGTGCCGTCGGGTTCGACGGCGATTGCGGCGCTTTCATCGACGCCCAGACCGATCATTGCGGGCTGGCCGGGGCCACGCTGCGCCTGCGCCTTGGCAACAAAGGCGAGCAGGCGGCCCAGCCGGTCGCGTTCCTTGAAATGGGTGTCGGTCACCACAGCTTTGAGCAGCGCGATCTGCAGAAAATCGCCTTCGATGGTGTTCGCCGGCCCCATTGGGTCGGCCAGCGCTTCGGGCGACCGGATGCTGCCATCATCCATGGCCCCATATAACTTCTCGCCCAGCATCGCGAGGCCCGCACTGGTGCCTGCCAACGGTTTGCCTGCGGCCACATGCGCGGTCAGTATCTCGGCAACCGGCGTGCCGCGCCAATAGCGGACATAGCGCGCCTGATCGCCCCCCGCGATGAATATGCCATCGGCCTTGCGAAGCTGTTCCAGAATCTTTTTGTCGGTCGATTGCGACCGGTCGTGCATCACGAAGATTTCGGTCGACTGGATGCCGCCGATATCGTCGAAAAACTCCTCGCCGATTTCCTTCCCAT
>JADLBY010000165.1 GCA_020847445.1 Sphingomonadaceae bacterium | reverse complement strand
TCGGGGCCAACCAAACGGGTATGCATCGCTCGATGCGGTCGGCAAGGTTCCCATTGCGCAAGTCCCGGATGGGTTCGCTGCGCTGGCAAACAACGGTTCGGACTACGACGCTGCACAGTTCAGGACGAACCTGTCGCTCTACAGCCAGGCGCAGACCGATGCTGCGCTGGCGGGGAAACTGCCGCTGTCAGGCGGGACGTTGACCGGCAATCTGACTATCAGCCCCGCATCTGGAACTCAGCTTCTTATCCTCAACGGGCCAGATGTCAGCCAGCGCGCACAAATTTCATTTCAACAAGGCGGTGCAACCAAGCATCTGCTGCTTACAGAAGTAACATCGTCGACTTTCTCGCATTGGGTGCAGGGCGCGGCGGCGTCTGCATACATAATCAATCCTACGACAGCGGCCATGATGTTTCCCAAACGGGCGACGTTCTCCGAAGGTCTTGCTACTACAGGTGGCTACGCCGCCTCGCCAACCGATCTGTCGAAACAATTGGCGATCTACTCCACATCATACGGACTATCGGTGACAGCCGGCAAATTGAATGTCGTTACTGCAACAGGCGGCGGCTTCGATTTCTATTCCGGCGCAACGCTGGTGTCATC
Source organism: Sphingomonadaceae bacterium (assembly GCA_020847445.1). Lineage (GTDB taxonomy): Bacteria > Pseudomonadota > Alphaproteobacteria > Sphingomonadales > Sphingomonadaceae > Sphingorhabdus_B. The sequence goes on along the minus strand of JADLBY010000165.1, from coordinate 6,551 downwards.
GATCAGTTCAACGGGCGCGCTGTCCGGCCCTGCCTGGAATACATGGGGCGGCTCGACGGATGCGACCACGGCGATCGACAACAAGATCGCAGCGGTGGCAGTTCCATCTGCGGCACTCGCTAAAGCGTGGGTGAATTTCAACGGCACTGGCACCGTGGCGATACGCGACAGTTTCAATGTGTCATCGATCACCGACAACGGCACCGGAGATTACACCATCAACTTTACAACACCTTTTGCATCAGCCGATTACGCAGTTGTCGGCACGGCTGGACAGTACAACACTGGCGTCGGCGCTGTGAACGCTGCTGGCGGTGGTGTGGCGATCGCAGGCACTCCCAGTGGAGCACTGCTAAAAACAGTAAGCGCCGTCAGAATCCGCAACCACTACGGCTCGGGCACGATCCAGGACAATAGCGAAATCTGTGTGGTCGTTTTCGGAGGATAAAATGCGCATAATCTACCCAAAGAACAAGACCATCGCCGTGCTCGTCCCAAACGCCTCTTGGCCGATCGACCATGTTGCACGCAAGGACGTTCCCGCTGGCGTTCCCTACCGCATCGTGGACGACGCGGACATTCCCACCGACCGCAGCCAGCGCGACCTGTGGACTGCTGATTTTTCAACGCCAGACGGATACGGGATCGGCGCGGATGCGTGGTTTGCTGAACAGGAGGCCAAGAAATGAGCGTCATCACGATCCGGCCTGCACGGGCCAAAACGCCACACGATTTTCCGCTGAGGCGTTGGCAGTTCCTCGCCATGGTGAGCGTGCTGCAAGTATCTGACAAGATTGAAGCTGCCATTGAGGCCATGCCCGATGAATTTCAGCGTGCGGTTGCAAAGGCACGATATCTGTCCAGCGACACATACGAGCGGTCAGATCCGCTGTTTGATCAACTTGCGCCAGCGGTCGGATTGACTGCAAGCGACATTGATACCGCCTGGATGCAAATCGCCACAATGCCAAAAGACAGTCCGCAATGACCGACTATTGCACTGCCTTTCCCGATGGATGGCCAACATGGCTCGGCGGCACCGGCTCCGATTGGGCGCATTGCTGCAAAGCACATGACCAGTTCTACGCCAGCTATGACGGCTGGCTTGGCTATTTCGGTGCGCATTGGGATTTGGCGACGTGCGTTGCGCAGGCCGGGTTCGCGCCCATTGGAGCCGTGATGTTTGCCGGCCTGTCGACCGTTGGCACGCTGTTTGTCATCAACCGCAAGAACCGCGTCGGTCGGCGGGGCTGACCTTCAACTGACATTTCCGGCCTCACGGCCAATCCATCAAGCACTGATAACCGCCCGGTGAACGCCGGGGGAAAGCGAAGCCATGCCTGACATGAAAACCAGCCTGCAAGGTGCGATGGAAATCATCGGCCACGAAGCTATCGTACTGACGCCTTACAAGGACAGCGTTGGCGTCCTGACAATCGGTGTCGGCCATACGAAGGCTGCGGGGGGGCTCAATCCGGCGACCTTCAAGGGCAAGCTGACCGTGAAAGAGGCGTTCGATATGTTTCGGGCGGACCTTGCGAAGTATGAGAAGCGCGTCAATGCCGCTTTCACGGTCACGCTGAAACAGCATGAGTTCGATGCTGCCGTGTCGTTCGACTTCAACACTGGCGCAATCAACCGGGCGACATGGGTGAAGCGGTTCAATGCCGGGGATCGGACTGGCGCGATCCGCGACATCATGCAGTGGCGCAAGCCGCCAGAGATTATCAGTCGCCGGCAAAAAGAGCAGAAACTGTTTGGGCAGGGCCTTTATTCCGGCGATGGGACGGGGCTTGTCTATGACCGGTTTCCCGGCCCGGCGCGGCGCGTCAATCTGGCAAACGAGTTTGGTGGCTTACCGTCAACACAGCCGCCCGCTGACACGCACAAGCCGGTTCCGATCCCAACAATCCTGCCAGCGCCACAAACTTCGCCTGCGCCGGTTTCTGGCGGCTTCTGGGCAAGACTGGCCGAAATGATCCTGAAACTGTTCAAGGGAGGCCGCTGATGGCTCCGTTCATCCGAATTGCACTCCGCTATTTGACGGTGCCGCTGCTGCTGTTTGGTCTTATCAACGAGAGTGAGGCTGCGGACATCGTGGCTGATCCCGATCTGTTGCAATGGGTCAGTCTCGGTCTTGGCACCATCGCGCCGTTCATTGCCGAGGGCTGGTATTGGCTGGCTCGTCGCTTCGGGTGGTCGAAATGAGTGCGCTCATTCTCTCTGTCCTGTCATGGGCATGGCCCTACATCGCTGGCGCATTCGGATTGGTGGCGCTCGTTGTCCAGCAGCGCATGGCAGGGGCCAAGGCCGAACGGGCAAAACAGGCCGAACGCGAGCGCGAAGCGCGCGACATTGCAGATCGTGTCGATAACGACATTGGCGCAATGCCGCCGGCCAATCAACGCGAGGAACTGTCGAAATGGTCAAGGCGATAGCCATATCCGCGCTTCTGGCGCTGTCTGCGTGTCAGACGGCTTCCGGGTCGTTCTGTGCCATCGCCAAGCCTCAGCGCCCGTCTGCGGCTGAAATACAGGCCATGACCGATGAACGTGTCGCCGCTGTTCTGCGGCACAATCTGACCGGTCAGCAGTTGTGCGGATGGCGACCATGACACACCGAACCGTGATGATGATCCTGATCGCCGCCGCGCTGTTCTGCCTGCTGATGATGGCGCAGTTGGCGCGGGCGCAACCATTGTGTGCGCCACTACCGGATTTGTTGAACGGACTGCGGACCAAATTCGGCGAGCAACCGATGATCCGGCTCATTTCGGGCGACACCGTGTTTCTCCTGACCCGCTCCGACACGGGCGGCTGGTCGCTGATCCGTGTGATCGATGACATGGGCTGCCTGATCGCGACAGGCAAGAAATCTGAAATCGACAGGGGGATTTGATGGACGGCAAGAAATCGCGGTTCACAGGCCACGGCTTTGCCGATGGCGACTTTACCCCGCTCGAACGGGCGCAAATCCGCGAACTCGTCAGGGAGATGATTGAAAGCTACGTGCATATCGAGCCGGAAGTGCTCGACAAGATCAAGTCCGCTGCGACCATCATCAGCGCGGTCGTCATCATTGGCCGCATTGCGACAATCGTCGCGCCGATTGGGGCAGCGATCGGCGTCATGCTGGCGATGAAAGGACTTTGACATGATGGGACTGCAATCGGCTGCATTCACCACAGGCTCCGCCGTCGCGACCTTGGCCCTATCGATGATGGTTGGTTATGGCGGGTCGACATTTGTCAAAGATGTTACGGCTCCACCACCGCCGCGCGCCATCGTGCCGGTATCGCTGCATTGGGACGCGGACAGGCGCGAGATCGGCCAACTGTTGCGCGTCGAAGGTGCGCCGATCAATGCGTCGTGGGGCGCAAGCTTCTGGCGAGCGGGCCGCAAGCTGTGCGGTTCGGGCGGGCGGGCCGAATATCCGCCGCGTGATGGCGTGTATCCTGGCGATGTCAAATGGCTGACGCCGGATAGATGGACCGGCTCGACCTGCCCGCCGTTGCAGCCGGGCGACGTGGCGTCGGCCAACTGGGAATGGCTGACCGAAACCGGCGCGATCCGCAGCGCGTCAATCGAATTCAAGCTGCCGAAATAGCAGCGAAACCCGGCTTAACAATCCGCGCCGGCGGTTTCCGGCATATCAAGGAGAAGACCGATGACGGTCCAAGCAATGTTTTATGTGAAGGAAATCAATCATCGGGCAACCCAAAGTCCCGGCGACGTGAATGTTGAAATCAAGATGGGTGCAGCGTTTGGCACTTATCTGAAGGGTCTGCCGGAGGGCAATAGCGACTGGTCGAAGTGGACCCCTTCCGGCGATCTGTCGATCACAATCACCAATCCGGCTGCGATTGAGCAATTCGCGATTGGCGAGGTCTATTCGCTGACCTTCGAAAAAGCAGCGATCATCGACGCTCAGAAATAGCGGCGAACCTCCCCTCGCGCCGCGCAAACTGCCCGCTGGCCGAAAGGCTGGCGGGCTTTTTTGCGTTGGGGGGGGCATTTTCCCGCCGCCGGGAAAATGGTTATCACCCGCGCCAGATCAGCCAGACAAGCGCGGCATTGGCCAGTCCGGCGACAACATAGCCAACTGTCGATCGGTTCCAGATCGCGAATGCCGAGACGGCGAAGATGATCAGGCTGAGCCAGGTCATTGGTCAGTCGGCGCGAGGCTTCCCGAACTTCCTGGCGATGAGTGCCGCCGCGTCAGTCTTGGCCTGCTCAAACCGGGACTTGCGCCAGTTGATCGCAAGAGCAGTCAGCGCCGTGTCGATTTCGCCCGGTTCCCATCCAGCCTTCTTCGCATCGCGGCGCAATGGCCAAAACTCACTCTCATCGCCCTGCCAGTTGGTATATGGCTCTGTTTCCACCAGCGAGCGAAACAATGGCTCCAGCGCCTCCTGACAGTGGATGGCGCGGTCTGGGTGGTTGGGGATGGGCGGCTTGATCATTGGTCCAGTGTAGCCGATCTGGCCTGCCTCGCGAAATAGGCGCGCTCCAAAGCCTCGCAGGCGTCCATCTTGGTCTCGCCCTCGCCCTGACCGAACTGGACATGCGTCACGCCGCCGTGGCCGAACCATACCCAGCAATGTGTTCCCGGCGCGCCAGTGCCGCGATAGTAGACCCTGCCGATTTCCACGCCGGTCTCGTTCAGAGGCGTGAAATCACGGGGCTTGTCGTTCCATGTGCGTTTCCATTTGAGGCGTAGGCGGCGGTTCATGGGTGCGGGACCGACACAGGATTGTTCAATGAAATCAAGGGGCCATTCAAGTTGTTGAGTGCGGGAAAGTATGTCATTTTACGCAACAAAAACAAACACTTAGGGAAATTTGTGGCGATCCCGACAGGATTCGAGACCTATTTTTCGGCCTTTGATTTTATTGAGTTATTCGCGCTGACGCCCGCACCCGATTCAAGGTGCGGGTATAGAGCGTTCGCTGCTTGTTTCGCCAGCCGCTTTTTGTTCGCCCGTTTTGTATAGGTCAGAGCCATGCGAGTGTCGTTCCAGCCATACATTGCCGACAGTTGAAATTCGTTCGCGCCGTTTTCGGCGGCAATGGTCGCTCCGGCCTTGCGGAGCCCGTGCGCGCGGCCCGGAACGCGAGCAGCAACGCACTGATCGGCGAACCATGCTCCGAACGATTCTTTCGTCCATGCCTGACCCCGCGACGTGCAGAGAAATGCCAGATCACCCGTTTGTGTTGCGGCAATCGACGCGGCAAGCGGCGGCAACACCGGGATTTCGACCATAACACCCTTCTTCCCAGTCCTGTAGGTTATCAACCCGTCCCTGACATGCTGCTTCCCAAGCATCACGGCATCTCCGCGCCGGAAGCCGGTGTAAAGCATCAGATCCAATGCTAGTCGCGCCTGAGTGCCAGTCGGGTGCTTTGTCTGGTATTGCGCGACTTCTTCGACGGTCCATGTGTGGTGTCCGTCAGTTCGGGGCGCGGTGGCTTTGATATTTTCGGCCGGATTTTCTGCAATCCAGGTGCTGTCCTTTGCAAAATTGAAAAGCGCTCGCATGATCTTGACGTAGTTGACGGCAGCGCCGGGGGTGGCTTCGCGTCTGACTTTGCCGCGCTGCACATCATCTGCGGTGATGTTGCGGAAATTCAGGTCGCCACCAGTTTTGCAGACCGATAGCAGGACGCGGCGACGCATTTTTTGTGTCTCGCCGCTCAGTTTGGCAAAGCGACCGCTTTCCAGATATTGATTGACGAGCCATCGCAAAGACGAGGCCGGGTTCTTGGTTTTGACTGATTGCGGTGCGCCGGCAAGCGCCGCAGCGTATGAATCGCTAAACTCTTGAGAGCCGAACGCGCCTGTCAACCTGACGCGCTTGCCTTTGCCGCGCCTGAAATACCAGACCACGGTTCCGTGGCGGGTGATTTCCCGTTGGGTAAATGGCATGCGAGGGCGCGGCGGGCGGCGCGAAAGTCGCCGTTTGTCACATACACCCAGCCAACCGATTGATCGTCGGGCAACTCGTCGCCGTGGTTGTCTAGGTCGAATTTCATTTCATCTATGTGCTTCGCAAACGGCTCCATCGCCGCCTCCAGTTCCGCCACCCTAGCAGTGAGGCGGTCGCGGTCGGCTTTGATCGTGTCGTACTGGTTCAAGGCGTTCGCGATGTCAGCCAGCGCCGTGTCCTGATCGTCAACCAATTCGGTCAATACGATTGCGGGGAAACGCAGTTGGAAACTGGTTGACCCGTCCGCGTTCTTTTTGCCGCCCGGCGTCGGGTCGTAGATGATGGCGTTGCCGATGTTGTGCCTAGGCGGGAAACGATATGACGTGGCCTCCACACTCCAATGCGCCTTCGCTGCCAGCTTGTCTATGTCAGTCATTCTGCTTTGTCCTTTGATTGGAGGGCGCGGAGAAGGGCGCGTTTCTCGTCAGTGAGTTTCAGGCGAATTGCTGCGGCACTCGCTGCATGGTGCCGGTGCGCGTCATATGCGCGACTGCGATCATCTGCATTTAGCCGAGGGTCGTCTTCGGATGCCGACAGGCACAGACCGGCGTTCTTGTCGTGCCACT
>JADLBY010000164.1 GCA_020847445.1 Sphingomonadaceae bacterium | reverse complement strand
ATAACGCCCTTGCCCGCAGCAAGACCGTCGGCCTTGATCACGACAGGCAAGCCGAAGCGCGGCAAGTCCGCCAACGCCGCGTCCATGTCATCATGCCGCGCATACGCCGCAGTCGGGATATGAGCGCGCGTGCACAAATCCTTGGTAAAGCCTTTGGACCCTTCGAGTTGCGCGGCCGCGGCACTTGGGCCGAAGACGGGGACGCCCGCACTGCGCAGGACGTCGGCAAGACCATCGACCAGCGGACCTTCCGGGCCGATTACGACCAGACCGATATCGTGGCCCGCACAGAACGCTACAACCGCTGCGTGATCGGCGATGTTCAGATCGACCAGTTCCGCTTCCTCGGCAATGCCGGGGTTGCCCGGGCCCGCATAGAGTGTATCGCACAAGGGCGATTGCGCGAGCTTCCATGCCAGCGCATGCTCGCGTCCGCCGCTGCCGATCAAAAGGATATTCATGGAAGAAGACACGCCCCCGCTTGATGAGATGCGCCTCCTAGCCGAGGAACGGCAGGGCGACAATTCGGGTGTGCTTTCGGTCAGCGAAATATCGTCAGCTCTCAAACGTCATGTCGAGCAGGGTTTTGGCCATGTCCGCATCCGCGGCGAGATTTCGGGCTTCAAGCGCGCAACGTCCGGCCATCTCTACCTCTCTCTGAAGGATGAGAATGCGAAGATCGACGGCGTGATGTGGAAAGGCAATGCCGCGCGCATCCCGTTCGTGCCCCAGGACGGTGTCGAGATCATCGCAGCGGGCAAGCTCACGACATATCCGGGGCGGTCCAGCTACCAGATCGTCATCGACTCGATGGAAATCGCAGGCGAAGGTGCCCTGCTGGCGCTGCTCGCAAAGCTGAAGGCAAAGCTCCAAGCCGAAGGGCTGTTCGATCCGGCTCGCAAACGCCCGCTGCCTTTCCTGCCGCGCACGATCGGGGTTGTGACTTCTCCAACTGGTGCAGTCATTCGTGATATCCTGCATCGACTGGCTGACCGATGCCCGACCCGGGTGATCGTCTGGCCGGTGCTGGTGCAGGGGCACGGCTCGGCAGAACAGGTCGCTGCGGCGGTTTCGGGCTTTTCGGCGATGCAGGGCGCGGACCGCCCGGACCTGATTATTGTCGCACGGGGAGGCGGCTCGATCGAGGATCTGTGGGCCTTCAACGAAGAAGTCGTCGTCCGGGCTGTGGCCACATCCACAATCCCGGTCATTTCCGCTGTCGGGCACGAAACCGATACGACACTGTGCGACTTTGCGGCAGATGTCCGCGCACCGACGCCAACGGCTGCAGCTGAGCTTGCGGTGCCAGTCCGCGCAGAACTGCTCGCAGGCCTGCAATCGGCACAGGCTCGCGCATTGCGAGCCGTCCGCCGCTATGCCGAACGTGCCGATGAGCGTCTGATCGCCACGGCGCGGCGATTGCCTTCGCTGGATACGCTCCTCGGTCCGCAAAGGCAGAAGGTCGATGATTTCAGTGACCGGTTGCGTCGTGGGCTCTCGCATCGGCTTTCAGACGCTCGCGGCGACCTCGCCCGCGTCAGTGGAGCGCTTCGGCCCGCAATGCTGACGCAGCGCTTGGCCAATGCCGAACAAAGCCTGACCCAGATCTGGCGACTTGCAGAGTCGCTTCACCCCGAAAAGCCGCTGCAACGCGGCTATGTTCTGGTGAAAGACCGACAGGGCGGAGTCGTGAGCAGCGTTGCAAAAGCCAATCGCGCCAAGATGCTCACCCTGACCTTTGCGGATGGTGAAGTCTCCGTGCGGGTTGAGCAAGAGGGCAGACCGGCCTATGATCGTCCAAAGCCCGAGCAGCCCAGCCTGCTTTGACGGCAAATGAAGGTTTGATGCCAATGTTGATGTCTCAAGGCCGGACAGCGAAGCTCCACTATATGGCGAACGGTTTTCGCGTTCTCGCTCAGGGTGAACATGTTGTTTGTGCCAAATCCGGCGCGCCTATCCCCCTGGACTTGCTGCGTTATTGGAGCGTGGCCCGCCAGGAGCCTTATGCGACAGCGGAAATAGCCACCAAGGCCATGCTGGAGGAATGACATCCTTCCGCACCGCAACGGTGCTTTTGGGATTGGCGCTCCTTTGTATAAGAGCCGATGCAGCGCCTCAGCCTGCGGGAGGTGTTGTACCGATTGCCGTGCAGCCTTCGGGGCCCTTTCAGATCAATCGCCAACCGCAACAAGGCGCATTGGTTCGAGGCGTCGTTCCGCCGCGCACAATCCGGCTTGTGATCGACGGGCATGACGTGCCCTTCGCCCCGGATCGTCACTTTATTGCAGGGTTCGGGCGTGACTATGGGGCTGCCACTGTCCTGACGGCAGTCCTCGACGACGGGACCAGCCTTACAGAAACAGTGCCGGTGACCCCCACCCGCTGGATTGTGGAAAACCTCTCCCGCCTGCCGCATTATTCCGGACCAGACGCAGAATTCGCAGCACGGCGACCGGCCGAACTTGAACAGATCGCGTCCGCGCGCAGGATCGTCACCGGTGCCCAGGGGTGGCGACAGGATTTCATCTGGCCAGTCCCGGGACGCATCACCGGGCACTTCGGGGCGCAACGCATCTATGCCGGTTCGCCCGGCGCGCCTCATGCCGGTGTCGATCTGGCAAGCGGGACAGGCACGCCGGTCTTGGCACCCGCAGACGGGGTCGTGATTCTGTCAGCAGCGCGACCTTTTACTCTTGAAGGCAATCTTGTGATGATCGACCACGGGCTGGGTCTCAACAGTGCGTTCCTGCATCTTTCGCGCATCGATGTGAAACTTGGCGAAATGGTCCGCCAAGGCCAGAGGATTGGTGCTGTGGGCAAGACCGGACGTGCGACCGGTCCGCATCTTCATTGGGGTCTGAAGTGGAACGATGAACGCATCGACCCGGCAATGCTGGCGCTTCCGAGCCGCTAGCAGGCGTCAAGGCTACCGCGGGCGACGACGGAACGGCCAGCGCATGAAAAGCAGGATCGTTCCAAAAACGCCCAGAAACAAAGCACCAAGGGCAAAGCCAAGCAGCCAGGGCGTGTTGAAATTCTCATGGCTCTTCCAATCCATGATATGGAGTCCCCAGAAAAAATCATAGAGACGCCATGTGCCAGTTCGTACTGCAGAAATTCGGCCATTCCCTGCCACGACATAGACCGCCGTGTTATCCGGATCGGTAAGGTCGACGCGCCACGCCGGCAGATCGCCGCGATATTCGGGACTTTCCTCAGTCACGCGCATTGTCGAAGTCGATGGTTTCGTCGCCCCGCGCCAGGCCGCCAGCGCGATAGTCGCGGCTTGATCTGCGTTGACGGGTCCGATTGCGGCACCGGTTTCTGCGTCGAATAGCCGCGTCCCTCTCGTCGTGTTCAACTCGGCGACCGGCCGATTGCCCAGCATGCGAAATGTGATTGCCGCGACCGGCGTATCGGTCGAAGCGAGCACCCGGGCCGGATCCACAAACCGCATCGCTTTGGGCATCGGATTGACAGCTGCGCGATCAACGAGATGTTCTCCGCGCACTTTTTCGATCGGCAGAAAACTCATCAGCGCCCCGCTGGCAAACCAGATCAGCAATTGGGCGCCAATAAACAGTGCCAGCCACCTATGAACCCGGCTGGCGAACACATGCATGCGTCGGCGTCTGGGGGCATTGGGCGACCTCAGAACCATGCCCTCACCCCGAAAACCAGACTGGT
>JADLBY010000163.1 GCA_020847445.1 Sphingomonadaceae bacterium | reverse complement strand
TCAAAAGGCTGGTCTGGCCCAACGGGGCGATCGCCAATGTCTTTGCCGCGTCGGAGCCGGAGGCACTGCGCGGCCCCGAACATCATCTCGCCTGGGCGGATGAGGTGGCGAAATGGGAAAAGGGCACTGATGCCTGGGATAATCTGATGATGACGATGCGCTTGGGCGAAACCCCGCGCACCATCGCCACCACCACTCCGCGCGCGGTGCCGCTGGTGCGGCGGCTGTTGCAGGAAGGCGGTGTTGCGATCACCCGCGGCGCGATGGAGGCCAACCGGTCGAACCTGCCCGCAACTTTCCGCGCAGCGATGCAAGAGGTTTACGGCAAGGCGCGGCTGGGGCGGCAGGAATTGCTCGGCGAATTTCTGGAGGATGCCGAAGATGCGTTGTGGACACGTGATCTGATCGAGCGCTGCCGGATATCCCCCTCCCGTTTGCGGGAGGGGTTAGGGGTGGGCGCGAGCGATGCGAGCGTCGGAACTTTGTCAGGCCCACCCCCGGCCCCTCCCGCCTGCGGGAGGGGAGACTATGTCCGCATCGTCATCGGCGTCGATCCTCCGGCCGGCACCGGCGGCGATGCCTGCGGAATTGTCGCGGTGGGCAAGGGTAGGGATGGCAGCGCCTATGTGCTGGCCGACCATAGCGTGAAGGGCCGTTCGCCCGAAGGCTGGGCCCGCGCGGTTGCCGCCGCTGCACTCGCCTGGGGCGCGGACCGGGTGGTGGCGGAGGCGAATAATGGAGGCGACATGGTGGGCGCCACTCTGCAGGCCGCCGATGTTTCGATGCCGGTGAAAAAGGTGCACGCCGCGCGCGGCAAGGTTGCCCGGGCGGAGCCGGTGGCGATGCTCTATGAGGCTGGCAAAGCTTTCCACATCGGCGCCTTCCCCGAACTGGAGGACGAACTGTGCGGCCTGATTTCGGGCGGCGGATATGAAGGCCCCGGCCGGTCCCCCGACCGCGCCGATGCGCTGGTCTGGGCGATGAGCGAATTGATGCTCGGCAAGCGCAGGGTGGAGCCTAGGGTGCGCCAACTTTAGCAGTGCAATTGTCATTCCCGCGAAAGCGGGAATCCATGGCCTGACAACGGGGCTTAAACCGAAGGCCCAAACCATGGACCCCCGATCAGGTCGGGGGTGACCCATTTTTTCATTGGAAGGTCTGGAATGAAAATCTTCGGCTGGAAGTCGGCCGGGCGTGCTGCTGTGCGTCCGGCCAAGACGCATGTCTCGCTTACACGCGCTTTTGCGGGCGGGGTGATTGGTGAATGGCCCAAATCCTATGAGGCGCAGTTGCGCGAGGGCTATCTGAACAATGTCGTGGCGCAGCGCGCGGTGCGGCTGGTGGCGGAAGGCGTGGCGTCGGCGCCGCTTCGGGGTGCCGCCGATGCTGCTCGGGCTGCCGGGTGATGCGACCTATGCCAATTACCGCGAGGCGAACAAGGCGCTGTGGCGACAGGCGATCCTGCCGCTGGCGGGCAAGATACTGGACGCGCTGGCCGAAGGGCTGCGCCCCTGGTTTGCCGATCTGTCGCTCATGGCGAGGCCTGGCTGCGGGTGCTGCAACCGGGTGCCGCCGGTCGCGTCGAAATTGCCTGCACGGCGGGCATGGCGCAAAGCTGGGCGGAGTTGCCCGAAGCGATCCGGCTCGGCGTGCTGCGCCTCGCGGCCCACCTTCATTTGCACCGCGACAGTCCCGATGATCCCGGACCACCCGAAGCTGTCCGCACCTTGCTGCGCCCGTGGCGACGGAGGCGCATCATATGAGCGCCGAGTTTCTGGGCAGTTTGCGCGAACGTGTGACCATCGAACGGCGGCTCGGCAATCGCGATGCCATGGGCGGGGCGAGTGGGCGTTATGCCTATGATGGCGCGGCCTGGGTCGCGGTGTCGCCGCTGATTCCGGCAGATCTGACCGCTGCGGACAGCCTTTCGGCTATGCCGCGCTGGCAGGTGACGATGCGCAAGCGCGAAGGGATCGACATGCGCACCCGGCTGGTGTGGCGCGGGCGATTTCTTGGCGTGCGCGCCATCGTCAGCGATCCGCGCGATCCGGCGCGGATGGTGCTGACCTGCGAGGAGGCGCGCTGATGTTTGAACGCCTACAGGCGGCTGCCGACCGCAAGGCCGACCGGCTGCTGATGCGTGTGATCCACCGGCTTGCACAGACGCCGCTGCCAAAAGGCGTCGAGGCTGAGCCGCTGGACAAGGCTGTGCGCCTGTCGGGCCATGGTCTGAAACGACGCATGATCGACGACCCCCAGCTGAGGAATTTTGGACGATGAGCGATGCCGTGGAAGTGCTGCAAGCGGCGCTGCTGACCGCAGTGGAAACGCATCCGGTTCTGGCAGAAACGCTTTTGGGTGTATTTGACGGTCCGCCGCCGCGGGCCGGCTTTCCCTATGTGTCGATTAACGACGGGATGAGCGCCGACTGGAGCACAAAAACCGCCGTCGGTCGCGAAATCCGTATCGGCTTGACGATATGGGACGATGGCGAAGGCGCGACCCGGCTGCACCAGCTGATCGGGCATGTCGAGGATGCGATCGCGGCTTTGCCCCGTGATCTACCCGGATGGCGGATTGCAAGTTGCGTATTCCAGCGTTCGTTCGTGACGCGCAATCCTGTGGCCAGCTGGGCGGGTGTTGTCGACTACCGGATCAGGATGCTTTCGACCGCCTGATCGTCAGGCCATCGGATAGTCGCTCTTGCGCTTGCGGCGCTTGGGCGGTTCGTTGCGGCATTCGGGCAATGCCTGTGCCGGGTCCCGGTTTTCCGGGTTGGTCGAGGGCAATCTGCCATCGGGGTCGAAGGGCTTTTCCTGCACCTCGCCTACCTTGCCCGAAATCCGCAACGCCTGTTCCTGCGCCGCAACCGACCAGCCAAAGGGCGGCACGACGGGAATGCCCGATTCCGGGTTCAGCGACACCGCAAAAGGTGTCGCCGCACATGCCGGTGAATCTGCATTTTGCTGCACAGAAACGGGTGCAGCAATCATGGCCTGAGCGGCCAAAATCATAGTCAACATGGCGACTTCCTCTCCCCAGATTGAGTCGGCCTGAACAGGAGACAGTATCGATGCCCGCAGAAAAGGGAAGTGCCTTCTTGCTGAAGGTTGGCGATGGCGGTTTGCCGCCGGTTTATGCAACCGTCGCCGGGTTGCGCACAACACAGTTGAGCATCAATGGCGATGGCACAAGGCCGAATCCTGCTTTGTCGACTATCTCGGCCAGCAGTGGAGCCTGCCACCGGCTTTCACTGCCCCAACCGGTGGAACCGTTGTTGACCCGGAAGCGCGCGCGTTGCTCACGGCTTTGCTGACGCGGTTGTCGGATCTGGGTCTCGTTCGAACAGGCTGAAGCCCGTAATTCGATGTCAGGCCTTGGTGTAAAGAAGCGCAAAACCAGATGCCGAATCTTGGGAAAGGCGACATTTTGGCAACAGTTTAGCCGCAAAGTCGCTTGCATGGCGATAACAGACTCGATACAACTTGCTCACCGATTTTCATTCCTAAGATAGAAGAAGGGGAAAGTTGATGCGTAAGTTGGCCATAGGCTTGGCACTCGCTTCCACTGCTCTGGCAACACCGTCAATGGCCCGTGATGGCCAGTGGTATGTCGGCGTAGATGGCGGCGCGATGCTCGTTGAAGACATGAATTTGAATCTCGCTGCTGGTGATGTCAAACTCGACACCGATACCGGCTATGATTTTGGCGCTGTAGTTGGTTATGACTTCGGTGGGTTCCGGCTTGAAGCCGAGACCTCATATCGCGAAGCCGATATCACCGGAACATCAAGCGCAGGCGCTCTCATTCCGTTGAGCACGAGCACCGTTGTCGGTTCTGGTGCATATGATACCTCGGGCGACACCAATGCTCTGAGCTTTATGGTCAACGGCCTGCTCGATTTCGGTGACGATGATGGCCTGCAGGGCTTTGTTGGCGCTGGCGCTGGCGTTGCCCGTGTTGACGTCCACAATACGCTCTCCGCTCCGACCTGGCTCGACGATTCGGACACCGGCTTTGCCTGGCAGGCTCTCGCCGGCATCCGTGCTCCGCTGAGCGACAGCTGGGACGTTGGTCTCAAATATCGCTTCTTCAACGCCTCGGGCGTGGATCTGGTGGATCGCCTCGGTCGTGACGTAAGCACGCGCTTCCGTTCGCACTCGCTGATGGGCAGCCTCGTTTATAACTTTGGTGGTGAGCCCGAGCCTGTGCCGGTTGCTCCGCCGCCGCCGCCGCCGCCGGTTGTGGCTCCTCCGCCACCCCCGCCGCCGCCGCCGCCCCCGCCGGCTCCGGTCTGCAATTCCGGCCCGTACATCGTGTTCTTCGATTGGGATAAATCGAACCTGCGTCCTGACGCTGCTTCGACCCTCGACAACGCGGTTGCACAATATTCGAACTGCGGTAACGCACGCGTCATGCTTGCCGGTCACGCCGACAAGTCGGGTGCTGCAAGCTACAACGTTGGCCTGTCGCAGCGTCGTAACGCAACCGTTCGCTCGTATCTCGAGTCGAAGGGCGTTCCGGGCGGCGTGATCAGCACCGAAGCATTCGGTGAAACTGCTCCGCTGGTCCAGACCGCTGACGGCGTTCGCGAAGCGCAGAACCGTCGCGTGGAAGTGAGCTACGGTCCGGGTTCGGGCATGTAATCACTTCGCGATAGCGAATTTGGAAAGGGTCGGCTTAACCGCCGACCCTTTTCTTTTGTGCGATGCGATGGGGGCTCAGGCCGTTAGCAACGCTATGCGACAGCCTGGATATTATCTGGCGGCAATCCGGAGGCTGCATCCAATAGGCGGCCTTCAAGCGCTTTGAGCCGACCCTTGTTCTCGATCTTTCCGCCCAACAAATCGGTCACATAGAATGTATCGACAGCGCGTTCGCCATATGTGGCGATATGCGCACTGTGCAGTGTGACCTTCGACTGGAACAGCCCCAAAGCAAGATTGTTCAGCAAGGCGGGCCGGTCTGCTGCGCTCACTTCGATGACGGTGAAACGGTTGGATGCCTTGTTGTCGATCAGAACCGATGGCGCGACGCTGAATGCTTCCGCGCGGCGCAGCGCGACGGGCTTTGCCATCAATTTCGGCGAAAGTTTTGTCTTGTTCGCCAGCGCGTCGCCGATGGACTGCCTGAGGCGTTCGATCTGGCTCGCTTCCTGAAATGGCCGCCCCCATGGGTCCTGAACAAGGAAATTGTCGACCGCCAGGCCGTCAGTGCTGGTATGAATCCTGGCGTCGATAATGCTCCCGCCCGCCAGATGGATTGCCCCTGCGATGCGATAAAATAGTCCGGGATGATCGGCGGCCAGCACGGTAATCAACGTGGCACCGCGCTCAGGATAATAGCATGCGTCGATCGCCAGCGGCCCGCTATCATCGGCCAGCAGGAGACGCATGTTCCGCTCAATGATATCGTCCGGTTCGGCAATCCAATAGGCTTCGGGCATCCGGCTTGCCAGCCGCCGGAATTTTTCCGTCGGAATGGAAAGCGCCGATTGCGCAGCAGCTTTTTTGCTCTCGATCCGCTCGTCGCGTCCTTTTTGTTTGTGCCCTAGCCGCAGCACTTCCTCCGTCGCTTCGAACAGGTCCGAAAGGAGCTGGCGCTTCCAGCTGTTCCAGACCCCCGGACCCACGGCGCGAATGTCGACGACCGTCAGAATCAGCAACAGCCGCAGGCGCTCGACCGATGTGACGGTCTGGGCGAAATCCAATATGGTTTTGAAATCGGACAGGTCGCGTTTGAAGGCCGTCGCAGACATCAGCAAATGGTGGCGGACAAGCCAGGAAACGGTTTCAGTCTCGGCGTCGCTCAACCCCAGCCGTGGACACAGGTTCAGCGCCACCTCCGCGCCCAGAACACTATGATCGCCGCCACGCCCCTTGGCGATATCATGAAGCAGAACCGCAACATATAACACCCGTCGACTGATGATCTGGCGAATGATGGCGGTAGACAGGGGATGTTCGTCCTTGTGCCCCCCGAGTTCAATCTCGGCCAACAGCCCAATGGCCCGGATCGAATGCTCATCGACGGTATAATGGTGATACATGTCGAACTGCATCTGGGCAACGACACGGCCGAAATCCGGAATGAAGCGACCGAAAACCGTTGCTTCGTTCATCCATCGCAGGACATTTTCGGGATTTCTCGGGGAGCACAGAATATCGAGGAACAGTTGGTTTGCCTGCCTATCGTTGCGCACCGCATTGTCGATAAGCCGCGCGTCTCGACGCGCGCTCCGCATTGCCAGCGGATGGATTTCCAGCGCGAACAGATCTGCGAGATGAAACAGTTCGATGAGGCGAACCGGGGCCGCTTGGAAAAAGTCTTCCGATGGCAGGGCCAGTCGTCCACGATCGAGAACAAAGCCGTTCAATTTACGCGGCTTGCGCGAAAAGCTCGGCAAAAATCTCCGCCCCTTCTTGGCATGCGCTTCGTCCAGATGCGCAAGAAACAGCCCGGTAAGATCCCCAACCGTCTTCGCGTTCAGAAAATAGAGTTGCATGAACCGTTCAACCGCAGACCGTCCGGGTCTGGCCGCGAAGCGCATGCGTTCGGCAACCTCACGCTGAAGATCGAAAGTGAGACGGTCTTCGGCCCTGCCAGCGATATCGTGCATGTGGCACCGCACCGCCCATAGGAAGTTTTCCGCCTTTTCGAAGTCTCGATATTCGTCACTTGTCAGCAGGCCAGCCTCGACCAGCGCCGACGGCGAACGCACCCGGTGCACATATTTGCCTATCCAGTAGAGCGTGTGCAAATCGCGGAGGCCGCCCTTGCCGTCCTTGATGTTCGGTTCGACGACATAGCGACTGTCGCCCATGCGCTTGTGGCGTTGGTCGCGTTCCACCATTTTCTGGGCAACGAAGTCGGCGCCGGTCTTTGCCGCAACTTCGCTCCAGAAACGGGCCGATGTCTCGCCATAGACATCGCGGTCACCCCAGACGAACCTGCCCTCCAGAAGGGCCGTCCTGATCGTCAGATCCTCCAGCGCCATTTTTATGGTTTCGTCGATTGAACGGCTTGATTGCCCGACCTTCAGGCCCAGATCCCACAGCAGATACAGCATCGCTTCGACGACCTGTTCGGTCCAGCCTGTGCGCTTATAGGGTGTAATGAAGGCTATATCGACATCGCTGTGCGGGGCCATCTCCCCCCGACCATATCCGCCCACCGCCACGACCGCGATCCTTTCGGCAGCGGAGCGGTTGGCCACCGGATACATGGTGGTGCTGACATAATCATAGGCGATCCGGATGATCTGATCGATCAGAAAGGCCTGGTCATTGGCGCAGCTTCGGCCGAGCGAAGGATGGGCGACCAGCCGCCGCGCGATTTCGGCCCTGCCATCCCGCAACGCCGTCTGCAATACCGCGAGAACTTCGGCGCGCTGCCCATGCGTCGCCGCCGTCGCGGCAATTGACGCGACTAGCTCTGCGACCTTTGCGCGATCGATTATGTCGCGTTGACGACCTTTGCTGCGTGTCGTGCCACTCATCCTAATGCGCTTAGAAGAAGCATCGCGGCTGCGGAAGGTCTATTGTTCGAACGCCTGAACCTTCTCGTTATACTGCCGACGCAGCGTCACCCGGTCAATTTTCTGTGTTCCGAGCCGCGGAAGCGGATCGTGAACGCGCCAGAAATGCACCGGCACTTTGAACGGAGCGAGCTTGGCTTG
>JADLBY010000162.1 GCA_020847445.1 Sphingomonadaceae bacterium | reverse complement strand
AGCCAGAAGGTCAGCGTCGCCACCAGCAGCGTCAGCGGAAAGCCGCTGGAAATGCCGAGAAGGAAGGCGACCGCAGGATTTTTGCGCAAATAGGGCCGGAATTTTGCGCTGGTCAGCGCGACAAAGGCGATGCCGACAAGGATGCCCGCGAAAATGATGAAACGGATCAGATCGACCGACACGCGAAACCCTCCCTTTTTATCGGTCTTGCCTAGCGTGCTTTTCCTGAATGACCAGTGACTTTTGCAATATCCTGCGCCAAAGGGCGGACATGGCACAGCCCCCGAAACGACCGCAGACGCGCAAAGCGCAGCCCACAAAGCCGCCCCGCCTGCGCTGGGACAGCAAACCCGCACGCAAGCCGCGTCCCGATGCCGCCCCTTCCAAGGGCGCGCTTGAACGCAAGGATGGCGAGGAACGCATCGCCAAGCTGCTGGCACGCGCGGGGGTTGCCTCGCGGCGCGAGATCGAGCGGATGATTGCCGATGGGCGCATTACGCTCAACGGCGAGAAGGTGGAAACGCCTGCGACGCTGCTGAAATCGCTGAACGGCGTTGCCGTCGACGGGCAGCCGGTGAAGCAGCCCGAGCCGACCAAGCTCTATCTGTTCCACAAACCCGCCAATTGCCTGACTGCCGAACGCGACTTTTCGGGGCGCAAGACGATCTACGACATATTGCCGAAGGATTTGCCCCGGTTGATGCCGATCGGGCGGCTTGATCTCAACACCGAAGGGCTGCTGCTGCTCACCAATGATGGCGCGTTCAAACGGCAGATGGAACTGCCCTCGACCGGGGTCGAGCGCACCTACCGCGCGCGCGCCTTTGGCGACATCAGCCAGGCTGAACTGGAGGAATTGATCCATGGCATCGAGATCGAAGGTGTGCGCTATGGCAAGATCGACGCCAATCTGGAACGGCGCACCGGACGCAATGGCTGGCTGGAAATGACGCTTACCGAAGGCAAGAACCGTGAAGTCCGCCGTGTCCTCGAACATTTCGGGCTGGAGGTCAGCCGCCTGATCCGCACCCGCTATGGCCCCTTCCTGCTCGCCGACCTGCCGGTGGGCGCGGTGCACGAGGTGCGGCGGGTGGACCTGATCAATTTCCGGAACACATTGAAAGCATGAGAATTATTTCCGGCACATGGCGTTCGCGGCCTTTGGTGGCACCCAAGGGCGATACCACGCGCCCCACGGCGGACCGCACGCGCGAAACGCTGTTTTCGATGCTTGCCAGCCGTCTTGGTTCGTTCGAAGGCTTGCGGGTGCTCGACCTGTTTTCAGGCTCGGGGGCGCTTGGGCTGGAGGCGCTATCGCGTGGCGCCGCCCATTGCGTGTTTGTCGAGCAGGATCGCGCGGCGCTCGATGCACTGGAAACCAATATCGCCAAACTCGATGCCGCCCCCCGGTGCGACCTCAGGCGCGGATCGGCGCTGATGCTCGGCCCGGCGCGGGAGGCCTTCGACCTGATCCTGATGGACCCGCCATATGGCACCGGTGCCGGTGCAGTCGCGCTCGACAAGCTTTCCCGGCTCGGCTGGATCGCATCGGGCGCGCTGGTCAGCATCGAAACCGGCACTCGCGAGGACAGCATCGTCAAAGGCTTCGGAATCGATACCATCCGCGACATCGGCAAGGCGCGGATTACCTTGCTGAGGCCGGAATAGGACAGGGATGGGCGCGCCCAAACTCGATGGCACCGGCTGGCTGCTGATCGGCATCCTGTCGATCCTGTGGGGCGGGGCATTTTTCCTGATCGAGGTCGGCCTGCGCAGCTATCCGCCGGTCACGCTCGTCTTCATGCGGCTTGCGCTGGCGGTTCCGCCGATGTGGATCGCGATGCGGCTGATGGGGGAGCGACTGCCGGCTCAGCCGCGCATCTGGGGGCTGCTTGGCGTCGTCGGCGCGCTCAACTGCGCCTTGCCCTTCATGCTGTTTTTCTGGGGCCAGCAATATCTCGACAGCGGCTATGCCTCGATCCTGAACGCGACAACGCCCTTATGGGGCGTGATCACTGCGCATTTCCTGACCCGCGATGAAATGGCGACGCCTGCCCGCATCATCGGCGTGCTGATCGGGATGGCGGGGATTGTGGTGATGGTCGGGCCAGAGGCGATGAAGGGGCTGTCGAACAATCTGCTCGCGCAGCTGGCGTGCATCATTTCAACCGTCTTCTACAGCTTTGCCGCCATTTATGGACGGCGTCTGTCGCAGACCGAGCTGACCCCGATGGCGGTTGCAACCGGGCAGACGCTGGTGGCGGCACTGATGCTGGTGCCGGTGGTCGCCTTTGTCGACCAGCCCTGGACGATGGCACCGCCGCGCCTCGATGCGACGCTTGCGGGAATAACGCTCGCCCTGTTCTCGACCGCGCTGGCCTATACGCTCTATTTCCGGCTGATCGACCGGTCGGGGGCGTCGAACGCGCAACTGGTGGCGTTCCTGATGCCGATCCTCGCGGTTATCCTTGGTATCGCCTTTCTCGGCGAGCATCTGTCGGGCGGACAGATCGGCGGGGCCGCACTGATCGCTGCCGGGCTGGCGATATTAGACGGCCGCCTCGTCGCGCGATTTCAGAAGTAGCAGGCCGAACAGGCTCAACACCGCAATTGCCGCGAGATAGTAGCCGACATATTCGAGCCCGTGTTCGGCAAGTTTGAGCGCGATATTCGGGGCCAGCGCCCCACCCAATATTCCGGCGGCGTTAAAGCAGATCGATGCGCCGGTATAGCGCACCCGCGCCGGAAACAGCCCCGGCAGCCATGCACCAAGCGGGCCGTAAACCAGCCCCATCACGAACAGCAGCAACGACAGATAGACGCCGGTCAGGAACAGGTCGCCGCTTCCCAGCCAGGGCGCGGTGGTGAAGCTGGCGGCGAACATCGCGGCGCAACCGACTGCGAGCACAAGGGCCGGGCGCGTCCGGTCTGCCGCATAGCCCGATACGATGATCCCCGCCGCCATGAACAGGATAGCGATCAGCTGCACACCCAGAAAATCCTCGCGCGCGATCCCCAGCCGGGTGGTGCCATAGCCCAGCGCAAATGCGGTCGACAGATAGAAGATCGCAAAACAGGCAATCGCGGCAAAGGTGCCGCCGAAAAGCTGCAACGGATGGGTGCGGGCAACCTCGGCCACCGGCACGCGCGGCGGCGGGGCTTCTTCAAGCGCGGCGGCGAAGGCAGGCGTCTCGGTCAGCTTCAGCCGCACCCACAGGCCGATACCGACCAGCAGGGCACTCAACAGAAAGGGTATACGCCACCCCCATGCACGGAAATCAGCTTCGCTGAGAAATAGCCCCAGGATCAGGAACAGACCGTTGGAAAGGACGAATCCAACCGGCGCGCCCAGTTGCGGGAACATGCCATAGCGCGCCTTTTTGCCCTCAGGCGCATTTTCGACCGCGAGCAGCGCCGCCCCGCCCCATTCGCCGCCCAGCCCGAAGCCCTGCCCGAATCGCAGCACGCACAGCAACAGCGGCGCAATCCACCCTGCCACTGCATAGGTCGGCAGCAGAGCGATGCAAAAGGTCGACAGCCCCATGATCATCAGCGACCAGACGAGCGTTGCCTTGCGCCCGATCCGGTCACCATAATGGCCGAACACCAGCGCGCCTACGGGTCGCGCGATGAAGGCCAGCGCAAAGGTCAGCCAGCTTTGCAGCAACTGCGCCTCCGGGCTGGATGTCGGAAAGAAGAGCGGCCCGAATACGAGAGAAGCGGCGGTGGCGAAGATATAGAAGTCGTAAAACTCCACAGCCGTGCCAGCCATCGCCGCGCCGAGGATGCGTTTGTGCGATGCGCCCGTCATTGTACCCTGTGTCATGCCGCCCTTGCTGGCATCGCCCGCATGCAAAGGAAAGCGGAAAAGTGCATTGCTCCCGCCGCCCATGTTCCCTAATCGTTCGCGCGTGACTGATGAAATTTTGCCTCCCGCCGCGATAAAAGAACACCCTTGGCTGGCTTCGCTAAACGACGCCCAGCGAAAGGCAGTTACTACTACGGAAGGGCCTGTCTTGGTGTTGGCCGGGGCCGGAACAGGAAAGACTGCAGCATTAACAGCAAGATTGGCGCACATTGTAGCCGAGCGATTGGCATGGCCTGCACAAATCCTCGCCGTCACATTTACCAACAAAGCAGCGCGCGAAATGAAAGAACGCGTCGGTATGCTGATGGGAGAATCCGTCGAAGGGATGCCCTGGCTAGGCACATTCCATTCGATCGGCGCGAAAATGCTGCGCCGCCATGCCGAACTGCTCGGCCTCAAAAGCAATTTCACGATCATCGACACCGACGACCAGTTGCGGCTGCTCAAGCAGCTGATCGAGGCCGCCAATCTCGACGAGAAACGCTGGCCCGCACGCGGGCTGGCCGGGTTGATCGACAAATGGAAGAATAAGGGGCTGACCCCCGATCAGGTCGATGCAGGCGAAAGCGCGCTTTATGCCGATGGCAAGGGCCAGGCGATGTACACCGTCTATCAGGCGCGGCTGCGCGAGCTGAACGCCTGCGATTTCGGCGATCTGTTGCTGCACAATCTGACATTGCTCAAAAGTCACCGCGATGTGCTTGAGGAATATCAGAACAAGTTCAAATATATCCTTGTCGACGAATATCAGGATACCAACGCCGTCCAGTATCTCTGGCTGCGGCTGCTTGCGCAGAAACGCAAGAATATCGCCTGTGTCGGCGATGACGACCAGTCGATCTATTCGTGGCGCGGGGCGGAGGTTGCCAATATCCTGCGGTTCGAAAAGGATTTTCCGGGCGCAAAGATCATCCGGCTCGAACAGAATTACCGCTCGACCCCGCACATCCTTGCCGCCGCGAGCGGGTTGATCGCGGCGAACAGCGGACGGCTCGGCAAGACGCTGTGGACCGATCTCGACAGCGGGGAAAAGGTGCGCGTCCTTGGCGTGTGGGACGGGCCGGAGGAAGCGCGGCGGATCGGTGAAGAGATAGAGGCGCTGCAATATAAGCGGGTTTCGCTCAACGATGTCGCCATCCTCGTGCGCGCGCAGTTCCAGACGCGCGAGTTCGAGGACCGTTTCATCCAGATCGGCCTCCACTACAAGATTGTCGGCGGCTTCCGCTTTTACGAACGCGCCGAAATCCGCGATGCCATCGCCTATCTGCGCGTGATCAACCAGCCTGCCGACGACCTTGCCTTTGAACGCATCGTCAACACCCCCAAGCGCGGGATCGGTGACAAGGCGGTCGAGAAAATCCACCGCGTCGCCCGCGCCGAACGGACACCGTTAAGCGTCGCCGCCGCGCATATTGTCGGCACCGATGAACTGACCGGCAAGGCGCGCAAATCCTTGTCCGACCTTGTGATCGACATCGCGCGCTGGAGGGATTTGGCGGGGCGCGATAGCGCGGCCACCCTGTCCCCATCGGCGCTGACCGAACTGGTGCTGGAGGATAGCGGCTATACCGCGATGCTGCAGGCCGAACGCAGCGTCGAGGCGGCGGGCCGCCTCGAAAACCTCAAGGAACTTGTCCGCGCGATGGAGGAATATGAAACGCTCGGCGATTTCCTCGAACATGTCAGCCTTGTCATGGATAATGACGCGGGCACGCAGGACGAGGCCGTCACCATCATGACGATCCACGCCGCCAAGGGGCTCGAATTCAACCATGTGTTCTGCGCCGGCTGGGAAGATGGCGTCTTCCCGTCACAACGCGCGATGGACGAAGGCGGGCTGACGAGCGTCGAGGAAGAACGCCGCCTCGCTTATGTTGCGATCACCCGCGCGCGCGAAAAATGCACGATCACCCACGCCGCGAACCGACGGATTTACGGGCAATGGACGTCGAGCATCCCCAGCCGCTTCATCGACGAACTGCCCGCAGAGCATATCGAAGTCGAACAGACGATGACCGGCGGGGCATCGCTGTGGCGCGCCAACTGGTCCGAACGCGCCGATCCCTTCGCCCACCTTGCCGCCGCCAACGCCACGCGCGCAGGCCAGCGCGGCCCCGGCTGGCAGCGCGCGGCGACCAGCGGCGGGTTCAATCCGGCCCCCTCGCGCGTGCAGGAGGCGAGCAAACCTGCAATTGGCCTCGGCGCGAAAGGGCGCAGCGATCTCGCCATCGGCATGCGCGTGTTTCACGAGAAATTCGGTTACGGCCTGATCGAGGATATCGAGGGCAACAAGCTGGAGATCGAATTTGAACAGGCCGGGCGGAAGCGGGTGATGGACAGTTTTGTGACTGTGGGCTGAAAATGCGCCTGACGGATTTTGGCGCTGCAGTTAGACTGCCGATATCCATTTCAATCCGGCCTGCATAACACCCGCCGCGCCCGTGCAGGCTGGGGCAGCGGGCGGCATTGGCCCGTTCGGCATCGCCCATCCCCATCCCGGCGACAAGCGAGTCGCGGCTCTGCTTTGGTGCTTATGTTAAACCCGGCGCAGGCCTCAGCCGGCATGGCCGAAAATGTCGAACAGCATTTTCTCAACTTAAATGCTAGAGTTTCTGCGACATTCGGCTGCCCTGCCCTTCGCTGCCCCGCACGCGGCCCGGTGCGGCGTCGACAAAGGCTTGCAATGGCCGATGTAATAACATCACATTGAGTCGGCGGTGCACGGCCGCTGTCTTGGGAGAGAAATCATGAAACGCCATGTGTTCGTCCTCGCTACCCCGTTGATTGCCACCACGATCATCCTCGCCGCCTGTTCTGACAACCGCAATGCCGGATCGGACCAGACACAAGCCATGGATATGCGCGAACAGGCGCCGATGACAGAAATGGCTGCATCGGAATCGATGTCCGCCGATGCCGTCGCCGGGCCCAATGTGCGCGTCAGTGCGGCCCCGGGCGTCGCGTTCAACTATCGCTATGCTTTCCGCGTGCCCGATGCAAAGATTGCCGCAGTGCAGGAGGAGCACGCCGCCGCCTGCGAAACGCTTGGCCTGTCGCGCTGCCGTATCACGGGGATGCGCTATTCGCTGATCGACGAGGATGAAGTCACCGCCTCGCTCGCCTTCAAGCTCGATCCGTCGATCGCGCGCAAATTCGGCAAGGATGCGATAGCCTCGGTCGAAAAGGCCAAGGGGATATTGGTCGACAGCCAGATCCAGGGCGTCGATGTCGGCAGCGGCATCAGCGCCTCGCAACGCCGCAGTTCGGATCTGCAAGCCGAACTCACCCGCATAGACGCGCGGCTGAAAGCAGGCGGCATGGGCGACCGCGAACGCACCGAATTGCAGGAACAGGCGCAGCGTATCCGCCAACAGCTGGATAGCGAACGCGATACGCGGCGGGCTGGAGAGGAGCAGCTTGCAACCACCCCTATGGAATTCAGCTATTCGGGCGGTGAAGGCATTCCAGGCTTTGGCAGCGGCAACCCCTTTGCCGGAGCATGGGAGACGGCGATTGCCAGCTTTGTCACCATGGCCAGTTTCCTTCTGCTGCTGATCGGTGGCGGGCTGCCCTGGGTGCTGCTCGGCGCGTTGCTGATGTGGCTGTTGCGCAGCCGCCTGGGTGCGGGCGTGCGCCGCTGGTGGCAAAAGAACACGCCGCTGAATGACGAGGGTGCGAAGGAGTGAGCTTCACGAAAAAATGCGCCGCTCCAGCAAAGGCTGGTGCGGCGCATTCGCTTTATCAAATTGCTCAAAAGACCGCTTTGGCTTCCTTTTCCTTCAGCATCGCGGCGCGCACCATCGGGATTGGCGGGCCACCATAAGAAAGGAATTCGTCGTGAAACGCCTTCCATTTCTTCCGGTCGCCCTTGGTCCAGTCGTCCCGCAGCTTGCGGATCATCAGCTTGCCCATCGTGTAGTTGAGATAGGCAGGATCATAGGTGCCGCGCGCCGCCTGTTGCTTGCTGTTGCCGGCGTCCTGATAGCATTCGGTCTTGAACAGCTGTTCGGACTGCGCAACCGTCATCCCGCGCGCGTGCAGGCCGATGGCCGATAGATAGCGGCAGTTGCGCAGCAGCGCATTTGACAGCTGACCGACCTTCATTTCTGCGGCTTCCTGCGGCGATCCGGTGGTGTCGCCCAATCCGGCATCCATCATCATTTCCTCGGTATAATGCGCCCAGCCTTCGGCAAAGGCATAGCCGACAAACAGCTTGCCAAAGATCGACTTCGACCGGTTCGCATGCAGGAAATTGAGGAAATGGCCGGGCCAGACCTCGTGCACAGAAGTGCCAAGCAGGTCATATTTGCCGGGAACAAAGCCGTCCCGCGTCGCCTGGTCCCATGCCGGATCAGGCGGCGAAATGTAATAGACCGACGGCAAGCCTTTCTCATAAGGCCCCGGAATATCGATATAGGCGCTGTTCTGCCGGTTATAGGGCGGCGATTCCTCGACCTGCGCTTCCTCGGTTCCGGGGATAGACACAATATCCTTGTCGATCAGGAACTGCTTGAGCGGTGGCAACTGGCGGCGCGCCTCTGCCACCGGGCCATCCGGTGCCTTGTTCATGCCCATCCTGGTCATGCAATCCTGCATCGACGCACCCGGCGCATAGATGCCGCACGCCTTGGCGAGCGCTTCCTGGTTCCGCTTCAGATCGGCGCGACCGATCGCTTCCAGTTCGTCCAGCGCAACATTCACGCCTTCGGTCTTCAAGACCATCTTGGAAAACCTGTCCGCGCCCAGCGCATAGCCACCGTCGGTGCCCGGCTGCGACCCGACATAGCCCGCCAGATCCTTCATCGCCGCAGCCGCCTTGGTTGCGGCCGCATCAAACTGCTTTTGCAGTTCGGCGTCCTTGACCTCGGCGAACGCCTTTTTCGCGTCACCGGTGTAATAATCTGCAAATCCGCCAAATCCGGCGCTGCCGATTTTCACAAAGGTGGCGGGCAAGGGCAGCTTCAGATTGGCCTTGATCTGCTCGGCCGCTTTGGGGACGTTGCCCGCATATTTGATGAAGGCCTTCATCCGCGTTTCGGCATCGGCATAGGGCCGCGCGATATAGACATTGGGATCAAGCACCCCGACATAGGCGGCCGGATTTTTGTGCAGGCTGTCCGCATCCTCGAGGAAAAACAGCTCGCCTTCCATCGCATGCACCAGATAATCGCGTTCGAATTTCTGGGCGTCGGTCAGTTTCGATGCGTCAAAGGCCTTCGCATCTGCAATGGCTTTCTTGCGATAGTCGATCGCCGCCTTGATTCCTTCGGGCGACCAGTCGGGAAGTTGGCCGTCAAATTCATGCTTGCCCTGATAGACGGCAAAGGTCGGGTTGACCTTGAAATAACCTTCCAGGAAAGTTTCGACAAAGCCGCCCCATTCGCTACCGTCATTCGCGGTTATGGCGGCGTTGTCGCCATCCACCTTCTTGCAGCCGCCGGTCAGGACCAATGCGGCCAGCGATACGGCCAAGGCCGCCTGTTTCAATCTCATGCTGTAACTCCCCGGAAATATGGTGATGGCACGGATGCTGCACCTGTTTGCCGCGCAGTTCCAGCACGAATTCGATAAGCGACATGGGCCAGCATGCGAAGCGCAACTTTAGTCCTGCGAAGCACAGCGCGATTGCCTTGCCCTGTCGAAGCCGATAGTCCAGCGACGAGCATGTCATCGTCCGCCCCGCACCCGTTCAGCATACCCGATTATCGCCGCTACTGGCTGGCGCGTTTCATGGCGGTTATCGCCACCATGTCGATGGTCGTGGTTATCGCATGGCAGGTATATGACGTAGCGCGCACCGACTATGGCATGTCACCCAAGACGGCCGCATTCCAGCTGGGTTTGCTCGGTCTGTTCCAGTTCATCCCGCTCGCCTTGCTGACACCCGTCGCGGGCTGGGCGGCGGACCGTTTCGAGCGTCGGCGGGTCGCGATTTTTGCCAATATGGTCGATGCCGGGGTTGCATTTGGGCTTGGCCTGTTGACCTATAATGACGCGCTCACCCTGCCCTTGCTGTTCATGCTGGCTGCATTCCATGGCGTTGCCCGGGTATTTGTCGGGCCCTCGATGGCGGCGATCGCGCCCAACATTGTCCCGCCGGAATCGCTGCCACGCGCCATCGCGCTGGGGTCGATCGCCTGGCAGAGCGCATCGGTAATCGGCCCGGCGGTCGGTGGCCTGATGTATGCGCAGAACGCGGCAGGCTCCTATTGGATGACGGTGGCGCTGCTGATCCTGTCGAGCGTTTCGATCGCTACGGTGCGGCCGGTGTTTCCGCCCCCCATGACCGAGAAAAAGCATCCGGTGCGGATGATGGTCGAGGGGTTGAAATATACATTTTCCGAAAGGTTCCTGCTGGGGGCAATCACGCTCGATCTGTTTGCCGTCCTCCTCGCCGGTGCAACCGCCCTTCTCCCGGTCTATGCGCGTGACATATTGCATGTCGGCCCCGACGGGCTGGGCCAGCTGCGCGCCGCCCCCGCATTTGGCGCGGCGATTGTCGCGATCTATCTGTCGTTCCGGCCCTTGAAGCACAATGTCGGTGCCAAGATGCTCTGGGCGGTGGTGGTGTTTGGCATCGCAACCATCGGTTTCGGCTTTTCGCACATCATCGGGCAAGGGCTGTTCGGCAATGTGAAGATCGCCTGGCTGAACATGGCCGCATCGATGGCGGTTGCGCTGACGATGCTCGCGACGCTGGGGGCGGCAGACATGCTCTCGGTCTATGTCCGCGGTTCGCTGGTTCAGCTGAACACCCCCGATGCGATGCGCGGGCGGGTCAGCTCGGTGTCGGGCCTTGCAATCTCTGCCTCGAACGAGCTGGGTGAACTGCAATCCGGCTTTGCCGCCGCGCTTCTCGGCCCTGTAGGCGCGGTTGTATTTGGCGGCGCAGGGGCTATTGTCATTACCGGCATCTGGGCAAAACTGTTTCCCGAGCTGAAAAACGCCCGGACATTCGAGCCGCAATTTCGTGAAGTAAAGGAGCCCCGGACATGAAGGCCAATTCCATCCTCGACACCATTGGCAATAGTGCGCACATCCGCATGCAGCGGCTGTTCGGCCCGAATGACAACGGGGCCGAAGTCTGGATCAAATCGGAACGGTCGAACCCCGGCGGGTCCATCAAGGATCGTATCGGACTGGCCATGATCGAGGCCGCGGAACGGGATGGCAGCCTGAAACCCGGCGGAACGATCATCGAACCGACCAGCGGCAACACCGGCGTCGGCCTTGCCATGGTGGCGGCGGTCAAGGGCTATAAGCTGGTGCTCGTCATGCCCGAAAGCATGTCGGTGGAACGCCGCCGCCTTATGCTGGCCTATGGCGCGACCTTTGACCTGACGCCCCGCGAAAAGGGGATGAAGGGCGCGATTGAACGCGCGATGGAACTGGTGGCAAGCACCCCCGGTGCATGGATGCCGCAACAATTCGAAAATCCTGCCAATGTCGATGTTCATGTCCAGACAACGGCCCCGGAAATCCTGGCCGATTTCAAGGACAGCCCGATCGACGTGCTGATCACCGGCGTCGGCACTGGCGGGCATATCACCGGCTGCGCCCAGGTGCTGAAGCAGGCCTGGCCGAACCTGAAGGTCTACGCGGTCGAGCCTACGCTTTCACCGGTCATCAGCGGTGGTCAACCGGGGCCGCACCCGATCCAGGGCATTGGTGCCGGATTCATCCCTGCAAACCTGCACACCCAGCTTATCGACGGCGTGATCCAGGTCGATCCCGACGACGCCAAGGAAATGGCACGCCGGGCTGCGCGAGAGGAAGGCATGCTGGTCGGCATATCGTCAGGCGCGACGCTGGCGGCAATCGCGCAGAAGCTGAAGGAACTGCCCGCCGGCAGCCGCATTCTCGGTTTCAACTACGACACGGGCGAACGCTATCTGTCGGTGCCCGATTTCCTGCCTGTAGAATAGCGATACCGGGGCGGATCGCTCCGCCCCGGCTCCGGCCCGACTAGAAGCGACCCGCGGACCGAATTCGGTCAGCGCGCGGGGTCCGGCTTTCCGTCGCCGTCATTGTCGAACTGGTCAGGTTTGGCGTCGCCATTGGTATCCCATGCATCCGCCACGCCATTGCTGTCGCGGTCCCATGCGTCCATCTTTCCATCGCCATTGCTGTCGATGGTTGGTGGCGGAACCGGGGCGTCTGACGCAGCTGGCGGTTTTGCGGGTTTCGCCGGTTCTGCTGCATGCACCGTCCCTAAGGCGAAGGGCAGGATCAGCGCCAGTGCGGCGGCCCATGCGACCGGGCTTTGCGACCATTTCTGGATTATCGACATCGGTTGCTCCTTGATTGCACAACCCCCTGTCGCACCGGACTTTTCAAATTTTCCCATGCCTTTGCCAGCGCCAAGCGCCGATATGTGTGTGCGAAAGGCCTAACCGTCCGTCGCACTCGATCGGTCGTGTATCTGGCGCACCCTAACGGTTCGTCGCCCGCCGCCGGGCCAGCCGCTTGACGATCCGCGCGCGTCCTTCGCGCCAGCGCTTGCGCAACCCCCTGCGCTGAAACGGCTCAAGAAAGCCCTCGGCATGTTCGGGATCGAGAAGTTCGTTCTCGGCGATCAGCTTGTCGAGCGGTCCCGGCTTTTCAAGGTCCAGCAGTTCGAGCGTCTTGCCCTTCCCGCGCAACGCTTCCACCGTATCGACCAGCGATCCGCTGCGGGCAAAGGTTTCGGCAACCACATGCCGCGCAACACCCAGATGCTCGGCAAGCAACCGCGTCCGCAATTCTGCTATGGCCGCCTCCGCGCCCCGGTTGGCGGGCAATGCGCAATCGAGCACCATGTCACATTCGCTGTCGAGCCCCAGCGAACGGTTGTTGAGATTCGCCGATCCGATACGCAATATCCGATCATCGACGATCATCAGCTTTGCATGAACATATATGTCGGCCCCACCCGTCGTAACCGGCACATAGATACGGAAACGGTCGCCCTTATCCACTTTGCCGATTGCGCGTGCCAGTTGCACCCGCGCGGCATCCATCGCCTTCTGCTCCAGCCAGCCCTCGGCCGAGCGTGGCATCACACCCACAATGTCGGGCGGATTATCCTCCCCCATGCGCGTGGCGATGGCCGCGGCGATCTTGGCTGAGGTCAGATACTGGTTCTCGATATAGATAAAGCTTTGTGCCGCTGCGATCATGTCGAGATAGAGCGTCTCGATCTCGCGGACCTCGCCGACCTCGCCATAGGGCGCGCGGGTGCGGGCTATTGCCAGATCGGCATTTTCGAACTGCACCGGCACATCGGCGGGCCATTGCGGTTCGATCTTTCGGACAGCTGGCAGCGGCTTCCCACCGGCAACCGCCCAACGGTCGCGGGCCAGTTCGCCCAGCACCGCCGCCGCATCGCCGTCCATCAGCATGGTGATATCGTGCCATGGCGCGTGCGGCTTGCCATTGGGCAGCAAGCGCTTTGGATCATCATCGGCATGATCGGGGGTGTCCCACCGGCCGGAGGCCAGATCGATTCCGCCGCAGACGGCAAGGCAATCGTCGGCGACGACAATCTTCTGGTGATGGCTGCATCCCGCCGGATGGGCGCCGTCAAACTTGAACTCGATCGCGCGGGTCGCCGCCCATCGCGCCAGCGTCCAGGCGCTGGTCGGAATCAGAAACTGCTTCAGGGCGCCGAACCGCCATTTGAGGATAGCGATACGGCGATGCGGATTGCGTCGCGCCAGACGCAGGAAAAAGCCGGCTACCAGGGCACGCCTGCTCCGGTCGCCGGGCTCCAGCGAGATACGCGAGTCAAAATCCCAGCCGATGAACAGAAGCAGATTTTGCGCATCCTCGCACAATTCGCGGACATAGTGGAAATAGTCGGCGGCATCGACCACCACCGCCACCCGGTCCGCACGGGCAATCCGCCAGCAATTGCGCCCCTCTTCAACGATGGGCGCAATCCCGGCGGATGGCTGGATACTCATATCATGCTACCGCGAACATCTCCGGTTCCAGCGCCATCATCGCCTCGCTGCCGGCCTCGATCTTGCGGCGCAGCGCGCCGCAGTCGGGGATGAAGCGTTCGGCAAAATAGCGCGCGGTCACCAGCTTGGCTTCGTAGAATCTGGCATTGCCTGTGCCAGCATCAAGCGCGGCCTGCGATACCGTCGCCATGCGCAGCCATTGCAGGCCCAGCGCGACGATGCCCATGATGTGCATATAATGATGCGCCCCGGCACCGACATTGTTCGGGTTCGCCATGCCGTTCTGCATGAACCACATAGTCGCCGCCTTCAGTTCACCGTTGGCCTTTTCAAGGCGACCGGCGAAATCTTCCAGCTTGCCACCCTTTGCGGCGGCGCATTCATCATCGACCAGCTTGAAAAAGGCCTGCACAGCACGTCCGCCATTCTGCGCCAGCTTGCGACCCACAAGATCCATCGCCTGCACGCCGTTCGCGCCTTCGTAGATCATCGTGATGCGGGCGTCGCGGACATATTGTTCCATGCCCCATTCGCCGACATAGCCATGCCCGCCATATACCTGCTGCGCGTTGGTCGCGACGTCATAGCCCTTGTCGGTGCCATATCCCTTGATGACGGGGGTTAGCAGCGAGAGCAGATCGTCCGCCGCTGTCCGTTCCTCCTCGGTCAGGCCATTGTGGATGATGTCGGCAAGCAGCGCGCCGTTGAGGCACAGTGCACGCATCGCTTCGGTGAAGGCCTTCGAATCCATCAGCATGCGGCGGATATCGGGGTGAACGAACAGCATGTCGGCTTTCTCGTTCAGATCCTGCGGCCCGGTGAGCGCGCGCCCCTGCCGGCGGTCATGTGCATATTGCACCGCATTCTGATAGGCGACTTCGGCAACGCCAAGCCCCTGCTGGCCAACGCCGAGGCGGGCGATATTCATCATGATGAACATCGCGGCAAGGCCCTTATTCTCCTCGCCCACCAGATAGCCGGTCGCGCCGTCATAGTTCATCACGCAGGTCGCGTTGCCGTGAATGCCCATTTTATGCTCGAGCGAACCGCAGCCCAGCGTGTTGCGTTCGCCGAGCGATCCATCTTCGTTCACCAGGAATTTGGGCACGATGAAAAGCGATATGCCCTTCACATTGTCCGGCGCGTCCGGCGTCTTCGCCAGCACCAGATGGACGATATTTTCCGCCAGATCATGTTCGCCCGACGAAATGAAGATCTTGGTGCCGGTAACCGCATAGCTGCCATCGCCATTGGGCACGGCCTTGGTCCGGATAAGGCCAAGGTCGGTGCCGCAATGCGGCTCGGTCAGGTTCATCGTTCCCGTCCATTTGCCGCTGATCATGTTGGGCGCATAGATCGCCTTCAACTCGTCGCTGCCTTTGACGAGGATCGCCGAAACCGCGCCATGGGTCAGGCCCGGATACATGGCAAAGGCCATGTTCGAGCTGGCCATATATTCCTCGAACGCCATCGACAGGATGTGCGGCATACCCTGCCCGCCAAATTCGACCGGTGCGGAAAGCGTGCCCCAGCCTGCCTCGCAATAGGCCTTGTATGCCGCCTTGAAGCCTTCAGGGGTGGTCACCGATCCGTCGGCATGGCGGGTGCAGCCCTGCTTGTCACCCACTGCATTGAGCGGAAACAGCTCATTCTCGACAAACTTGGCACCTTCGGTCAGAATCGCCTCGACCATATCGGCGCTGGCATTTTCGAATCCCGGCAGATTGGCATATTTCTCGATTCCGAGAACTTCGTTGAGTATGAAAAGCGTATCGCGCACGGGCGCTTTATATTGGGGCATAACGTCCTCTGGCTTTCAAGTTGTAGCAGCTCAGGCTGCCTTGTTTTCCTCAGCCTCGACCCGTTCGACCAAGGCGACAAAATCATTCAGTTCGGCAATCGCGCTATCCAGATCCTGGCGTTGCTTCTTCAGCAGTTCGGCGCGTTCGCGGCATTTTTGAATGGTAACGCGACGCTGGACATTGCGACCGTCGTTGAGATCGTACAGGTCGATCATCTCGCGGATTTCGGCAAGGCTGAACCCCACGCGCTTGGCGCGCAATATCCAGGCCAGACGGGCGCGATCGCGTTTCGAATAGATGCGCGCCAGCCCCTGCCGTTCCGGCGAAATCAGGCCCTGATCCTCGTAAAAGCGCAGCGCGCGTGCGGTCACGTCAAATTCGGCGGACAGATCGGATATCGAATAGCTTTCGCGACCGAGCGCGTCAGGCGTCTCGATCGTTGCGTCCGCTGGTTTTCCGTTACCCAATATGTTCTTCATCGCCGCGACACCTTTTCCCTGACAGGCGTCTGCGATATTAGTTTACGTTAGCGTAAACGTCAACTGCTCTTGCCCTTACGGAAAGCGGCAAGGCCCTTCGGCGTTAATTCGTCGTCAGCGGAGAGCTTGCCACCGGCTGTTCCGGCGGTGCAGGCACGGGGTCGACCGGCGGCACAGGCGCAGGCTGCGGCTTGGGTTTGGGCTTGGTCAGGCTGTCCAGGATCACAACCTCCCCATCCATCGCCGTTGCGCCATATAGCGATTCGGCGAACCGTTTGGGCAATCGCACGCATCCGTGCGAAGCCGGATAGCCAGGATTGTGCCCGGCATGCAATGCAATCCCGTCCCAGGTCAGGCGCTGCATGAACGGCATTGGCGCGTTCGCGTAGATGTTCGATTCGTGATAGATTTTTTTCTGCAGGATCTTGAAAACGCCTGTCGGTGTTTCCTTGCCCTTTTTGCCGGTCGAAACGGTGGTGAAGCCGACCAGACTGTCACCGTCAAAAACATACATGCGCTGGATATCCAGCACGATCACCATCCGCAGCGGATTTGCATAGGCTTCACGATTTTCCCAGACATATTGCCCCGGCTTGAGGCTGTCGGGAGGCCCCTTTTTCACAGGCTTGGGTTGCGGCTGCGGCTCAGGCTTGGGCTCCACCACCGGCACCGGCTCGACCACAGGGGTCGGGACAGGCTCGACCGCAGGGGT
>JADLBY010000161.1 GCA_020847445.1 Sphingomonadaceae bacterium | reverse complement strand
TGCCGTGGCGGTTGAACACGCGCACTTCAACGACAGTACCGGCAACACCCGGCGGCAGGCGAAGCGAGGTGTCGCGCACGTCGCTGGCCTTTTCACCAAAGATTGCGCGCAGCAGCTTTTCTTCCGGCGTCATCGGCGATTCACCCTTGGGGGTGATCTTGCCGACCAAAATGTCGCCCGGATGCACTTCGGCGCCGATATAGACGATGCCCGCCTCGTCGAGGTTGCGCAGCGCTTCCTCGCCGACATTGGGGATGTCGCGGGTGATATCTTCGGGCCCAAGCTTGGTGTCGCGGGCCATGACTTCGAATTCCTCGATATGGATCGAGGTGAAGACGTCGTCCTTGACGATGCGTTCGCTGATCAGGATCGAGTCTTCGTAGTTATAGCCATTCCACGGCATGAAGGCGACGAGCGCATTCTTGCCGAGCGCGAGTTCGCCCAGTTCGGTCGACGGGCCGTCGGCGAGGATATCGCCCGCCAGCACTTCGTCACCCACCTTCACCAGCGGTTTCTGGTTGATGCAGGTTGACTGGTTCGAACGCTGATATTTCTGCAGCGTATAGATGTCGACGCCCGACTGGCCGGCCTCGACCTCGCCGGTGACGCGGATGACGATACGGGTCGCGTCGACCTGATCGACAATGCCGGTGCGGCGGGCGGCGATTGCGGCGCCCGAATCGCGCGCCACGGTGGCTTCCATCCCGGTGCCGACAAAGGGTGCCTCTGCACGCAGCAGCGGCACGGCCTGACGCTGCATGTTCGATCCCATCAGCGCGCGGTTGGCGTCGTCATTTTCCAGGAAGGGAATGAGCGAGGCGGCAACCGAGACGAGCTGCTTGGGGCTGACGTCCATCAGCGTGATCTGGCCACGCGGCGCCATCAGGAATTCGCCTGCTTCGCGTGCCGAGATCAGTTCCTCGACAAAGCTGCCATCGGCGTTCAGTTCGGCATTCGCCTGCGCGATGGTGTGCTTCGCCTCTTCCATCGCCGACAGATAGACGACCTCTTCGGTCACCTTGCCGTCGACGACGCGGCGGTACGGGGTTTCGATGAAGCCATATTTGTTGACACGGCTGAACGAGGCCAGCGAGTTGATCAGACCGATATTCGGGCCTTCGGGCGTTTCAATCGGGCAGATACGGCCATAATGTGTCGGGTGGACGTCGCGGACTTCGAAGCCTGCGCGCTCACGGGTAAGACCGCCCGGGCCAAGCGCCGACACGCGGCGCTTGTGGGTGACTTCCGACAGCGGGTTGGTCTGGTCCATGAACTGCGACAGCTGCGACGAACCGAAAAATTCGCGCACCGCGGCGACCGCGGGCTTGGCGTTGATCAGGTCGTTCGGCATCACGGTCGAGACGTCGACGCTCGACATACGCTCCTTGACCGCGCGTTCCATGCGCAGCAGGCCGACGCGATACTGGTTTTCCAGCAGTTCGCCGACCGAACGGACACGGCGGTTCCCGAGATTGTCGATATCGTCGATCTCGCCCTTGCCGTCCTTCAGGTTGACCAGTTCCTTGACCACCGCGAGGATATCCTCGGTGCGCAGCGTCGTCAGCGTATCCTCGGCATCGAGGCCGAGGCGCATGTTCAGCTTGACGCGGCCGACCGCCGACAGGTCATAGCGGTCGGGATCGAAGAACAGGCCTGCGAACAGCGCTTCGGCGGTTTCGCGGGTCGGCGGCTCGCCGGGGCGCATCACGCGATAGATCGCATCAAGGCCCATGTCGCGATTCTCGGCCTTGTCGGCCTTCAGCGTGTTGCGCATCCAGGCGCCGGTGATGACATGGTCGATATCGAGCAGTTCGAGGGCATCGATGCCGACCTTGTCGAGCGCTTCGAGATTTTCGGCGGTGATTTCGTCGCCTGCCTCGACATAGATGCGGCCGGTCTTGTCGTCGACAAGATCATAGGCCGAATAACGGCCGAAGATTTCCTCGGTCGGGATCAGCAGATCGGTCAGCCCGTCCTTCACCGCCTTGTTGGCGGCGCGCGGGGTGATTTTCTGCCCGGCGGGGAAGATGACCTCGCCCGACTTGGCATCGACAATGTCAAAGCTCGGCTTCGACGCACGCCATTGTTCGGCGTTGAACGGGATTTTCCAGCCACCCTTGGCGCGCGCAAAGGTTACGCGGTCATAGAAATGGTTGAGGATTTCCTCGCTGTTGAGGCCGAGCGAATAGAGCAAAGTCGTCACCGGAAGCTTGCGCTTGCGGTCGATGCGGACATTGACGATGTCCTTCGCGTCGAATTCGAAGTCGAGCCACGAACCGCGATAGGGGATGACGCGCGCGGCGAACAGATATTTGCCCGACGAGTGGGTCTTGCCGCGATCATGATCGAACAGCACGCCCGGTGAACGGTGCATCTGCGAAACGATCACGCGCTCGGTGCCGTTGATGAAGAAGGTGCCGTTCTCGGTCATGAGCGGCATTTCGCCCATATAGACGTCCTGCTCCTTGATATCGAGAACCGAACGCGCTTCGGTATCGGGGTCGACTTCAAAGACGATGAGGCGCAGCGTGACCTTCATCTGCGCCGAATAGGTGATCCCGCGCTGGCGGCATTCCTCGACGTCATATTTCGGGTCTTCGAGTTCGTAATTGACGAAATCAAGCTCGCAGGTGCCCGCAAAATCGCGGATCGGGAAAACGCTGCGCAGCGTCTTTTCAAGGCCCGAAACATAGCCCACCGACGGGTCCGAACGCAGGAACTGCTCATAGCTTTCGCGCTGAACCTCGATCAGGTTCGGCATGTCGATCACTTCGTGGATGTCGCCGAAAATCTTGCGGATGCGCTTGGAGCGCGACAGGGCGGTGGATGCGCCCAGCGATGCGGTAACCGCTGCTTTAGCCATGTGAGTTGCTCAGCCTCGTCTAGATCAATTTTTTGAGCGCAAGGGCCCGACAACGAAAAGGCCGCATGGCATCATCCCCTGCGACTCAGGGAATGGCCAGCAGCCTGTCGCGTCAGAAAACCTTATCTTTCAATTCGTTGGAGGCAATGCGCGGTTTTGCCCCGATCCCGAAAGATAGGGTGGATGCTGGCTATATAGGGTTTGGGCCGGTTCCGGTCAAGCGGAGCGCGGCTTTTGTGCCTTCGCACGAAAAAGGGCGGCCCGCTTGCGCAGACCGCCCTCCTTTTTCCCCCGTCGGGGAAAAGTCGATTATTTGAGGTCGACAGTGCCGCCGGCAGCGACGATCTTCGCCTTGATGTCTTCGGCTTCGGCCTTCGACACGCCTTCCTTGATCGCCTTCGGAGCCGATTCAACCAGCGCCTTGGCTTCGGTCAGGCCCAGTGCGGTGATGGCACGGACTTCCTTGATGACGGCGATCTTGTTGCCGCCGTCGCCGGTCAGGATGACGTCGAATTCGGTCTGCTCTTCAGCAGCCGGAGCAGCGGCACCGGCAGCAGGCGCTGCAACGGCAACAGCAGCAGCAGCCGAAACGCCCCACTTTTCTTCGAGAGCCTTGGCAAGGTCAGCAGCTTCCAGAACGGTCAGCTTGCTCAGTTCTTCTACCAGCTTTTCAATATCAGCCATTTCAATAACACTCCAATTTCTATGCAATTCTACCCGCGCGATCGCTCGCCGCGCGGTGATGTGAAAAAATTATGCGGCTTCCTTGGCGGCATATGCGCCAAAAACCCGTGCCAGCTGTCCAGCAGGCGCCGAGATAACCTGCACCACCTTGGTTGCCGGGGCCTGGACAAGGCCGATCAGCTTGGCGCGCAGTTCATCGAGCGACGGCATGGAAGCGAGCGCCTTGACACCTTCGACATCGAGGACGGTCGAGCCCATCGCACCACCGACCATTTCAAGCCTGTCGTTGGTCTTGGCGAATTCGACGGCAACCTTGGCGGCAGCCACCGGATCGGCCGATGTGGCCAGCGCAGTCGGACCGGTCAGCAGATCGCTGAGGCTGTCATACTGCGTGTCGTTCAATGCGATCTTGGCAAGGCGGTTCTTGGCGACCTTGTAGCCGGCTCCGGCTTCGCGCATCTTCAGGCGGAGGTCGGTCGATTGTGCGACGGACAGCCCGAGATTCCGGGTGACCACGACAACCGCGGCTTCCTTGAAGGTAGCGTTCAGCGCTTCAACCGCTTCGGTCTTTTCAGAACGGTTCATGCATTACTCCAATCACTGGACCCACCTTTGGGCGGATCCAACACGAAATCGCAAACCACCCGGATAGATGGTCCGCATAGATAGTCCGTGGGGAAGGTTCATGGTTGCATTACAACCGGGGGCACGCATGGCTTGCCTTGAATGAGTCTATCCCCGTCTAGGCTGGAAATTAAGACCGGCAAATTCCGGTCACCAACTGTCTCGGACGGTGACATGGAGGGCGAACCCTCCGGTCGGGGGCGGCCATTAGCAGTTATGCGCCGAGAGTCAAGCCGCGAGCATCTGCAGCCCCAGGCCGATGGCGGCGCAAATCGCCAATGTGCGGATGATCCCCCATTTCAGGACGAACAGCATTGCGGCGGCGACAAGCCCGATGGCGAGCGCCGCGCCATCGAGTGTAGACCATGCGGGCCACCAGAGCGAACCGACGCCGATATCGAGCTGACCCACTTTGCCGAACAGCACATGCAGCGCGAACCAGACCGAAAGATTGGCGATAACGCCGACCACGGCGGCCGTGATCGCGGCAAGGCTGCCCTGCAACCAGGCGATGCTGCGCATTCGCTCCATCAGCGGCGCGAGCGCGAAGATCCAGAGAAAGCATGGCGCGAAGGTGACCCAGATGGTGAGGAGGGCGGCAAGCACGCCCCCCGTCCAGGCATCAAACGGATCGGGCGCGCGATACCCTGCAACAAAGCCGACAAACTGGGTAACAAGGATGAGCGGCCCCGGCGTGGTTTCGGCCAGGCCCAGCCCGTCGGCCATTTCGCAGACGCTCAGCCAGCCATAGCCGAACACCGCCTGCTGCGCCATATAGGCCAGCACCGCATAAGCGCCGCCAAAGGTGACGATGGCGAGTTGCGAGAAAAAGCTGCCAACCTTCCAGAGGACATGATCCTGCCCCAGCGTCAGCTGGATGACCGCCATCGGCGCAGCCCAGATGATTCCCCATATGACAACGGTCTTCGCAACATGCGCCAGCCAGTGGATGGGTGGTGGCGTGGGCGAAGCAGCAACGGGCGAGAGTGCGAACAGCGCCGGAGCCTTCCACGCGACGACAGCGCCGATGATGGCGGCGGCCAATATCAGCAGCGGGAAGGGTATGTGCAGCGCGAACAGTGCGACAAAGGCGATCACGGCCAGCGCCCGTTTGGCGGGCGTGGTCAGCGCCTTTCCCGCGATCCGCAGTAGCGCCTGCAGCACGATCGCCAGCACTGCGGCCTTGATGCCGAAAAACAGCCCTTGCAGCCAGTCGACCCGCATCGACAGCATGTAGAGCGCGGAAAGGGCCAGCATCACCAGTGCGCCCGGAATAACGAACAGCAGCCCCGCGATCAGGCCGCCCGCCGTGCCGTGCAAGCGCCAGCCAATCCAGGCGGCCAGTTGCTGGGCCTCTGGCCCGGGCAGCAAATGGCACAGGTTCAGCGCCTGCAGAAACTCGTCTTCGGAAACCCATTTTGCCCGTTCGACGACCTCTTCATGCATCAGCGCAATCTGGCCCGCAGGTCCGCCAAAGCTGATCAGGCCGATCCTGCCGAACAGCCTCGTCAGGTCGCCAAGCGATATGTGTGCAGGGGGTGTTGCGGTCACAAGCTTGCTCCTTTCGTCCGCCGACATGGCGGTCAAATGGCAACGCTTGAGCTATCGCGCCAGCGACAGCTTGACCGGGAGGTCGCTTTGCCCCGGTCCGCTCTGGTTATCCAAAGCCGAAGGCCGGGGCAACAGCGATTGTTCAGGCGTGCAGCGCGGGTTCGGCTGCGGCACGCTTTTCCGCTTCGACGGCCGCGCGGGTCTTCAGCACACTCTCCGCCTTGTCGGCCATTTCGGTCCAGGTGTCCCGCGCGACCAGATGGCGTTCGCGCACATTGGCCAGCGTCGCGCGCTCGGCATCACGGGCGGCCTGCGCGGCACGTTCGCGATAGAATTCCACGGTAGCCATGAAGCTGGCTCCTTTACAGTTTAGCGGCGTCGTGCGTTGCGCGGGCCCGGTCCGACGCCGGGTGTGCGCTCGCGGAAAACGATCCGCCCTTTTGAGAGATCATAAGGCGTCATTTCGACATGGACCCGGTCGCCCACGACGGAGCGGATGCGGAATTTGCGCATCTTCCCCGCCGTGTAAGCGATGATCCGGTGATCATTTTCAAGCACGACGCCAAAGCGGCCATCGGGCAGAATTTCATCGATCACGCCTTCGAGCGTCAGCAGCTCTTCCTTGGCCAAGGGCTCAGTCAGCCGCCGAAAGGTTTACCGCAGCCTTTTTGCCGTCGCGGCCGGCTTCGACTTCATAATTGACGCGCTGGTCCTTATCGAGCGTCGACATGCCGGCGGCCATTACGGCGGTGATGTGGACAAAGCTGTCATCGCCACCGCCATCGGGTGCGATAAAGCCATAGCCTTTTTCGGTGTTGAAGAATTTTACGGTGCCTGTGGGCATGGGGCGTTCCTTTCACGAAACCAATGACCGCGCGGCAATAGCGCCGCACGGGGAAGCCAGTGTCGTGTGAGAAAAGACGTTGCGCGTGCCAGGTCTGTCCATAGGACAAGGCCCGAATTGCACCTCAAATTTCCGTCGCGTTCGACGATAGCAAAAATACGCTAGCAGAAGTGCGCCAATTTGGCAAACAACCTTGCGATTGGCGGCTCTCTACTCCATAAGTAGAGAATGTTATCGCAAAAGACCCGCTATACTATCCGCGCGCTGATGCACCTGGCGGATAAATATCAGCAGGGACTGGTGCCGTTGCACGACATTGCCGAAGCACAGAATATTCCGGCAAAGTTTCTGACCGTGATCCTGTCGGAAATGAGCAGGGCCGGACTGGTCGTTTCGCAGCGCGGGCGCGACGGCGGCTATGAACTGGCGCTGCCGCCGGTCGACATCAGCTATGGCGACATTATCCGCATCAGCCGCGGCTCGCTCGCGCTCGTCCCCTGTGCCAGCCGCTTTGCCCATGAAAAATGCAAGAATTGTCTGGAAGAAAGCGAATGCCGGATGCGCGCGCTGATGCTCAAGGTGCGCGACGAGACGGCGGCGGTGCTCGACCGGATCAGCCTGGCCGACCCGATCGATATCGGCGTGATGGCCGATTGACGGACCGGTCGCGCAAGCATTTCGATTCACCCTGCAAAACTTTCCTTTGACCGCCGCCAAGCAAAAATTGAATTGTCAACCGAAACAGTTGAGTATAACCGGATGCTGTTCAGATCAGGAGGAACAGCCATGGCAATCGCCAGTGAAGATCGTGACAGCGAAAGGCAGAAGGGCGAGCTTCCGCCGGGCTTGCAATCGGTATTCGATGCGCTTGCCAGGCTGAAATTCGGTGCGATCCAGTTGACCGTGCACGAAGGAAAGCTTGTGCAGGTCGATGTTACCGAACGGCAGCGATTCTCCAGCTGAACCCGAATGCCTGAAACGCCCCCGGGCGCTTTGGGCCCTATCCGCAGACCGGACGACCGGATGCATTTCCGTTTCCAAACTCATTCGATGACAGGACTGGAACATGCTCCGACATTTTCCGACGGCCACCGCCGTCGTCGCACTTTCCATTACGCCGCTCTTTCCGGCTACGGCCAAGGCTGACACCATACGCGAGGGGGGCGACGCCGAGCGGCGCACCTCGGTCGGCACCGGTGATACCGGCGCGAGCGCCGACATTGTCGTAACCGCGCGCCGCCGCAACGAATCGGCGCAGGATATTCCTGTTGCCGTGTCGGTCGTCGGCGGCGACCATATCGACAATACCGGCAGCTTCAACGTGGGCCGGTTGCAGCAACTGACCCCGACGCTGCAATATTATTCGTCGAACCCGCGCAACACCGCGGTCAATATCCGCGGCATCGG
Source organism: Sphingomonadaceae bacterium (assembly GCA_020847445.1). Classification (GTDB taxonomy): domain Bacteria; phylum Pseudomonadota; class Alphaproteobacteria; order Sphingomonadales; family Sphingomonadaceae; genus Sphingorhabdus_B. The sequence continues at coordinate 14,189 of JADLBY010000161.1, read as the reverse complement.
CGCACCCTTTGGCCTGACCAATGACGGGATCGAACAGGGGGTCGGCATCTATGTCGACGATGTCTATTTCTCGCGCGTTGCCTCTGCGACTTTCGACTTTCTCGATGTCGCGCAAATAGAGGTGCTGCGCGGGCCGCAAGGCACGCTCTATGGCAAGAACACGACTGCGGGCGCGATCAACATCACGACCAACCAGCCGCGCTTCGACTTTGAAGCCAAGGCGGAAATCAGCGTCGGCAATCTCGGTTTCAAACAGGCCAAGGCCGCGATTTCCGGCCCGCTGTCGGACCGGCTGGCGCTTCGCCTCGCGCTCTCCTCGACCAGCAGGCGCGGAACAATCCACAATGTCGTGACCGACAAGTGGATCCAGTCGCAGGACAATCTGGGCCTGCGCGGCCAGTTGCTCTGGCAGCCGAGCGGCAATCTGGCGGTCACGCTGTCGGGCGACTATAGCGTGCAGGACGCCCTATGCTGCGGCACCGTCTTCGTGCGCGCAGGCGCGACACAACGCCCGCTCAACCGGCAATATGCCGCGCTGGCGGCGGCGCAGGGCTATCAGGTTGTCAGCACCAGTCCCTTTGACCGGCTGACCGATATCGATGCCCCTCTGAATGCGGGCAACAGGACCGGCGGTGCGGCCGTGCGGGTGAAATGGGATGTCGGGGCGGGAACGCTGACCTCGGTCACCGCCTGGCGCTTCTGGGACTGGAAGCCCGAAAATGACCGCGACTTCACCGGACTGCCGATCGTCACAAAATCACAGAACCCGTCGCAGCAGGATCAGTTCACCCAGGAATTCCGTTACAGTCAAGACACGGACCGGATCGATTTCGTGCTCGGCGCCTTTGGCTATTACCAGCATATCGACACCCAGGGCACCGAACAGCATGGACCGGCCTCCAGCCGCTGGAACATCAACCCGTCGAGCGCGCTGGCCGGCAACCCTGCGGTGCTCGACGGGTTGACCGCGCTGAACACCCAATATCTGAAAAATACCAGCCTCGCGCTTTTTGGCCAGTTGAGCTGGAAAATAAGCGACGCGTTCACGATCCAGCCGGGCGTTCGTCTGAATTATGACAAGAAGGACGGCTTCTACCAGCGCCGCGTTTTCGCGGGAGACGGCACGCCGGTCGCATTCGGCCCGACCGACGCAATCACATTGGCGCGGCTGGCAATTTTCGCGCCCCAGGCAATCGCGCCCAAATTCAGCGACTGGAATTTCAGCTATGATCTGACCGCGAGCTACAAGCCTGCCGACGATGTGCTGCTCTATGCGACCTTTGCGAAGAGTTTCAAATCGGGCGGCATCAACCAGAATGGCCTGCCTGCCGATGCGGCGGGCAATCCGCTGCTGGCGGCGGCAACGGTGAAGCCCGAATCGGTCAATCATTATGAAGCCGGTCTGAAGGCGGAATTTCCCGACCGGTCGGCAATTTTCAACCTGTCGGTCTTTCGCACCGACATCGGCGACTATCAGGCCAATGTGAATAACGGGCAATTGGGCGTGCTGCGCGGCTATCTGGCCAATGCCGAAAAAGTCCGTTCGCAAGGCGTCGAATGGGACTTCTCGATCCGGCCGGGCGAGCGTTTCAACGCCTATGTCAACGGCGCCTATACCGATGCAGGCTATCGCAAGTTCGTCGATGCCCCGTGCCCGCCCGAGCTTGCGGGTGGAACCCCCGCAACCGGCAGCCAGACCCCGGGCGCACCCGGCGCGGCCGGTGCCCTCAGCCCGGCCAATTGCGACATTTCCGGGCAAACTCTGCCGGGCGTGTCGAAATGGTCCCTCTCGTTCGGGGCAGAGGCGAATGCGCCAGCATCGCTGTTCGGGCAGGCGGGCCAGCTTTATCTCGGCTATGACGGCAGTTACCGTTCGCGCTTCTCGTCCAATCCCTCGCCCTCGGCCTATACATGGATCGACGGCTATGCGCTTTCCAACATGCGTGCGGGTTTCCGCAGCGACGATGGCCTCAACCTTTTCCTTTGGGTACGCAATCTTTTCAATGTCGACTATTTCGAGCAACTTACGGTAGCCAGCGGCAATACGGGGCTCATTGTCGGACTGCCCGGCGACCCGCAGACTTATGGTGCGACGCTATCCGCCCGATTCTGACGCGACTGCCAGCAGAGAGGACTCCCTCATGTTAGAATATATATACCAGATCGATTGGTCGGCGGTAGCGCCCTATATCGCCATCGGTTTCGCGGCCCAACTGGTCGACGGCGCGCTGGGCATGGCCTTTGGCGTGATCTGTTCGACGCTGCTGGTCAGTGTGATGGGAGTCGCCCCCGCACGCGCTTCGGCGGGTGTCCATCTGGTGGAGCTGTTCACCACCGGAGCCTCGGGGGTCAGCCATGTGCTGCACAGGAATGTCGACTGGCGCCTGTTCGCGCGCATTGCCGTTCCGGGGGTGATCGGCGGGGCGCTCGGCGCTTATGTACTGTCGAATATCCACGCGGAGGTCGCGCGGCCGCTGGTGATGCTCTATCTGACCTGCCTGGGCTTCTACCTGCTCTACAAGGCGCTAACCTATCCGCAAATGCCCAAGGCAAAGGATGCCAAGGTCACGGTGCCGCTCGGCTTGATCGGCGGCTTCCTCGATGCCTCGGGCGGCGGCGGCTGGGGGCCGGTGGTGACATCGAACCTCCTGATCCAGGGCACCGACCCGCGCAAGACGGTGGGCACGGTGAACACCGCCGAATTCTTCCTGACCTTCACCGTCTCTGCAATCTTCGTCTGGACGATCGGGCTGGAGGCATTCACGCAGGTAACCGGCGGCTTGCTTGTCGGCGGTCTGCTCGCGGCGCCGCTCGGCGGTTATATCGCCAAGCGGGTGCCGCCCAAGACGCTGCTGCTGATGGTGGGCGTGGTGCTGACCGCGACCAGCCTGTTCAGCCTGTACAAGGCGATTGCCTGACCACAAAAGACTCGTCATTCCCGCGAAGGCGGGAATCCATCACCTGCCGTATGAATTTAAGCTACCGGTGCTGGGCCCCCGCCTTCGCGGGGGTGACGAATTTAGGGATTAAGGCAGAGCTTGCATTCGTGTCTGCGATAGGCTCTCACTCCCTTCTAAGGGGAAGGGGGGCGGATGCCGCTTGCATATACGGGTTATGACTGGGCGGTGCTGGGGCTGTATGTCGCGCTGCTGGCGGTGGCGGCATGGTGGTCGTCACGGCGCAATCCGGACAAGGCCGATGATTATTTCCTTGCCGGGCATCATGCGCCCGCATGGCTGGTCGCGGTTTCGGCGCTGTCGACGATGCAGTCCGCCGCAACCTTTCTGGGCGCCCCGGACAACAGCTATCGGGGTGACTGGAGCTACCTGACCAGCAATTTCGCCGCGATCATCGCCGCCGTCTTCGTCGCCCGGCTGCTGATCCCGCGTTATTACGCGCTGGGGGTGACGACCGTGTACGAGCTGCTCGAGATCCGCTTCGACCGGACGGCGCGGCGGGCGGCGGCCGGGATGTATCTGGTGGGGCGGGTGCTGGCGAGCGGGGCGCGGCTCTACCTTGCGGCGATTGCGGTTTCGATGATCATCTTCCTCGACGTCACGCCGCAACATATCCTGATCGCCTCCGCCGTGCTGGTGGTGTTCGGCATCGTTTTCACGCTGTTCGGCGGCCTGAATGCCGTCATCTGGAGCGATCTGGTTCAGGTCGTGCTCTATGTCGGCGGAGCGCTGATCGTATTCTGGCTGCTCTGGAACCGCATCCCTGCGCCGATGTCCGAAATCTGGGAAGGGCTGCGCCAGGCGCCCGATGGCACCAACAAGCTGCAACTGTTCGACTGGTCGCTCGACTGGTCAAAACCGTTCACCGTCTGGGCGATCCTGACGGGTCTGGTGCTGCTCAACATCGGCAATGCCGGGCTCGATCAGGATACCAGCCAGCGGTTCCTCGCCTGCGAGGATGCCAGGGCGGGCAACCGCGCGCTCTATCTTTCCATGTGGATGACGATTCCGGTGGTCGCGCTGTTCATGGCTATCGGCTCGCTGCTCTATATCTTCTACGAACGCCCCGACCTGATGGGCGGCAGCATGAGCGCTTTGCAGGGCTTTTCGGGGGAAAAGATCACCATCTTCATGGCGTTCATCCTTTCGGAAATCCCGCCCGGGGTGCGCGGGCTGATCACTGTGGGGGTGATCGCGGCGGCGGCGATCAATTCGGGGCTGATCTCGATGTCTGCCGTGCTGGTGAGCGATTTCTACCGCCCGTGGAAAGAACGGCATGGCGCGCATGTTGGGGAGCATCACTATGTCAATGCCGGACGGATCGCGATGATCCTGCTCGCGCTCGCGCTGTTCGCGATGTCGATCCTCTGCTTTTTCTGGCAACGCTATACCGATATGCCGCTGCTCGAATTCGTACTCGGGGTGATGGCCTTTGCCTATTCGGGACTGCTCGGCGTCTATGCCACGGTGCTGTTCACAAGGCGCGGTTCGACAGCGTCGGTGATCGCGGCGCTGGCGGTGGGTTTCGTCGCGATCCTGCTGCAACAACATTATGTCGTCGACAGCCTGGGCCTGCCGCTGGCGATGAAGGGCCTCGCCTTCCCCTGGCAGCTGTGCATCGGGACAGGGCTGGCATTTCTCACCTGCCTGTCAGGCGGTCCGCGCCCTCAACGGTAAATGAGGTAGCGCGCGCGGACCTTGTTGAACGCTGCCAGTCTCGCCTGCCATTGCCGTTCGATCACCGGAACTTCCTGACCGGCAATGATGCCCTTGCGCACCGCGTCCGTGCCGGTAAGCTGGTCGAAGAAGCCGGGCGCGCCTTCGCGAAACCGGAACTTGTCCGGATACAGGTCATGCACGGCCTTCACCAGTTCCATGCCGGTCCGGAACGGCAGGAATTTCCTGTGATCGAGCGGGATAATCCGCACGCCATTGCACTTCTCACCCGCAAATTTGGAAAAGCCGGGCGTGAAGGAAACCGGCTGGAAAACGACACCCGGCAAGCCTGCGGCATTCATATGTTTCGCCAGCACTTCGCCGTCGATGAATGGCGCGCCGATATATTCGAACGGCTTGCCGCTGCCTCGACCCTCGGAAATATTGGTCCCTTCGAACAATGCGGTTCCGGGATAAATCCGGGCCGTCAGGCGCGACGGCATATTGGGGGATGGCGGCACCCAGGGCAGATCCCGGTATTGATCGGACTGCATGGCCCGCGTCCATCCGCGCATCGGAATGACTTCCAGCCTTGAGCGCAGCTTTTCCTCGCCGACAAACATCCGCGCAAGTTCACCCAGCGTCATGCCGTGGCGGACGGGCATGGCAAAGCTGCCGACAAAGGAGGCGAAAGCGGGTTCCAGCACCGGCCCTTCGATCAGCAGCCCACCTTGCGGGTTAGGCCGGTCGAGCACGATAATCATCGTTCCTGATTTCTCCGCCGCGCGCAGCAGGAACAGCAAGGTGGTCGAATAGGTATAAAAGCGCGTGCCGATGTCCTGCAGGTCGACCAGCACGATGTCCAGACCCGCCATCATCTCCGGCGTGGGCATTTTCGTGTCGCCATAGAGGCTGTGCACCGGAAGGCCGGATACCGGATCGATGCCAGAGGCCACTTTTTCGCCCGCCTGCGCTGTGCCGCGGACGCCATGTTCGGGGCTGAACAGTGCGACCAGATTGGCGTCGGGATGGCCGCGCAGCAAATCTATGCTGCTTCGCCCTTTGCGGTCGACACCGGTCTGGTTGGTCAGCAATGCGATGCGCTGGCCCTTTAGCCTGCCCATCTGACCGGACAGAAGCACCTCTATTCCCGGTACGATTTGCCGTGCCGCGCGCAGATGTGCCCCGTCCGACGGTGCGGGCTCGGCTGTCGGCGCTGTGGCGACCGAAGCGGTGAGCGGAAGCAGTGCGGAGACAAGGGCGGGCAACAGGCGCATCATGGGCCGCAGTTGGTACCGGCATTGTCGGCAAAGCAAAAGGGCCAGGGTTGCCCCCGGCCCTTTCGTAACTCGCTTGTCGCTATGCTCAGGCGCCGGCGACGTCTGCCACGTCGACCTTCAGGCCGGGGCCCATGGTCGAGCTGATCGCGATCTTGCGGACATATTTGCCCTTTGATCCCGACGGCTTTGCCTTGATCACAGCATCGACCAGCGCGTCGAAATTCTTGCGCAGATCAGCATCGGTAAAGCTTTTCTTGCCGATGCCGCTGTGGATGATGCCCTGCTTTTCGACGCGGAATTCGACCTGACCGGCCTTTGCCGCCTTCACCGCTTCGGCGACGTCCATGGTCACCGTGCCCAGCTTCGGGTTCGGCATCAGGCCCTTGGGGCCCAGCACCTTGCCGAGGCGGCCGACGATGCCCATCATGTCGGGCGTCGCGATCACGCGGTCATAGTTCAGATTACCGGCCTGCATGTCTTCCATCAGGTCTTCGGCACCCACCTTGTCGGCGCCAGCGGCGGTTGCGGCTTCGGCCTTGTCGCCGCGTGCGAACACGGCAACCTTCATGTCCTTGCCGGTGCCTGCGGGCAGCGACACCATGCCGCGGACCATCTGGTCAGCATGACGCGGATCGACGCCGAGGTTGAGCGCGACTTCGATCGTTTCGTCGAACTTGGCGGTGGCCAGTTCCTTGATCGTCTTCAGCGCTTCGTCAACGCCATAGAGCTTTTCAGCATCGAGGCTTGCGAGGGTCTTTGCCTTCTTGGTCAGTTTAACCATCGGTTCAGCCCTCCACCACTTCGAGGCCCATGGCGGTTGCCGAGCCTGCAATGATCTTGACCGCAGCGTCCATATCGTTCGCGTTCAGATCCTTCATCTTCAGGGTTGCAACTTCTTCGAGCTGCTTGCGCGTGATCTTGCCTGCGGTCACCTTGCCGGGTTCTTTCGAGCCAGACTTCAGCCCGAGCACCTTCTTGATGAGGAAGGTTGCCGGCGGCGATTTGGTCGCGAAGGTGAAGCTCTTGTCCGAAAAAACGGTGATCTTGGTCGGGATCGGCGTGCCCTTTTCAAGGTCACCGGTCGCGGCGTTGAACGCCTTGCAGAATTCCATGATGTTCACACCGCGCTGACCGAGCGCAGGGCCGATCGGCGGGGAGGGGGTTGCATTGCCCGCGGGCACCTGCAGGCTGATATAGCCGTCAATCTTCTTAGCCATGAAAGGCCTCCTTTCATTCTTTTTCCGCCAAGGCCCGAAGGCAGAGGAGGATCAAATTAAGCGGTCAGACAGATGGCCGAAGCCATCCTCCCGCACGGGTTTCCCGAATCCACAAGGAGAAGGGAAGGCGCGCGCCTAAGACAAAAACGCGCGAAAAGCAAGCTGGCCGGAACCAGCCGCCTATTTCATCAATTCGACTTCCTCGAAATCGAGTTCGACCGGGGTTGCGCGGCCGAAGATCGAAACCGAGACCTTGACCCGGTTCTTGTCGAAATCCAGTTCCTCGACCACGCCGTTGAAGCTGGCGAACGGGCCGCTCATCACCTTCACCTGATCGCCGATTTCGTAATCGACCGCGACGCGCTTCTTCGGCGCGGCGGCGAGTTCTTCCTTGGTATTGAGGATGCGCGCGGCTTCGGCTTCGGTGATCGGCTGCGGCTTGTTGTTCGCGCCGAGGAAGCCCGTGACCTTGGGGGTGTTCTTGACGAGGTGATAGACATCGTCGTTCATGTTGAGCTTTGCCAGCACATAGCCGGGGAAGAACTTGCGTTCGGCCTTCACCTTCTTTCCACGGCGCACTTCGGTGACCTGTTCGGTCGGCACCTCGACCGATTCGACCAGCGCGGCGAGGCCCTTGCGTTCCGCCTCGGCGAGAATCTGGTCGCGGACCTTGTTTTCAAAACCCGAATAAGCGTGGATGATGTACCAGCGTGCCATGTCGTAAATCTTTCGGCCTGTAATTGGGGTGCGCCTTATTGCGCGAGGCTCAACAGCCCCTTCACCACCATGTTGAAAAAGGCATCGACGCCGAGGAAGAAGGTGGCAAGGATGATCGTCATGATCAGCACCATGATTGCCGTCTGCGTCGTTTCCGCACGGGTCGGCCATACGACCTTGCCGATTTCGGCGCGCACCTGACGAATGAATTCACCGGGGCTGGTTTTTGCCATTAGCTTGCTTCCTGTAATCGCGCCCACCGGATAGCCGCCATCGCTCCCGGTTTCTGGTCGGGAGCGATATAGGTTCCGATTTCGGAAAGACCAGTCCCTTAGCGGCGATTGCGCGGAGTCGCAAGGGGCATTGGGCGGGCTTCGCTCTCCGCTATGGTCCGCATGTGCGAGGGGGCCTGCGCCAACCGGCGCATCAATGCGGCAATATGCGTCGCGGATGCATGCCGTCGACATAGCCCATGAACGGCGGATGGATCGAATAGCCGATCAGCTCGCGCGCCCGTTCGGGCAGGGTGACGGCGATTTCGGGCGGGACGGCAAGGCTCATATTTTCAAGCGTGCGTGCCCAGCCGGGGCAATATTGGGGGGTGATGATCAGGCGTGGCTGTGCCGAGCGATTGGCGCCGCCGCGATGCCACAGCGTCCCCTTGGCGATCATCAGCGAGCCTGCGGGCATGATGGCTTTGACTGCGTCGGGCCGCGCGCCGGGATCCTCGTCCTGGCTCTTTTCGCTTCGGTCCGAAAATGTCGACAGGGTGTTTCCGCCCGCAATCTGCTGCTCTGGCCAGAGATGGCTGCCGGGCAGGATTTCGGTCGCGCCATTGTCGTCCGTGGTGGCATCGATCGTCCAGAAGGCACTGAGGCTGAGCGAAGCGCGCGGTCGCGGCAGGCGATAATGGCTGTCGTCATAATGCCAGGGCTGCACCGTCTCGCCGGGATGGATGTTGATCGCAAGGCAGGCGGAAAGCAGGCATTCGCGGCCCAGATCGGCCTCGGCAAAGGCCAGCACCAGCGGGTGAATGGCGAGTTCGGCAAAGCAGGGCGATTTGGCAAGCATCGCATAGACACGGTTGGTCCGGAGCCCTTCGAAATCGTTGCGGCCCGCGACATTCTGTTCGAGGTGGGGCAGGAGTTCGGCGCGCAGTTCCGCGATCTTGTCGGCGGGCAGCACCGACGGAAATATCAGATAGCCGTCGCGGTCATATTCCGAGCGCAGCGCTGCAAAGCGGGTTGGGTCGGCGAGCGACTCCTGCCAATATTCTCTCTCCATGCCCGCAGCCTAATCGCTCACCGGCGCATGGGGAAGGGGCAACCGACCACCCTGTGTCCGCCGCTGACGGGCGGGCGGCCGCCACAGGGTCGGTGATCGGAACTGCCGTGAAAAATGGCAGGGGTGACAGGATTCGAACCCGTGGCCCTCGGTTTTGGAGACCGATGCTCTACGTATTTTCGTGTCGCCAGATTTATTCAATTGCCATTTTGTCCACCACCTGTTCCCCTGATGTTTCGCTTTTTGTTGTCATAAGCCTTCACAAGTAACCGGATGCGTGCTATTCCGGTGCTTATCCATGGCGACAGGCAAGATCACAAATGCATCTGTTGAGGCGGTAGAGATACCGGCAACGGGTAAGCGTGCCCATTTATGGGACGATACTCTCAAGGGTTTTGGGGTGATGGTGACGGACAAAGGCGTCCGCTCTTACATCATCCAGTATCGTTTATACGGGCGTGCGTCCGATACGCGGCGGGTAACAATTGGGAAGCACGGCTCTCCTTGGACTGCCAAAAAAGCACGCGACCGAGCCTCCGAATTGCTGGAACAGGTGCGGCGGAAGATCGATCCATTTGACGCACAGCGTGCAGAAAAGCTGGCCAAGGATAAGGCCAAGGCAGAACAAAGCGCATTGCTGGCTATTAAGCAGCGCCTTGCATTTGGGCGGATTGCTGATCGCTACATAGAAGCCACAAAGAAGAAGCTACGGACGTGGCGCGAGATTGAGTCTGTTATCAATCGGGATTTGCGCCCAGCGTTCGGAGATACACCGCTCCCTGACATATCATCGGCGGCAATCTGCGATATGTTAGCGGACGTAACGCAGAGGGGAGAGGGCGCGGCTCGTGCCGCCTACCGCTCCACGTCTGCAATCTTCAAGTTTGCTGCACAGCATGAAGCCAAATACTTCAAGGCTTCGCAGTCACCTATGCGAGACGTTCCTGCACCTGCAAAGGCTGGCAAGCGTCAACGTCTGCTTTCTAACGATGAACTGCGGACCATTTGGAAGTCATCGGCTGGGCTTGGTTGGCCCTTCTCCGACATTGTGCGGCTGTTGATGCTTACTGGCCAGCGCCTGCGCGAAGTGGCCCATGCAACGTGGGACGAGTTTGACCTAGAAAAGCGCGAGTGGCTTATTCCTGGTGATCGCACAAAGAATAAACTGCCAACGGTTGTATTTCTAAGCGACCAGACATTGGCCATTTTGCGCGAGTTGCCGGTGATTAAGTGCAAGGGCAATTACCTTTTTACGACGACAGGCGAAACGGCTGTGACCGGATTCAGCCGATGCAAATCCAGATTGGACGCTATCATAAACAAGCCTCGTATTAAGGCAGGCGAGCAACCATTGGCTGAATGGTGGTTCCACGATCTGCGGCGCACAATGTCAACAAACTGCCAGCGCCTTGGTATTTCGCCGGAGGTTGTCGATCTGATGCAAAATCACGTGCAGGGCGCGCAGTCGGGAACGCGTGGCTCATATCAGCTGTATCGCTACGCAGACGAGCGGCGAGATGGCTTTGCACGCTGGGGCAATGAACTTGAGGGCATCATCAACAAGCCTGCAGGCGAGAACGTCTTTAGTCTGCGGGGTGCTGCATGAGCTGGTCTATTTCAGACGCCGAAGCTGCACTGCAAAAAAAGCTGCAGCGACCATACAAGCCGTTGCTTCCGTGGCTCGTCTCTCCACTTGTTCAGCCTGAATATGTATTTTGCCGTGACGCGATAGCAATCGTGGGCAAGGCTATGTTTGGTGACGAATGGAAAGAAGGCGACTTGCTGGCCATAGATTGGTGGGAGTCTCCGGAACAGATTTACAGAAACCATTGGAACCATGAACTAGCAACCAATGGGAATCTCGCGCGCCAGATTTCAATTCCGCCTAGCATCCTTTCTAATGATCGGGGGCCGATTAAACCCTCCGAGACGGAGGAAGATTTTGAGCGTCGCAAATTGGAGCATTTCCAGCATTGCACCGACGCACTGAAAGCAATCCCGCAATCCGTGGCCGATTTGCAAGCGGAATGGCAGGCGAACGCTGATGCAACGCAGCGATTGCACAAGGCGATTGGCTGGGTTGGCGACAAGTGCCGAGCGGGCCTCATCCGTGGCGCATATCAGCTTCATAACTCCTACGAATTGCAGGAGGATATGAACAAGCAATTGTGGAATTGCACAAGCGACGCTGGTCACTGGGCTAAGGCTGGCGGCATATCGTTCAAAGGCAATGATTACACACACCATACATGGGTTTTCGTGCATCGCGGTGACATGGAGCGCGAAATTGAATCGCTGCAGCATGCGCCTTTGTTGGTCAATCAGGAGGACTTGTCCCGCCTTGCGCCTGATCTGCAGCTGGCCGTGCGCTTAGCGCTCAAGTTGAAGCTATTTGGTCCCGGCGTGATGGGCCACAAAAGCCTCGAATCTGACATCGTAGTGGCCGGACATGCAGAGGGGCGCGAAATTAAATTCACGAAAGCGAAGCAGATGGCAGCAACCATGGCGTGGCCCAACTCACCTATAAAAAAGTAAATTATACTATCGGAGGAATGGCGGTTTTCTGCCATTTCTTGCCGCGATACTATCGTGATTTTGTTGCGTTGACTGCTCCGATAGCATTTCGTTTTTGTTCCATGTCGCCGCAATTGCCCATAACTAGTTGGCCGTCTCCGCAAGGCTATGCGGATGATGCGACCGGGCGCCATCCCGGACTGGATACGGCACATGACACAACGTTACTTGCGAACAAAAGATGCGGCCAACTATTTGGGCGTTGGCCAATCAACCCTCGAACGTAAACGCATTGAAGGCACCGGGCCTAAGTTTCGGCGGCTGGGTTCTCGTATCGTCACTTACGCGATTGAGGATTTGGACGACTGGGCTTCTAGCGAAGTCCTAAGTTCCACCGCACAGGCTGCTTAGACTTAAAGCAAAGCCCGCCCCCTCATTTGAGGGAACGGGCGGAAACTGCTTACGCGGTGCCTTAGGGAGGCCTGCAGAGTATAGCTTCACAGCGATAGCATGCAAGGTCTTGGCGCCGCTTCCTCTCGATTTGGGAAGCAAAGATATGCGCGAAATACTTACAGTTCGAGATCGGGGCATTGAGGCCTTGATCGCCAGTCTGCCGGTTGAGCCTGCGGAAAAGGAAAATGCCCGCCAGTTTGCGGTCGGGCTGACCAATTCTCTTGCTCGCTGGGAAATGCGGCGACGCACTGGCAAGGTTGAGGGTGGTCAATATGACTGACCGAACCATCACCGTTGCAGCAAGGCGGGGTTATTGCACCCTGCTTTTCGATCCGCCTCTTTCTGACGGGGAAAGCTGCGGCCTGCCTATCTCTTATTCTTCCGCGTGGCTCGCGACTGAAGCGGCGCTCCGGTTGAAAAAGGAAAAGGGCTGGCAGTTCCAAGGGGGTGGCGATGACCGTTGAAATCAACACGCCTAGCGATGCTGGCTTTGCTCTTTTGACGGCCCATCGTCGCGGATTCATCAAGCTAACCACACGCGCCGCGCAATTCGCGGGGCAGCTGGTGGTCAACGATTCAAATCTAACCGATGCCCAAGCGGAATGGCTCGACAAGCTTCTGCTCAAGGCCGGTTACTCACCATTTTTTGGGGGCGTGCAATGACAGATTCTATTGATGATTATCCAAAAGGGCCCGGCTATCGTCGCAATTGCGAAGCCAGCCGCGACGGTGCGAAGGCTGCTGCTCCTGCCAAGCAAACCCAAGAGGCTCTGCTTCTCAATCTTGCAACGAAGGCAGGGAACAAGGGCGTCACCTATCAGGAGGCCTCGGACGCGGTAGGCGATGCAATCCGCCCAGATGTGGTTCGCGCTCGGCTTTCCAGCTTGATGAAGGCCGGTAAGCTGGTGAAACTGACCGCGCGCCGCATGGGTGGCTATCGGGTGAATATCTCGCCCTATGTCCTGCCACAGTTCGCTCCGAAAGTTGATAGCCCGCAAGGCGATCTGCTCAACTGATGGGCGTCTATGGCGATTGGCAGCCAATTTATGCGGAAGCCGGGTTAGTCACCTTTCCGGTTGATATTGAGCGCAAGGCTCCTGCTGTAGGCAATTGGCTTAAAGCAGGGGCAAAAGCTTCCGCAACGTGGGCTTCAAGGCCGGGGTTAGCAAATAGCCTCGGCCTCGGCCTTGTCTGCGGCAAACGCAATCGTCTGACGGTTCTCGACATTGATGAACCTGACGAAAACCTTTTAGCCGATGCGTTCTCGCAGTTTGGCGCGAGCCCAGTCGTAATTCGCACTGCATCGGGCAAGTTTCATGCTTGGTATCGGCACAACGGGGAAACACGGAAAATAAAGGGGGTCATTGAAGGCCGTGCTGTTGATCTGCTTGGTGCTGGCGGCATGGCTATTGCACCCCCCTCGGTGTCGTCCAAAGGCGCTTACCAATTCGTCCAGGGCGGCCTCGCGGATGTCGAGAATTTACCCCTACTGCGTAACCTGCCGGACGGCATGGCCTGCACGCAGCCGCAAAAAATATTGAAAACGGATGTTGCGCCATTGGCCGGTTCGGTGCCGGTCGGAACGCGCAACGATTACCTGTTTAAGCTATGTCTGCGGGAGGCTCGATCGGTTGCTGATGGTGACGCGCTCCGCCTTTTCGCCCTGAACGTCAACCAGTCTGGCGATTGGGAGCCTTTGCCGGTCGATGAAGTATTGCGGACTGCAACTAGTGCATGGGAAAAGCAGGCGTCGGGCTGCAATTGGGTCGGCTCCGGCGCTCGTCTGGTCCAGCCGGTGACTGAATTTGACCGCGTCTTTTTCCCTCCTGACGACAAGCCAAATCCAATTGCTTCAGATGCCTATTATCTCCTGTCAATTTTGCGCCGATTGCATTTTGGTAGGGAATCATTCGTCTGCGCCAATGCGATGCACTCCGTTTGCGGGTGGCCGCTTCGCAGATTTCGATCTGCGCGCCAGTTTTTGGAGCAAGCCGGTTGCCTAGTTATGGTCCGCCCTGCGTCTGCAAAAGAGTTAGCGTCCGCGCTCGTGGTGTAATTTCCGGTGTAGGCGATGGTGTATTCCGGGGTGGGGCATGCCCCACCCCGGAATG
>JADLBY010000160.1 GCA_020847445.1 Sphingomonadaceae bacterium | reverse complement strand
GGCATCGCCCCCGTGCTGTGCGCGCGATCAGGCCAAGCTGGATCAGGAAGGGTTCGATCACTTCCTCGATCGTGTCGCGCGGCTCCGAAAGGCCTGCCGCCAGCGTTTCGACACCCACCGGCCCGCCCCTGTAGATGTCAGCAATCATCGTGAGGTAGCGGCGGTCCATCGCATCAAGACCAAGGGCATCGACTTCAAGCCGGTTGAGCGCCGCATCAGCAACTTTGGCAGACACACTTGCTTCCCCGGCAACATTCGCAAAATCTCGCACCCGCCTGAGCAGCCGCCCGGCGATCCGCGGTGTCCCGCGCGCGCGCCGGGCAATTTCCCTTGCCCCGTCGTCTGCAATGGCCAGTTCGAGCAGCGAGGCAGCACGGCGAATGACTTTTTCCAGTTCTTCGACCGAATAGAAGGTTAGCCGCACCGGAATCCCGAACCGGTCGCGCAGCGGCGTCGTCAGCAGCCCCTGCCGGGTCGTCGCGCCGACCAGCGTGAATTTCGGCAAGTCGATCCGGACCGAGCGGGCGGACGGTCCTTCGCCGATCATCAGGTCAAGCGCGCGATCCTCCATTGCGGGATAGAGAATTTCCTCAACCGCCGGATTGAGGCGGTGGATCTCGTCGATAAAGAGGACGTCTCCATCCTCAAGATTGGTCAGGAGTGCAGCAAGATCGCCGGATTTGGCAATGACCGGTCCGGAGGTTGCGCGGAACCCAACCCCCATTTCACGCGCAACGATCTGCGCACGCGTCGTCTTGCCCAATCCCGGCGGCCCGAAGAACAGGACATGATCGAGAGCATCGCCGCGCGTCCGGGCAGCCTCGATGAAAACCCGCAGATTCTCGCGCGCGGCTTTTTGGCCGACAAATTCGTCAAGCGACTTGGGACGCAAGGCAGCGTCCACGTCCTCTGGACGGCGACTGGAGGTGAGGAGGCGGTCTTCGGTCATCGCGCCGCCTTCTTCAGTGCCAGCCGCACCAAGGCGTCAAGCGTTGCGCCGGTGCCCAATTCTGCCTCTGCCGCAGCAACGGCGGCTCCGGCCTCCGCTGGGCGGAAGCCGAGATTGGCAAGCGCCGAAACCGCATCCGATGCAGCACCTCCCGCCGCCTTGGGCAATGCCCCTGCCGGACCCAATGCGACGCCGCCGACCTTGTCCTTCAATTCCATCACGATCCGCTGCGCCAGTTTCGGCCCTACGCCATTGGCGCGGGCGACCATGGCCTTGTCTTCGGTGGCAACGGCGCGGCTCAGTTCATCGGCGTCGAGCGTGGAGAGGATCGCCAGCGCAACCTTGCCGCCGACGCCCTGCACACCCGTCAGCAGGCGGAACCAGTCGCGCTCGCCTGCCGAACCGAAGGCAAAGAGCGTCATGGCATCTTCGCGAACCTGCATTTCGGTGAAGACCATCACCTGCCCGCCGACCGCGCCGAGGACAGAGAGCGTCCGCGTCGACGCCTGCACCAGATAGCCAACTCCGCCCACATCGATCACCGCGTGGTCTGCGGCGCTTTCAGCCAGGAGTCCGGAGAGGCGAGCGATCATGCCAACGCTTGTAGCCACGCGTTTTGCAAAAGGGAATCACGATCACCCAATGCGGCGCGCGCTCGCAAGATGGTGCGCATGGGTGATCGCAACAGCGAGCGCATCGGCGGCATCGCTGCCCGATATCTTGACCCCCGGCAACAGGCGCCCGACCATGGCATGAACCTGCGCCTTTTCTGCATTGCCGACGCCAACGACGGCCTTCTTGACAAGCCGCGCCGCATATTCGCCAACCTTGAGGCCGGTCCGAGCCGCGGCAAGCAGGCAAACGCCGCGCGCCTGCCCCAGTTTCAACGTCGATTGCGGGTTGGCATTGACGAAGACCTCCTCGACCGCCGCCGTCTCTGGCTGATACTCAATCATCAGATCGGTCAGCGCACGGTCAAGCACAACGAGCCGTTCGGGCAACGGAGCCTTGGCATCGGTCGCAATCTGCCCATTGGCAATATGACTAAGCCGGTTTCCAACCGCTGCGATCACGCCCCAGCCGGTTGTCCCAAGTCCGGGGTCGAGGCCGAGAATGATCAGCCCAGTCTCTCCATCACGTCATCGGGCACATCGTAATTGCCCCAGACGGTCTGGACATCGTCGTCATCATCGAGCGCATCGAGCAGTTTCATGAGCGTGCCGGCCTCGCCTTCGCCAACGGTGACAGTCGTTTGCGGGCGCCAGGCGAGCTTCACCGTTTCCGGTGCGCCAAGTTTCGCCTCGAGCGCCTTTGCAACTTCATGAAGCTCTTCCATCGCTGTCCAGATTTCATGCCCGTCGTCGGACGATTCGACGTCCGCCGCGCCTGCCTCCAGCGCTGCTTCAAACACCGTGTCAGGATCACCCGCCTTTGCCGGATAGATGATCTGCCCCAGCCGGTCGAACGCATGGCTGACCGCGCCCGGCGCGCCGAGGTTGCCGCCATTCTTCGAAACCGCGGTTCGGACGTTGGTCGCGGTGCGGTTGCGGTTGTCGGTCAGTGCCTCGATGATCAGTGAAACCCCGCCCGGGCCGAAGCCTTCGTAGCGGATCTCTTCATAATTGTCGCCCTCGCCCGTCGTCGCCTTGTTGATCGCGCGCTCGATATTGTCCTTGGGCATCGACTGGGCGCGCGCGGCGATCACCGCCGAACGCAGCCGCGGGTTCATGTCCGGGTCGGGCACGCCTGACTTCGCAGCAACCGTAATTTCGCGCGAGAGCTTGGAAAACATTGCCGAGCGCTTCTTGTCCTGAGCGCCCTTGCGATACATGATGTTCTTGAACTTGGAATGGCCTGCCATGGAAACCGTTCTGAATGGAGTTGGGATGGGCGCGCCCTAGCCCAAAGACGTTCCCCGGGGCAAGTTTTCACCCAAGTTTGACGGCGGTCCCAGAAGCGGTGACCATGAGCATCGAGCCACCCTGCCCCAGAACTTCATAGTCAAGGTCGATCCCGATGACAGCATCCGCGCCCAAAGCCCGGGCTTCCTGCGCAATTTCATCGAGTGCCGTCTTGCGCGCATCGCGCAGAGTCGTTTCATAGGAACCAGAACGACCACCGACAATGTCGCGTACGCTTGCGAACAGGTCCTTGAAGATATTCGCACCGACAATCACTTCGCCGGTCACGATTCCCAGATACTCGCGCACCGGGCGACCCTCGATCGCTGTCGTCGTGGACATTATCATCGCATCATCTCCTTCGTTTCAAAGGCCCAGAGCGGCCTTGTAGGTGTCGAGAATCGCTTCCATTTCCTGCCGATCGTGCGTTTCCATTTTCCGCAGGCGCACGATCTGGCGCATGATCTTGGCATCATAGCCCCGGGCCTTTGCTTCGGAATAGACGTCGCGGATATCGTCGGCGATGCCCTTTTTCTCTTCCTCAAGCCGCTCGATACGCTCGATCAAAAGGCGCAATTCGTCAGCGGCTA
The DNA here is from genome assembly GCA_020847445.1 of Sphingomonadaceae bacterium. Lineage (GTDB taxonomy): Bacteria > Pseudomonadota > Alphaproteobacteria > Sphingomonadales > Sphingomonadaceae > Sphingorhabdus_B. Next base: position 890 of record JADLBY010000160.1, on the reverse strand, counting down.
CAACGTCACTCATCAGATTCTCCGGATTCGATTGGAGGCGCGGCCTTAGGGCCGATCAGCCATTCTTCGCAATGCTTTCCTGCATCCGCGCGAGCTGTTCCGGCGTTGCCTCGCCCTGATGTTTCACCTTCCATTCGGCATAGGGCATGCCGTACACCAGAGACCGCCCCTCCTCCTTGGTCATGTCGCCGGCCTCAGCCACCCAGTCGCCAAGACAGTTGCGGCAAAAGCCAGCCAGCCCCATCAGGTCCACATTCTGTGCGTCGGTCCGGTGGCGCAAATGGGCAACCAGTCTTCGAAAGGCGGCGGCCGCTGCGGCATCGTCGATATTTATATCCATCATTCTTCCTTTGCGGGATTCCAAGCCCTGTGGATAGCGTCTAAGGCAAAGGCGATCCAGAGGAGCATCGCTTGATAACACCCCGCCAGCATCGTGACGTTGCACCGCGCGCACGAAAGGTGCGCATTCTCGCAACGCTTGGCCCGGCCAGCAGCACGCCAGAGATGATCGAACGACTTTTCAAGGCAGGTGCCGATGCTTTTCGCATCAATATGAGCCACGGCGCGCAGGCCGAAAAGGTGGAGTTGATCAAATCGATCCGTGCACTCGAAAAATCACTCGGGCGGCCCACGACAATCCTTGCAGATTTGCAGGGACCAAAATTGAGGGTAGGCAAGTTTTCCGACGGGGCCGCAAGGCTTGAAACGGGCCAGAAATTCACCCTGGATCGCGACCCTTCGCCGGGAAGCGGCAAGCGGGTGTGCCTGCCGCACAAGGAGATTTTCGAAGCGCTTGAGGTTGGCGCAAGGCTCCTGCTCGACGACGGCAAGCTGGTGCTGCGGGTCGAGAAAATGTCCGAGACCAAGATCACGACGCATGTGGAAGTCGG
>JADLBY010000159.1 GCA_020847445.1 Sphingomonadaceae bacterium | reverse complement strand
TCGTCGAGAAATGGGTGGAACAGGCCGATCGCGTTCGATCCGCCGCCGACCGGGGCGATCAGCATGTCGGGCAGGCGGCCCTCCGCCTCCAGGATCTGGGCGCGGGCCTCGGTGCCGATCACCGACTGGAAATCGCGGACAAGCTCGGGATAGGGGTGTGGCCCTGCAACGGTGCCGATGATGTAGAAGGTGTCGTGCACATTCGCCACCCAGTGGCGCAGCGCCTCGTTCATTGCATCCTTCAGCGTTTTCGCGCCCGATTCCACCGGCACCACTTCGGCCCCGAGCAGTTTCATGCGGAACACATTGGGCGCCTGCCGCGCCACATCGACCGCGCCCATGAAGATGGTGCAGGGCAGGCCGAACAGCGCCGCGACGGTCGCGGTCGCGACGCCATGCTGGCCCGCGCCGGTTTCGGCGATGATCTTGCCCTTGCCCATCCGCTTGGCGAGCAGGATCTGGCCGATGCAATTGTTGATCTTGTGCGCGCCGGTGTGGTTCAGATCTTCGCGCTTCAGATAGATTTTCGCGCCGCCCAATTCACCCGTCAGCCGTTCGGCAAACCATAAAGGGCTTGGCCTGCCGACATAGTTTTTCAGCAGATACTCAAACTCGGCGCGAAAGGCAGGGTCGGCCTGCGCCGCCCGATATTCCCGTTCCAGATCGAGGATCAGCGGCATCAGCGTTTCGGCGACATAACGCCCGCCAAACTGGCCGAAATGCCCGCGCGAGTCTGGTTGCTGGCGAAGGCTGTTCGCCTTCGCGGGGGGCTGGTTCATGATGGAATTCAGATTGGGATCAGGCTTTGTCATAGTCGCGGACCGCTTGGCAGAAGGCCGCAATCTTGTCCACATCCTTGACGCCCGGTGCGCTTTCGACGCCCGAGGAAACATCGACCAGCGGCGCAGACGTGGCGCGCAACGCCTCCGTCACATTGTCGGGGGACAAGCCACCGGCGAGGCCCCAGGGCGTGCGATGCTCGAAATGGCGCAGCAGCGACCAGTCGACCCTTGTGCCGGTGCCGCCTGGCAGCGCCTGCGCCGGGGCATCGAACAGCAACCGGTCGGCAACTCCGGCAAAACGATCCGCATTGACCAGCGTCTGCCGGTCTTTCAGGCCGATCGCCTTCCAGATTTCGGCCTCGCTATGCTGGCGGACGAGCGCGAGCCATTCGGGGGTTTCGGTGCCGTGAAATTGCACGACATCGGGGCGCACCATGTTCAGAGCCCTGTCGGTCAGTTCGGGGTCGGCGTTGACAAGCAGCAACACGACCTTGAGGGCGGGTGGTGTGCGCATCCGCAGCGCCGCTGCCAGTTCGAGGCTGACATGACGCGGGCTTTTCTCGAAATGGACAAGGCCGATATGCGACGCGCCTCCGCAGGCCGCGGCGTCGATGGCGGCCTCGTTCGAAAGACCGCAGATTTTGATGCTGGTATTGGCCATCTTCAACTACTTCGTCATTCCCGCGAAGGCGGGAATCCATCACCCGCCATCTAGATGCACTCGTCCGGTGATGGACCCCCGCCTTCGCGGGGGTGACGAGGTTGGAGGGTCAGGGCGCTATAGCGTCCCCACAATTGCACGCGCCGCAATATCGGGATCGTCGGCCTTGGTAATCGGGCGGCCGATCACCAGCACGCTCGCGCCATCGTCGCGCGCCTGACGTGGGGTCACGATACGCTTCTGGTCGGCGGTGCTGGCCCCTGCAGGGCGCAGGCCGGGGACGACGAAAAAGCCGTCTTTCCACGCCATGCGCGCCGATTTCACTTCATGACCGGAGCATACGATCCCGTCCAGACCTGCCTCTTGCGCCAGTGCGGCGAGGCGTTCCACCTGGCTGTGCGGCGCATCGGGGATGCCGACGCGGCTGAGGTCATGATCGTCGAGGCTGGTGAGCACGGTAACACCCACAACCCTGGTGTGCGAACCGGCGGCTGCCTTGGCATCCTCCATCATCGCCCGACCGCCGCTGGCATGGATGGTAACGATGGCGGGTTCGAGCGTGTTGATCGCCTGCATCGCCTTGGCGACCGTGTTTGGAATGTCGTGCAGCTTCAGATCGAGGAAGATCGGCAGGCCCAGTTTCTGCACCTCATGCACGCCATGATGGCCGTTGGCGCAGAAAAATTCGAGGCCCAGCTTCACGCCGCCGACATGCGCCTTCACCTTGCGGACGAGATCGAGGGCGTCGTCGAGCAACGGCGTATCGATCGCGACATAGACCGGGTTGCTCATGCGCCTTTCTCCGGTGCCGGAGTCGCCGCCGGAAAATTCGCCGCCATCGTCTTTGCGCCGCTCTCCAGCGTCGCGATCCGGCGGGAAAGACGATAGCGCATCGTGCGGTGCCAGATCCAGAGCGGGACGAAGCCGAGCAGGAAGCTCGCCCCGATCACGGCGGGCAGCTTGCTGTCCAGCCAGAGGCCGTTCCACAATTTCATCGAAACCGGCTGCCAGTTGTTGATGGCAAAAATGGTGAAGCCGACGAAGAAAATTACCCAGAACAGGGTTTTGAGGAACGACATTCGCGGCTTCTCCTTTGACTGTTTGCCGGTATGTTAGGAGAAGTATCGCCGTTTCGCCAGAGATTAACGGCCGGATTGTCGCTGCGCCAGCGAAGGCTGGCGCCCATCTCGCCTTCCGGTTCCAGCCTTGCCGCGTGATGGACCCCAGCCTGCGCTGGCGCCGCGCGTCTCTCAGCTCCCAAAAACCCGGGCGAAAATCGTGTCGACATGTTTGAGGTGATAGCCGAGATCGAATTTTTCCTCGATTTCCTGCGGCGACAATGCCCTGGTCACATCCGCATCGGCCTTCAGCAGTTCGAGCAGCGACAATTGCCCGTCCGATTCCCAGACCTTCATTGCGTTGCGCTGCACGAGGACATAGCTGTCCTCGCGGCTGACGCCCGCCTGGGTGAGTGCGAGGAGCACGCGTTGCGAGTGGACGAGGCCGCCCATCTTGTCCAAATTCTTCTGCATCCGTTCGGGATAGACGAGCAGCTTGTCGACCAC
>JADLBY010000158.1 GCA_020847445.1 Sphingomonadaceae bacterium | reverse complement strand
GGGACCAGCCAGACGAGACGGTTGCCGTGATACTGGCCGCAACCCAGTGACATGCGTTCCCTTGCCAGACAAATTCGAGGCTTGCGGGAAAAATCCGCGGATGACGGTCATTCGAATGTCAATGGCAGAGCCGGAGCCTTGGCTGCCGTCAGGCGCGACGATCGCCTGGCGTCTCCTTTGGCGCTTGGGCGACCTCGAAGCTGCCAGTCGGCAACCGGCCCATAAGCCGCCGCGTAATATCCAGCGGCGGACGACAGACCCTTATCGTAGTGCTATAGCGTAGACGTATTGCCCATCTTCATCGGGCGTGGCCCGCCAGTTTCCGCCTATTTTTCTTCAGCCAGCTGGCCACCGTTGTCGACATTCTCGCCGAACGAGCTGGTCGTGCCGTCGATCATCATCTGGATTTCTTCGCTGGCATATTGCTCCGCATCGGCCTGTTTCGATCCATAGCTGCGTTCCGATTTGACGAGCATATCGAAATAGGTCTGCCTTTCGGTCGGGCAGGCCTTCTGAATCGCTTCATTGAATTCCGAAGCGGACTTCTTGGCCTTCACCGATTCATTATGTTCGCGGATCAGGCAGTTGTTGAAACCCTTGCGCGCGGTGTCGAGCGCATCGCCCTTCATTGCTGCCATATTGAGCGCCATGGCAAGCGCCAAGCTCATCATCATTTCACGTTGCTCCCCAGTTTCTAGCGAACGTCATGTCTTCCCACGCGCGGTGACTAACACAGAGCCGCAGGATGCTGCAATGTTGCTTATTGCAACTGAATTGACGCTGAACTCATGCGGCTAGCGGATGCGTTTACCACCTTTTACAACTGCATCGACCGACTCAAGCTCGCGCACATTGGCCAGCGGATCGCCATCGACCGCGATGATATCGGCATAGCGCCCGACCGCGATCGCACCGACATCCTTTTCGCGGTCAAGCGCCTGCCCGGCATTGCGGGTTGCGGCCTGGATCGCCTCCAGCGGGGTCATGCCATAGTCGACCATCACGCGGAACTGCTTGCCGATTTCGCCGTGCGGCATCACGCCGGCATCAGAACCAAAGACCATTTTCACGCCCGCCTTGTGCGCTTTGCGGAAGTTATCGCGCTGGATTTGCGCGACTTCGCGGTCCTTGCGCAGATTATCCTCGAGCACGCCGTTTTTCGCGCCTTCGGCCTGGGTATATTCGGTATTGTAGATATCCATCGAGAACCACACCGGGCGGGCGCGCGCAGCCGCCAGCTTGATGCCTTCATCGTCGACAAGGCTGGCATGCTCGATCGTGTCGATACCCGCCTTGATCGCCGCCTTGATGCCATCGCCGCCATGCGCATGCGCCGCAACGCGGACGCCCCATTGGTGCGCCTCATCAGCAATCGCGCGCAGATGCTCTTCGGAAAGCTGTTGCTGGCCGGGCTCGGTGTTGCGCGAGAAAACCCCGCCGGTCGCGCAGACCTTGATCACCTCGGCGCCATATTTGCGCTGGCGCCGCACCTGATAGCGCAGTTCATCGGGGCTATCGCCAATGCCCTCCTCCTTACCGGCCTTTTCAAGGCTGGGCGGAAGAAAGGTGGAGTCGCAATGTCCACCCGTCGCCCCCAGCGCATAGCCCGCCGGAACGATGCGCGGGCCGACGGCATAGCCATTGTCGATCGCCTGCTTCAGGCCGATATCGTTGCGATTGTCAGACCCGACATTGCGCACCGTGGTGAAGCCCGCGTCGAGCATGTCGCGCGCATTTTTGACCGCCACCATTCCCCAGAAGCTGTCGGTGAATTCGAGCCCGCGATAGCCGCCAATGTCGGCGGGGCTATCCAAATGGACGTGCATGTCGATCAGGCCGGGAAGCAAGGTGCGGTCGCCCAGATCGATATGGTTGACGTCACCGCCCCATTTTACGACGCGCGCATCGGCGATGCCGGTGATGCGGCCATCCTCGCCGACGAAAATTGCCGGATATTCGATGACCTTGCCGGTCAGCACGTCGAGCATCCGGGCACCGGTGATGACGGTGCTCTGCGCGCTGGCGGGGGTGGACGATGCCGCCAGCGCAATCGCCAGAACCCCAGCATTTCTCAGAAAGTTCACGCTATTGCCCATGGTCTTCATGCCTCCAGAATCTGTATGGCACGTCATGGCAAAATGCGGCGCAGTAGGACAGCGGAAAAATGGCCCCACCGCGCCCCTTGGCTCCTCGCCGCCAGCCGGTTGCAAATCGAGCCCGGACTGGCGACCACCGACCGTTCAGATATGCAAGGCCTTGCCATAAGCCCCCAGCACAGACTCATGCATCATTTCGGAGAGCGTCGGATGCGGGAAGACGGTGTGCATGAAATCGGCCTCGACCAGTTCGGCGGTCTTGCCGATGGTATAGCCCTGGATCAGCTCGGTGACCTCTGCGCCCACCATATGCGCGCCGAGCAATTCGCCGGTCTTTGCATCGAACACGGTCTTGATGAAGCCTTCCGCCTCGCCCAGCGCGATGGCCTTGCCGTTGCCGATGAACGGGAAATTGCCGACCTTGACGTCATGGCCAGCTTCCCTGGCCTTGGCCTCGGTCAGGCCGACGCTGGCGACCTGCGGGTGGCAATAGGTGCAGCCGGGGATGTTCTTCGGGTCCATCGCGTGCGGATGGCCGCCTGCGATGGCTTCGGCGGCGATCACGCCCTCATGGCTCGCCTTGTGCGCAAGCCAGGGTGGCGCGGTGACGTCACCAATCGCCCTGATTCCGGGCACATTGGTGCGGCACATCGGATCGGTGTCGATATGGCCCTTGGTGGTTTTGATGCCCAGCGATTCCAGCCCGATATTTTCGGTGTTCGGCACGATGCCGATGGCGACGATGCAATGGCTGAAGTCGCCCTGCACCACTTTGCCGTCCTTGCCCTTGATCGATGCGGAAACGCCGGTCGCGCTGGCCTTCAGGCTTTCGACCCCAGCCCCGGTCATGATCGTCATGCCCTGTTTTTTGAGTGCTTTTTCGAGGAAAGTGGAGACGTCGGCATCCTCGACCGGAACGATGCGGTCCATCATTTCGACCACGGTCACTTCGGCGCCCATATCATTGTAGAAACTGGCGAATTCGATCCCGATCGCGCCGCTGCCGATGACCAGCAGCTTTTTCGGCATTTCGGGCGGCACCATGGCATGGCGATAGGTCCAGATGCGCTTGCCGTCCGCAGGCGCAAAGGGAAGGTCGCGCGCGCGGGCGCCGGTCGCGATGATGATGTTCTTGGCCGTGAGTTCTTCGCTCTTGCCGTCCTTCGTGACGGTCAGTTTGCCCAGCGCGATCAGTTTGCCATCGCCCATATGCACGGTGATCTTGTTCTTCTTCATCAGATGCGTGACGCCCTGATTAAGCTGCTTGGCGACCCCGCGCGAACGCTTCACCACTGCGTCAATATCCGCGCTGATCTGCGCGGCTTTCAGGCCATAATCGCCCGCATGCTGCATATAATGATAAATCTCCGCCGAGCGCAGCAGTGCCTTGGTCGGGATGCAGCCCCAGTTGAGACAGATCCCGCCGAGATTCTCCCGCTCGACAATAGCGGTTTTCAGGCCCAGCTGCGCGGCGCGGCTGGCAGCCACATAGCCACCGGGGCCAGAGCCGAGGACGATCAGGTCGTAGTCAGACATTCGAAGCACTTTCTATTCCCTCTCCCGCAAGGGGAGAGGGGTTGGTTTGGGCATCGAGGCTAGGCACTCCTCTCCCCCTGCGGAAGAGGATACGAAGCCTTAACCACAGGCTTAGGCGAAGTTGGAGAGGGGATGAGGCTCAAGCCACCAACCCCAAAGGCTTCTCAACCAGTTCCTTGAACACTTTCATCAGCTCCGCCCCATCGGCGCCGTCAATCGCGCGGTGGTCGAAACTGCCGGTGGCGGACATCACCGTCGCAATCGCCAGTGCATCGTCGACCACACAAGGCCGCTTCTCGCCTGCGCCGATCGCCATGATCATTGCTTGCGGCGGGTTGATGACGGCTTCGAACTGCTTGATCCCCATCATGCCCATGTTGGAGATGGAAGCGGTGCCGCCCTGATATTCGTGCGGTTGCAGCTTGCCTTCCTTCGCCCTGCCCGCCAGTTCGCCGATCTCGGTCGAGATTTTGGATAGCGACTTGTTCGCGGCGTCGGTGACGATGGGGGTGATCAGCCCGGTGGGCACCGAGACCGCGACGCTGATGTCGGCGCGGCTATATTGCAGCATAGTGTCGCCCGCGAAGGAGACATTGCATTTGGGCACCTGGATCAGCGCCAGCGCCAGCGCCTTGATCAGCATATCGTTGACCGACAGCTTGACCCCGCGGCCTTCGAGGCTGGCGTTGAGTTCGCCGCGCAGCTTGAGCAGCGCGTCGAGCCGGACATCGACGGTGAGGTAGATATGCGGCACCTGCTGCTTGCTCTCGGTCAGGCGGCGCGCAATCGTCTTGCGCATATTGCTGAGTTTGATGACCTCGTGCGGGATGCCGAAATCGGGGATGGCTGCGGGTGCAACTGGTGCGGCTGGGGCGGCGGTGGGTGCAGCGGCGGCCGCCACGCCCGGCCTGGCCCCTTCGACATCAGCCTTGACGATGCGGCCATTGGGGCCGGTTCCAGTCAGGCCCGCAAGATCCACGCCCTTGGCGGCGGCGATACGTTTGGCAAGCGGGCTCGCCTTGATGCGGTCGCCGGTGGATTTTGCCTTTGATGACGGAAGCCCACCCCCGGCCCCTCCCGCCTGCGGGAGGGGGGCGGCGGCGGCCTGTTTTGCGACTTCCGGTTCGGGCCTGGGCGCTGATTGCTCCCCTCCCGCAGGCGGGAGGGGTTGGGGGTGGGCAACGGCGCTTCCATCCTCATCCTCGCCCTGGATCATCGCGATCACGGTGCCGACCTTGACCCCGTCGGTGCCCTCGGCGACCAGTATCTGCGCGATCACTCCTTCGTCGACCGCCTCGAACTCCATCGTCGCCTTGTCGGTCTCGATCTCCGCCAGCAAATCGCCCGACGACACGCTGTCGCCCTCCTTCACCAGCCAGCGGGCAAGCGTGCCCTCCTCCATCGTGGGGGACAATGCGGGCATTTTGAGCTCGATGGGCATCGCGGCATCCTGTTTTGGGTTTGGCTGTTTTGGCCTGGATTTGTCGCAGCGGCATAAGGGCTTGGTTTCCCCAGCGTCAAGCGGCTATTGCTTGCACTTGGCCAAGATTTGACGCAGGTTCATACGAATACATAAAGGGTCGGCACCCAGGCCGCGACGGGGAAACGGCGATGCGCACCTATCTGGTAGTTATTGACGAGACCGAAGAGGCGCGCCTTGCGTTGCGCTTTGCCGCGCGCCGTGCCGCCAAGACCGGCGGTGGATTGCATATATTGACGCTGGTCGAACGCGCCGATTTTGTGGCCTGGGGCGGCGTGCAGGCAACGATGGAGGCCGAGAACCGCGAAAAGGCGGAGGAACTGGTGCGCGTTGCGGCAGGCTCGATCTTCGACGAACTGGGAATCCAGCCCAGCATCACCATCAATGACGGCGAAGGCGTGGAGGTGGTGAAGGCAATGCTCGACGAACATCCCGAAATCGCCGCGCTGGTGCTGGGCGCGGCGGCGCAGGGCGCACCGGGGCCGCTGGTTTCGCATTTCACCGGCAACAATGCGGGCTCGCTGCGCTGCCCGGTGATGGTGATACCGGGATCGTTGACCGACGCGCAGCTTGATGAATTGAGCTGATTTCTGTTGCGCGCAGAGACGCGGAGTTTCGCAGAGACCGCAGAGAAGTCATGATTGCGGCGAAGCCGGTTTCAATCTGCTCGCCCGCTCAAATTTCTCCAGACAATGACGAAAGGAGCCTGCGGCTCCGTAAAAACCCTCTGCGGTCTCTGCGAAACTCTGCGCCTCTGCGCGAAACCATCTCTCAACGCCGTTTCCTGCCCTGATGGCGGATATTGGCAGGCCGCCCCCGCTTTCCGGCCATATGCTTGCCCTTATGCTTCACGCCCGCTGGCCGCGGCATCCGCGCAGGTGCATAGCTGCCGCCTTCGGGCAGTTCAAAGCGCAGCGCGCCCGACACCGGGTTGGCTTCCGCCAGCCGCAATTTGATCCGCATGCCCGGGCGATATGCATCGCCGCTGTCCTCGCCGGTCAGCGTCTGGCTCGCCTCGTCATACAGGAAGTGTTCGGCGCCCAGCGTTGACACCGGCACCAGTCCGTCGCCGCCGATCGATTCAACCGTCGCGAAAAAGCCGAAATTCTGCACGCCGGTGATGCGCACATCGACGATCTCGCCGATTTGTGCGGCGAGGAAGGCCGCGACATAGCGGTCGGTGGTTTCGCGTTCGGCCTCCATCGCGCGCCGTTCGGCGCGGCTGATCATTTCGGACGTGACATCGAGCCGTTCAAAATCCCTGGTCGACAGCCCCGTTACCGGCCTGATCGATCCGTCCTGCGGCGCTGGCATTTCAAGATCATAGGCGCTCACCAGCGCGCGGTGGACGATCAGGTCGGCATAGCGCCGGATCGGCGAGGTGAAATGCGCATAGCTGCCCAGCGCGAGCCCGAAATGGCCCGCATTTTGTGGCGTGTACTAGGCCTGGGTCTGGCTGCGCAGCACGGCTTCCATGATTTGCGGCAGGATTTCGTCATGGTCCTGCACCTTGTCGATGATCGCGTTGAAGGTCGACGGGCGAACCACCTGCCCCAGCGCAAATTCAAGATCGAAGGTCTTGAGATAATCCTTGAGCGCGACCAGCTTCTCGCGCGCGGGCGGTTCGTGCACGCGGTAGATCAGCGGCGATTTCTTTTCTTCGAGCGCCTTTGCCGCCGCCACATTGGCCGCGATCATGAAATCCTCGATCAGTTGATGCGCATCGAGATGATCGCGCACCGCAACGCCGACCACCCTGCCCGCGTCGTCGAGCGTGATGCGCCGTTCGGGCAGGTTGAGTTCGAGCGGATTGCGCCGGTCGCGCGCTTTTTTGAGCAGTTTCCAGCACGCCCAGAGCGGTTTGAGCGCGGGTTCGAGCATGGGGTGCTCGCACTTCCCGTCAATCGCATCCTGCGCATCCTGATAGGGAATATTGGCGGAAATCCGGGCGACGGCGCGGGTGAAACACCATGACGTCACTTGCCCGCCTGCATCGACCTGCATGTGGCAGGCCAGCACCGCGCGATCCTCACCCGCGCGCAGCGAACATTTGTCCGACGACAGCGCATGGGGCAGCATCGGAACCACGCGGTCGGGGAAATAGACGCTATTGCCACGCTTCGCTGCCTCCCGATCGAGCGCGCTTCCCGGACGTACATAATAGCTGACATCAGCTATCGCCACGATAGCCTTGAAACCATTCGGGTTTTTTGGATCGTCATCGGGTGTCGCCCAGACCGCATCGTCGAAATCGCGTGCATCGCGCGGATCGATCGCGATGATCGGCAAATGGCGCAGATCCTCGCGCTTCTCGGCGGTGACCGGCAGCTTGCTGACATGCAGCGCCTCTGCCTCGACCTCTTCAGGAATTTCGAAGGGAATACCGAATTTATGGATGGCGATCAGGCTGAAACTGCGCGGGGCGAAAGGATCGCCCAGTATATCGGTGACGCGGGCCTTTTTCTGCCCTGCCCGCCCGCCCAGTTCGGCGAGCACCAGATCCCCCGGCTGCGCTTCGCCGATTTCGAACAGCGGGATGTCGAAACGCGCCTTCTTGTCGGTCGATTTCAGCCAGAAACGGCCATTGTCGCTTTCCTCGACCACGCCCAAAATCTGTTCGCTTGCCTTGGCGAGCTTCTTCATCGGATGCGCGAGCCAGCCCTTTCCGGCCTCTTCGGTGCGCGCAAGGATGCGATCGCCGATCCCGAGTGCGCCCTTGCGTCCACGCTCGACCACGCGCAATTTGGGCAAGGGAATCCCGTCCGCCTCCCAGCGCTCTGGCACCGCGACGAGTTGATTGCCGTCCATATCGACGATCTTGAGCACCGTCACCCGAGGCACGCCGCCCAACTTGTGAAAGGCGCTCTTGCGGCCGTCGATCAGTCCCTCGTCGGCCATATCCTTGAGAAGCGCCTTCAGCGCGATCTTGTCGCTGCCATGCAGGCCAAAAGCCCGCGATATTTCGCGCTTTCCGGCGGGTTCCTTCGATTGCTCGATAAATTCGAGGATCTGCTCGCGGCTGGGCAGGCCCGGCTGATGGCGCGGCGTGCGCGCCAAATCAGTAAGTCCGCCCGATCAGGATGCGTTCGACCGCGGGTTCGCCGGTGAAGAAGCACGCACCATCGACGGGCGCCGCATCGAGCGGGGCGTTGCGCACGGTGAGCTTGAGCGCCTTCAGCTGCTCGACAATCCTGTCAAGCGCAGCGCCAGTGGGCCGCGCCCATTGCACCTCTACCCAGCCCGCAAATTTGGCCTCGTCGCCCTTGAAATGCGCGGCGAGATCGCTGACGTCGCGCGCGATATTGGCTTCGAGCCGCGCCTTGGCTTCGGCGTGCAGTGCCGTCTGGATATCCTCAAGCATCGCAGCCGCCTGCCCGACAAAATCGTCGCGCAGCGTGAAGGCGGTGTTGAGTTTGCCATCATCCTTGTACAGCCGGTCGCGGCGCAGCACGGCGGCCTTGCCCTCGCCCACATCGCGCGGGCCGACCTCGACTATGATCGGCGCACCCTTTTTGACCCAGCTCCAACGCTTGTTCGCCGCCTTGGCCGCCTTGGTATCGAGCAAGACGCGCACCGGTTCGCCAAAAGCAGACAGCGCGCCCAGTTCTTTCCAGAGGGCGCGGCAATAATCGAGCACTGCGGCATCGCCATCATCGTCGCGCAGCATCGGCACGATCACGATCTGCCACGGCGCAATCTGCGGCGGGCAGCGCAGGCCATCATCGTCGCCATGCGTCATGATGACGCCGCCGATCATCCGCGTTGAAACGCCCCAGCTGGTGGTGTGGGCATATTGCTGACCACCTTCCTTGTCCTGATAGCGGATGCCCGCCGCCTCGGCGAAACCGGTGCCCAGATAGTGCGAGGTGCCTGCCTGCAAGGCCTTGCCATCCTGCATCATCGCCTCGATCGAATAGGTCGCGACCGCGCCAGGGAAACGCTCATTTTCCGGCTTTTCACCTGCCACCACCGGCATGGCCAGCGGGCCTTCGGCAAAGGCACGGTACATTTCGAGCGCGCGCATCGTTTCCTGCATCGCATCGTCGCGGTCGACATGCGCGGTATGGCCTTCCTGCCACAGAAATTCGCTGGTGCGCAGGAACATGCGGGTGCGCATTTCCCAGCGTACGACATTCGCCCATTGATTGACCAGCAGCGGCAGATCGCGCCAGCTTTGCACCCAGCGGCTCATCGCCGCGCCGATCACGGTTTCGGATGTGGGGCGCACGACCAGCGGTTCTTCCAGTTTCGAATCCGGATCGGGAATCAGCTTGCCCTTGCCCCCATCTTCATTTCTGGCGCCGACAAGGCGGTGGTGGGTGACGACCGCCATTTCCTTGGCAAAGCCTTCGACATGGTCGGCCTCTTTTTCAAAGAAAGACAGCGGGATGAACAGCGGGAAATAGCAATTTTCGACGCCCGCTTTCTTGATTTCCGCATCCATCAGTTTCTGGATGCGCTCCCACATGCCATAGCCCCAGGGGCGGATGACCATGCAGCCGCGCACACCCGATTCCTCGGCAAGATCGGCTTCGGAAATAACCTCCTGATACCAGGCGGCGAAATTCTGTTGGCGGGTGACGGACAGTGCGTGTTTCATGGCCCGCCCCTAGCGGCTTGCCTGCCCCACCGCAACCGTGCGGCGGATCAGTCCCTGGAGAGCTT
>JADLBY010000157.1 GCA_020847445.1 Sphingomonadaceae bacterium | reverse complement strand
TGCGGTGCCGCTCTGCGAGTGCAGGCCATTGGCGCAGCATATCTTCGGTATCGACCAGTGAAACAACTTTCCTGATCCGTTCGAGCGGCCGGTTCTGCAGCGTCACTTCGCTGACCACGCCAAAGGCCCCCAGCGACACGCGCGCGGCGTGGAACAGTTCGGGGCGCACCTCGCGGCTGCATTCCGCGATCTCGCCGTCGGGCAGGACCAACCGCATCGCGGTCACCTCGCCGTGGATCGCCTTGACCCCTTTGCCAGTGCCATGGGTGCCGGTGGCAAGCGCGCCCGCTAGTGTCTGCTTGTTGATATCCGGCAGATTAGGCATTTCCTGACCAATCCCGGCAAGCATCGGGCCGAGTGCCGACAGCTTTGTTCCCGCGCGCACCGTGGCCGTCAGACGGGCAGCATCATCGCTGACCAAACCGTTCAGCCGGTCGATCGAGAGCAAGGTGCCATCGGTGGGAACAAGTGCGGTAAAGCTGTGCCCGGAACCCACTGGGCGCACAGGTTTCTGCGCGTTGGGCAAAAGCGCCGCGAGTTCGGCTTCATTGGCCGGAGCGGCGCGGGCCGACGGATAGGCATGTTCATTTCCCGCCCAGTTCGACCAGAGCGTACGGCCTTTGGCGTCTATCGGGATGGGCGGTTCTGGCTCGCGGCTCAACCATATGCGGCGTCCAGCCAGCCCGCCGACACCCAGAGCCAGCAGCCCGGCACTGCCCAGCAGGGCGCGGCGACCCAGCTTCATTGTTTTTCCTCCCGCCCCGCCATGAAGCGGATCAGCGCTTTCATATCGTCGGGGGTGCAACTGAAGCACTGCCCTCCGGCGGGCATGCCTTTCTTGCCCTGGATGGCAGCGGCAAGCAGAACATCTTCGCCCTGCGCCCAGCGCGCGTCCCAAAGGCTGCGGTCGCCGGTCAACGGCGCCAGCGAATCCTTCACCGTGTGGCAGGCCTTGCACGAGTCACGATAGAGTTCTGCCAGTCTGGGATCGGACGGCGACAGCATCGCGCTCTGTTCGGCTGTCAGCGGCCGGGGCGGGGCTTCCCCGCTTCCGCAGGCCGTGAGCGCCAGTACCAGAATCGCCCATCCCATTTTGCGCATGTTTTTCCCCTTCCCATGGATAGAAATATAGCTATAACTATATTTCGTCAAGCAGGATGTCCCGATGCCGCGCAAGCCGCTCCAGAAACGCTCTGTCGCCACGCGCGAAAATTTGCTCGACGCAGCTGGAGCGTTGCTGGCCGAAGTCGGTGTGGAACGGGTCAGCACCAATCTGGTCGCAGCCAAAGCCGGGGTGACGCCGCCGACGCTATACCATTATTTCGATGACAAATATGCGCTGCTGGCAGCGCTGGGCGAGCGGTTGATGGAGGCGCAGAATGCGCTGGTGCCACTCGATCCGGGGCAGGATGCAGGCGTGATTGCGCAGTCGCTGCTCGACCATGTCGAGCTGACGCGGCAAAGCCCGGGCGGGCCCTGGGTGATGCGGATGCTGCGCGCGGTGCCGCAACTGGCCGAGGTGCGGCTGGCGTCGCACCGGAAGCTGACGGGGGAATTGGTGGCGCGCGCGCTGGCGTTGGAGCCCGGGCAGGATCGTGCCGCTCTGGAGCGTCGCGCGCGCCTCGCGGTCGATATGGGATATGCGGCTATCGAACTCGTCTTCGACGAACCCGAACTCGATAGCCGCCTGATCATGCAGGATGCAGCCCGGGCGATCCGGGCATTGCTGGCCTAGCCCGCTTTTGCCTGCAGCAGCTTCATCGCCTGCATCGACTGTTCGCCGCCCGACTGGGGCACGATTTCGCCGGTGCGGTCGCTGATTGCCGCGAAATTGGCGGCCACACCTTCGGGTGACAGGTCGTCGCCCGAAAGCAGCAGGCCCTGCGTCATGGTGACATTGGCGGTGTGGAAGAAACCGGCACCTGCCCCCATGATGACATTGGCAGGTGCATCGTCCGACACGAGGAACAGCGCGGCGGGGACGACATTGACCGGATCGAACATTGCGAACGCCGCAGGCGGCAGGATGTCTTCGGTCATGCGGGTCGCGGCGATCGGCGCGATCGTGTTGCACTTCACATTATATTTCGCGCCTTCAAGATAGAGCGACTTTGTGAAGCCCGCGAGGCCCAGCTTGGCCGCGCCATAATTGGTCTGGCCGAAATTGCCGTACAGGCCGGTCGATGATGCGGTCATCAGGATGCGGCCGTAATTCTGTTCGCGCATCAGATCCCACACCGCCTTGGTGCAGTTGGCCGAACCGTTGAGATGGACGTCGACGACGAGGCGGAAATCGGCCATTTCCATCTTGGTGAAGCTCTTGTCGCGCAGGATTCCCGCATTGTTGATCAGGACGTGCACGCCGCCCCAGGCTTCCTTCGCCTTGGCGACCATTTCGACCATCTGCTCATATTCGGTGACGCTGCCGCCGTTCGACATCGCTTCGCCGCCCGCTGCCTTGATTTCCTCGACCACTTTCAGCGCCGCATCCGAATGGCCGGTGCCATCACGCGCGCCGCCCAGATCGTTGACGACAACCTTTGCCCCGCGCTTCGCGAGTTCGAGTGCATAGGCACGGCCCAGTCCGCCGCCTGCACCGGTCACAATGGCGACTTTATCCTTGAAGTTGATGGTCATTTTCATGCTCCAGATTTAAGGGGTCGGGCGATACGCGGATGCGACTCCAAACCCCGGGAAATTGCGGGCGCGGATTGGCACGCCCTTTACGTTTACGCAAGCGTAAAGCGGTGGATTTGCACGACTGTAATAAAAGCTACTTATTGCCGTCATAAAGGCAACGCAAATTGGCAATGATTTTGCCATGACGATTTGGGGAAAGGGCAAGGGAGCATCATGAAATCCGCACGCAAAATGCTGCTGGGCAGCGCCGGTGCCGCAGCCATGCTGGTGTCGAACCCGGCGCTGGCGCAGTCGAACGATGCCGAAATCGAAGCGTTGCGTGCCGAAGTCGCCGCGTTGAAGGCGCAGCTGGCGGAACTTTCGGCCAAGGTGGAAAAGGTTGCGGCTGCCCCTGCCCCCCAGCCTGGGGCTGTCGCAGCGGTTGAAGCGAAGCCTGCTGCCGAAATTTCGTGGAAAGGCGCGCCGGAAATCAGGGGCGATGGCGGCTGGAGTTTCAAACCGCGCGGCCGGTTGCAGGTCGACGCTGCCTCGATCAATCCATCCGACCCCGTCGCGACCAACACTCTGGGCTCGACGGTTCGCGTGCGCCGCGCGCAATTCGGCATCGACGGCACCATCCCAGGCGGCTTCGGCTACCGCGTCGAAGCCGATATCGGCAGCGGATCGGCGGAATTGACCGACATGTATCTGACCTACAAGGCCAGCAGGAATCTGACGATTACCGCAGGCCAGCACAAGCCGTTCTGGGGGCTGGAGGAAATGACCAGCGACCTGTTCACCAGCTTTAGCGAGCGCGCCGCCTATCATGGCGCCTTCGGTTTCGAACGCCGCGTCGGCCTGTCCGCCACTTATGCGGGCAAGGCTGTGTTGTTGCAGGGCGGCGTTTTTGCCGACAATGCCGCCGACCTCAACGGCGACGGTAGCAACAACAGCCGCAGTTTCGACGGGCGCATTGTCTTCATGCCCAGACTGGGCGACACGCAATTGCACCTCGGCGCATCGGCGCACAGCCGCCGCTTCAACGATTTTTCGATCAGCACCCGTTATCGCGCCCGCCCTTTCACCCGCACCACCGATACGCGCTTTATCGATACGCGCGCCTTTGCCGCCAGTGGCGAGGACAGCTTCGGGCTGGAGGCCTTCGTCAATCATGGCCGGGTCCATGCCGCAGCCGAAAGCCATTGGCTGACCGCCAGACGCATCGGCGCCTTTGCCGACCCGACCTTCAATGGCGGCTATGCCGAAATCGGCTATTTTCTGACCAATGACTCACTTGCCTATAAGGGGGGCGCTGTCGACCGGACAAAGCCGTCCAATCCGCTTGGCAAGGGCGGGGCGGGTGCCTGGCAGGTCAACGCCCGCTATGACTGGGTCGACCTGTCTGACGCGGCCGTCACCGGCGGCAGGCAGCAGATATTCGGCCTGTCGCTCGTCTGGACGCCGACCGACTATGTCCGCTTCATGGCGAATTACGGGCATCTTGAACTGACCGACGCCGCCGTGCTGGCGGCGGGCGGCGGTGACTATTCGGCGGATGTGGTCGGGATGCGCGCGCAGATCGATTTCTGACGCGGCAGGATTAATCTTTTCGCCACGGCTGTCCCGTTCCTAGACGCGGGATAGCCTTTACAAATCCGACGGTGGATTCCTGCGCCGATATTGCTAAGGGCATGGCATGAGCGGCGATAATCCGAACAGCAATGATCCGATCCAGATGCCGATCCGTCGCCGCGCGCTGATGCTCGGCGCGGCCGGGGTGGCGGCGGTTGTTTCCGTTCGTCCTGCGCTGGCGCAGACGGCGGGCTCGGTGCTCAACTGCGATATTCCGGTTCCCGGCCCGCACGGCACGGGAATGAATATCGACCCATCGGGCAATCTGGTAGCGCCGGATACGCCTGGGTCTTTCGTCGCCACGGGGCAGAAATTCAGCGGAGAGGAAGTCAGGCGCGCGCTTTCGGGCCAGACGCTGCCGGGCACGACCTATGAACAGAGCCAGGCCTATGTGAACTATATCCGCCGCCTGCAGGCCGGGCAGAGCGGCTTCACCTGTTTCGCCTCGCTGCAGATGCCGCGATAGCGCTATGGCTTCGTCATCCCGAACCTGTTTCGGGATAACACACAACAGCCCGTTATCCTGAAACAGGTTCAGGATGACGAACATCGTAAGCATCGTTGAAATTTAATCGCTTTGCGTTAGGCCTTGGCCGTGGCCGAACCCCAAACCCTCTACAAAGCCGAATCTGCCGACGCCCGCATCGTCGAACCGCTCGACATGATGACGCTTATCTATCAGCGGCGTTCGGGGATCACGCATATGGTCGGCGAACCCGTGCCGCAGATGCTGGAGGCGATGGGCAACGATAGCGTTGATGCGCCGACATTGGCGGCGCGGCTGGCGGCAAGTTTCGATCTGGGTGCGCAGGCGGACGCGGTTGCACTGGTGACCGAACGGCTGGAGGAACTGGCGGCGCTGGGATTGGTGGAGCGCCTCGGCGATGCATGAATTTCGCGTCCAGGTGGGGCCGGCGGCCTTCCGCATCGGTTCGGCCTGGCGCGCGCCGCTGGTGCAGATGGTGGATCTGTATCGCGACTATCCGATACCTGATTTCACCGACTTCACGATAAGGCTTGAACCGACCCGATGGCTGCGCCGCTGGCTGCGCCCGTCGGTGGCGATTGGTGGTGATTATATGCTGCCCGATGCCGCGCCGCTGCCGCTTGAGCAAGGCCTGCTCGCTGCCGAAATGGCGATGAATTTGCAGATGGCATTGGGCTGGCGACGGCATCTGCTGCTGCATGCGAGCGCGGTCGAAAAAGGTGGGCGGGTGCTGGTGATGACCGGCGCGTCGGGATCGGGCAAATCGACACTGTCGGCGCTGCTCGGCACACAAGGCTGGCGTTTTCTGGGCGACGAATTCGTCCTGCTCGATCCGGTGACCGGCGATGTCGCGCCCTTTCCGCGTCTGATCAGCCTGAAAAATAATGCCATCGCCGCGATGCAGGCGGCGCAGCCCGGTGCCCGCTTCGGGCCATTGCTGGCAGCCACGCCCAAGGGCGATATCCGCCACATGGTGCCGCCCGCCGATGCCATTGCGCAGATGGCGCAGGGCGGTGCGCCCGCGCTGCTGCTCTTTCCGCGCTTTGGCTATCCGGGCGCGGTTCGCGAGGTGGCACCGGGTGAAACCTTCATGCGGCTGACGCAGGCGTCGACCAACTATGTCGCGCTGGGTGAGGCCGGGTTCACCACGCTCACCCGCTTTGTCAAATCGGTGCCCT
This sequence comes from Sphingomonadaceae bacterium, assembly GCA_020847445.1. GTDB lineage: Bacteria > Pseudomonadota > Alphaproteobacteria > Sphingomonadales > Sphingomonadaceae > Sphingorhabdus_B. Next base: position 19,385 of record JADLBY010000157.1, on the reverse strand, counting down.
CGCGCGCGATCGACTACCAGTCGGGTGAAGAAGCGGTCGCACTGGTCGACAAGCTGTGGGAGCGGCTGGCATGAGCCGCGACGCGATGCTGCTGGTCGATGCGCTGCGCGATCCCGCGATCACGCGCACGCTCAATGCGCAGGGCTGGAGCGCATTGCTTTCAATGGCACGCGCCGAACAGCTGATCGGCACGCTTGCCGCGCGCCTCATATCCGAGCCGCTGCCGCCGGAAATAGCCGAAATCCTGGCCGAAGCGCGGATCAATGCCGATTATCAGCGGCGCAGTGCCTTATGGGAGGCCGATTGCGCGCGACGCGCACTTGCGGGCTATGGTGGGAAGGTCGTGCTGCTCAAGGGCACCGCCTATGTCGCCGCCGGGCTGAAGGCGGGCGAGGGGCGGCATATTGGTGATCTCGACATATTGGTGGCACGGCAGGATTTGCCGCAGGTCGAGGCGGCGTTGCTTGCCGCCGGCTGGGAATGGGTGAAGCCCGATCCCTATGACGACGCCTATTACCGCGACCATATGCACGAACTGCCACCGCTGATCCACAAAGAGCGCGACCGCATGATCGACGTGCATCATACGGTGCTGCCGCTGACCGCGCGAAGGACGCCCGATGCGGAGGCGATGCTGGCAGATGCGCGGGAAATCCTCCCCGAAACGGGGAGGGGGACCATGGGAAGCATGGTGGAGGGGGGTCGAGGCCTCGCGCAGAGCGGTGCCCCCCCTCCGTCATCCGCCTTCGCTATCGCTATGGCGGACGCCACCTCCCCGTTCCGGGGAGGATTACGCACCCTCTCCCCACCCGACATGGTCTGCCACAGCGCCGCGCATCTGTTTGCCGATGGCGATCTGGCAGGCGGACTCAGGAATCTGTGGGATATCCATTGCCTGTTGGGCGGGTTTGCCAGCGAGGATTTCTGGCCGCAGCTGCGCAAAAGGGCCGCGCTGCATCAGCTATCCGAACCGGTCGCGCGCGCGGTGCGGCTGGCGCACCAGCTATATGGAACCCAAGTCCCGAAGGATTGGCTATGCTGGCACCGGCAGGACAGATGGTATGTCGCACGCATGACCGCGCGCGATGGCTGGGGCCGCCCGACGCGCGCCTTCATCCGGCTGATTTTCTACATCCGCTCGCACTGGCTGCGCATGCCACCACTGATGCTCGCGCGGCATTTGTGGGTGAAATGGAAAAAATAGGGACAGTCCCTAATTATAATGTTTGCAACGCGCGAAGCGTCTCCACCAGTTCGTCATAATGGTCGATCACGGCATCGGCGCCCAGTTCTCCCGCTGGCTGGCCGAGGAAACCGAAGGCAACCGCCACGCTGGGGATGCCCGCCGCGCGTGACGCATGCACATCGTGGATCGAATCGCCGACATAGGCCGCCCGTCCACCGCCACAGCGTGCGACCATTTCGTGGATGGGATCGGGCTTGGGCTTGCCATTGCCCTTTCCCATTGTGTCGCCACCGATGATCGTGACGAAACGGTCCGCAAGCCCGACATTGCCAAGCAATTCGATCGCAAGGCTTTCGAATTTGTTGGTCACGACCGCCAGCTTCACATCCATCGCCTGCAATCGAGCGAGAGCGTCGATCAGCCCGGGAAAGGGCGGGCAGTTGCTGCCCAGATTGGCGCGGTAATGGTCGATGAGGACCGGGTGGAGCGCGCGGATCATCTCCTCTTCCGCTGCGCCCGACTGTTGCAGCCCCAGTGTCAGCATGTGCCGTGTCCCCATGCCGACCAGCGCCTTGACGTCCTGCGTGGCGATGGGCGGGCGTCCGATGCTTTCGAGCGCATGGTTGAGCGAAGCCGCAAGTTCGATGCTGGTATCGAGCAGGGTGCCGTCGAGATCGAAGCCGACAATGTCGAAAGGAAAATCTGTCATATCGTCCATAGCTGTCGGCAAATTCTGGAAACTGCAACCAATTGCTTCTACAGGCTTGGCGCATGAGCAACATCGCAGCCATCATCCTCGCCGCGGGCAAGGGCACCCGCATGAAATCCGAACTGCACAAGGTGCTGCACCCGATTGCGGGTCACCCGATGCTGATGCACCTGATGGCGAGCGTCGACGCGCTGCAACCTGCGAAAAAGGTCGTTGTCGTCGGCGACAAGGCGGATCAGCTGCGCGCCGCACTGGGCGATAGCGCGGAGACGGTGGTGCAGGAGCCGCAGCTTGGCACCGGCCATGCGGTGCAGCAGGCCGAAAGCGCATTGAAGGATTTCGACGGCGATGTGCTGATCCTCTATGGCGATGTGCCGTTCGTGCCAACCGCGACGATGCAGGCGATGGTTGATCGGCTGCACAGCGAGGATAATCCCGAAGTCGTCGTCCTGGGCTTCGAACCCGAAGACACGCAGCAATATGGCCGGATCGTCGCGACAGGTGACCGGATCGAATGGATGGTCGAGCACAAGGACGCGACCGAAAAGCAGCGGCAGACAAAGTTGTGCAATTCGGGGCTGATGGCGGTGCGCGCAAAGGACCTGTTCGCGTTGCTTTCGCGGGTGACGAACAACAACGTAGCGGGCGAATATTATCTGGTCGATATCGTCAATATCGCGGTCGAGGACGGGCGGCATTGCCATGTCGTCAAGACCGACCCCTATGATGTCACCGGCATCAACAGCCGCGGTGAGCTGGCGGCGATGGAGGGCGAATGGCAGAAACGCCGCCGCGCGCAGGCGATGGTCGATGGCACGAGCCTGATTGCGCAGGAGACGGTCTGGTTTGCATATGATACCGTGCTGGGCCGCGATGTGACGGTTGAGCCCAATGTCTTTTTCGGTCCCGGCGTGTCGGTGGCCGATAATGTCAGGATTCGCGCCAATTCTCACATCGAAGGCGCGGTGATCGGCGCCGGCTGCGAGGTCGGCCCCTTCGCCCGTCTCCGCCCCGGCACGGTGCTGGAGGAAAAGGCGAAGATCGGCAATTTCGTCGAGGTGAAGAAAGCGCGCTTTGGCAAGGGCGCGAAAGCCAATCACCTGACCTATGTCGGCGACGCCGATGTCGGGGCAAAGGCCAATATAGGCGCGGGTACGATCACCTGCAATTATGACGGCTATTTCAAATATCAGACGGTGATCGGCGAGGGGGCGTTTATCGGCAGCAACTCAGCCCTGATCGCCCCGGTGAAGATCGGCCGCGATGCGATCGTCGCGGCGGGAAGCGCGGTATCGCGCGACGTGGCCGACGGTGAGTTGCGGATGGTGCGGGCGGAGCAGTTGGTGAAGCCGGGCTGGGCGGATCGCTTTCATGATGCGATGCGGAAGAAGAAGGAAGGGAAGTGAGCCGTCAAATTTCTCTGACCTGCTTGGCGGCTCTAGCACTTAGTTCATGCACGGGCCCGGAGCGCGCTACAACCTATGACGAGCAGCTTGATAAGTTCGTCGAGGAGGTGTCCAAAGCCAAAATGGGACGGGACGTAGATCATTGGATCGAACTGAAGAATCTGGCGGGCGAGTGGGAGCAAGTTGGGCTAATTTTTGGCTATATCGGCGACTATGACGAATGCCAAAAAGCGATCGAGGGCTTAAAAAAGGTCAATTACGCGCGCGAATATCGTTGTGTTCCTGCGCAAAGAGCTGCCAAGCCTTGACATGATATCATGATATGATATCAATATATCATGACTCGCATCCTCGCCGATCTGCCCGATGAAGACATCAAATGGCTCGACCAGCTCGCCGCTGAGCAGGGGAAGTCGCGTGCGCAGGTTTTGCGGGAGGCGGTGTCGGCTTATAAGCCGGATGCTTCAGGCAATGACACCAGCTGGATCGACAAGGGTTTTGGCTTATGGACCAGGCATGGCGTCGACTATGACCCGCACGAATATGATCGCAAGCGGCGTGCCGAGTGGACCCGTCCTTGGGACGATGATTATGAAGAGGTGCGTGCGGAGTCGCCCGATATGTTCGACGAGGAAGATGACCGGCAGCGGCAAATCTACCTTGATATGATTGCGGGCAAATATCCCAAGCCCAAGACGCCGGCGCGCAAGTGAGCGGTTTTGCCTTCGATGCCAATATCGTGATTGACGCGCTGGCAGGCTTCCCGCCTGCCCGAGCCGAAATTCAGCGTGCGGTCGAATTTGGCTCGCGGGCATGGATCAGCCGCATGGCGTGGATCGAAGTGCTTTCGAAAGGCAGCGATGCGATTGTTAAAGACGCACTCGCCTTTCTGGATCGGTTTGGCCTCGACGAAATCGACGACGAAATATCGCTCCGCGCCGCGGCGTTGCGGCGCGATCGCCCCCGACTGAAATCACCCGACGCTATCATATTGGCAACTGCGCAGATACGCGGCCGCGTTCTGGTGACTCGAAATACAAAGGATTTTCCGGCAGAAATGCCGGGAATCCGCGTTCCTTATATATTGTAACGAAAGCAGAAAATTCATGTGCGGCATTATTGGCATCGTCGGCAAGGAAGCAGTGGCGGACCGTTTGGTCGATGGCCTGCGGCGGATGGAGTATCGCGGTTATGATAGTGCGGGTGTGTGCACCGTATTGGATGGGCAGTTGATCCGCCGTCGTGCCGAGGGCAAGCTCAACAATCTGGTGAAGGAACTTGGCGGCAACCCCGCCCCCGGCAATCTCGGCATCGCGCATACCCGCTGGGCCACCCACGGCGCGCCGACCACCAGCAATGCGCACCCGCATGCGACGGGCGAGGTCGCGCTGGTGCACAATGGCATTATCGAGAATTTCAAGCCGCTGCGCGACGAACTCACGCAACGCGGCCGCAAATTCGAAAGCGAGACCGATACCGAGGTGGTCGCGCATCTGGTTTCCGAACAGGTCGAGGCTGGCCATTCGCCCGCCGAGGCGGTGAAGGCCGTACTCCCCACCTTGCGCGGGGCCTTTGCGCTCGCCATCGCCTTTCGCCAGTTCCCCGATTTCCTGATCGGCGCGCGGCTCGGTTCGCCTCTGGTCGTCGGCTATGGTGAGGGCGAGACCTATCTGGGGTCGGATGCGCTGGCGCTTGCGCCGCTGACGCAGAAAATTGCCTATCTGGAGGAAGGCGACTGGGTGATCATCACCCACGAAGGCGCGCAGATCTTCGACAGGGACAACAATCCGGTCGAACGCGAAATCACCACCAGCGGCGTTTCGGCGGCCGCGATCGAAAAAGGCAATTACCGCCATTATATGCAGAAGGAGATTTTCGAGCAGCCCACCGTGGTCGCGCAGACGCTCTCTTCCTACATCCGCCCGCTCGAACAGACGGTCGCGCTGCCGCAGATGGATTTTGACCTGGGCGGCGTGAAGCGCATCACCATCGTCGCCTGCGGGACGAGCTATTATGCCGGGATGGTCGCCAAATACTGGTTCGAAACCTTCGCCCGCGTGCCGGTCGATATCGATGTTGCATCCGAATTCCGCTACCGCGATCCGGTCCTCGAAAAAGGGGGACTGTCCCTATTTATTTCGCAAAGCGGCGAAACGGCGGATACGCTTGCCGCATTGAAGCATTGCAAGGACAATGGCCAGACCATCGCCGTTGTCGTCAATGTGCCGACGTCGAGCATGGCGCGCGAGGCGGATTTGCTGCTGCCCACCCATGCCGGGCCGGAAATCGGCGTCGCGAGCACCAAGGCCTTTACCTGCCAGCTCGCGGTGCTGGCGGCGCTCGCCGCGCACCTCGCGCTGGTGAAGGGCAAGCTCTCTGCCGAGGAGGAGCGCGAAATTGTCCGCCACCTGATCGAGGCCCCTGCCGCATTGAACGCCGCACTCACGCATGACGAAGATATCGCCGCAATGGCGCATCTGATCGCCCCCGCGCGCGATGTGCTCTACCTTGGCCGTGGTCCGGATTATCCGCTGGCGCTCGAAGGTGCGCTGAAGCTGAAGGAAATCAGCTATATCCACGCCGAAGGCTATGCGAGCGGAGAGATGAAGCACGGCCCGATCGCGCTGATCGATGAGGCGGTGCCGGTGATCGTCCTCGCGCCCAGCGGGCCGCTCTTTGAAAAGACAGTCAGCAACATGCAGGAGGTCCGCGCGCGCGGCGGCAAGATCGTGCTGATTTCGGATGCCGAGGGGCTCGCCGAAGCGGGCGAAGGCTGCCTCGCCACCATCGAAATGCCCCACGTCCACCCCCTGATCGCGCCGCTGGTCTATGCGGTGCCGGTGCAGTTGCTCGCCTACCATGTCGCCTGCGCAAAGGGGACCGATGTGGACCAGCCGCGGAATTTGGCGAAGTCGGTGACGGTGGAGTAGCAACAACCCCTTTGGCATCCGCCCTTTTTGTGTATCCTGCCGGGTGATTCTGTCGCGCTGTAACCGGTGCGGCTGGATCATGGGGAGAGGAAGCACATGAAGCACGATTACGACGTCATCATCATCGGCGCGGGCATGGCGGGCATGTATATGCTGCACAAGCTGCGCGAAGTCGGGCTGAGCGCGAAGGTTTTCGAGGCCGGGCATGATGTCGGCGGCACCTGGTACTGGAACAGCTATCCCGGTGCGCGGGTGGATATCGAAAGCCAGGAATATAGCTTCTCCTTTTCCGAAGAGCTGGAGCAGGAATGGGTCTGGAACGAGCGCTATGCGAGCCAGCCCGAGATCCTGCGCTATCTGAACCATGTTGCCGACCGGTTCGACCTGCGCCGCGACATCCAGTTCAACACAAGGGTGCATTCGGCGCAATATGATGCCGCGAACCATCTGTGGCGGGTCGATACCGAAGCGGGTGACAGCGTGCATGCGCGCTTCTGCGTTTCCGCGACCGGCTGCCTGTCGGTTCCCAACGAACCCAATTTTCCGGGGCAGGAACGCTTTGCCGGGCCGACCTATCACACCGGCCGCTGGCCGCATGAGGGCGTCGATCTGGCGGGCAAGCGGGTGGCGATCATTGGTACCGGCTCCTCGTCGATCCAGTCGATTACCGAGATCGCAGGGCAGGTGGGGCAGCTTTATGTGTTCCAGCGCACCCCCAATTTCAGCGTGCCCGCGCATAATGGCCCGGTCAATCCGGAGGTCCGCAAAAACTGGCTCGCCAACCGCGCGGAAAACCGGCTGGCGCAGCGGCAGACGGTCGGCGGGTTCATGTCCTCCGAACGCAACGAGCAGAAAGCGTCCGAGGTAGGCGGCAACGAACATAGGGAAGCGTTTGAAAAGCGTTGGGCCGAAGGTGGCTTTGCGATCCTTGGTGCATTTGACGACCTGATGGCCGACCCGGCATCGAACCAGCTTGCCGCCAATTTTGCCGCAGAGAAGATCCGGGAGATCGTGCGCGATCCCAAGGTGGCGGAAAGGCTGACCCCCAGAAGCTATCCTTTCGGCGCAAAGCGGCTGTGCGTCGACACCGGCTATTATGAGAATTTCAACCGGCCCAATGTCGAACTGGTCGACCTCAACGAAACCCCGCTGGAAACGATTACCGAAAAGGGTGTCGCCACCAGCGACAGGGAATATGAGGTTGACGCGATCATCTTCGCGATCGGCTTCGACGCGATGACCGGTGCATTGACGCGTATGGACATCAAGGGGCGCGAAGGCCGCACGCTGGTCGATAGCTGGGCGGAAGGGCCCAAGACCTATTTGGGGCTGATGGTTTCAGGTTTTCCCAACCTGTTCACGATCACGGGGCCGGGCAGCCCTTCGGTGCTGTCGAACATGGTGGTGTCGATCGAGCAGCATGTCGAATGGATCGCCGACCTGTTTGTGTTCATGCGCGACAACATGATGGTGGAGATCGAACCGACCCCCACCGCGCAGGAATATTGGGTCGAACATGTGAACGAGGTGTCGAACTACACCGTCTACAACTACGCCAATAGCTGGTATCTGGGCGCGAACATCCCGGGCAAGCCGCGCGTTTTCATGCCCTATGCCGGCGGTGTCGGTGCCTATCGCGACCTGTGCACGGCGATTGCCGCCAATGCCTATATGGGGTTCAAGCTGAAGCTGGCAGGATAGCCGACCAGCCGACAGCCTTGAAAACAGGCGCGCTTTTCGCCATCACCGCAGCTTCGGAGGTAGTGGCCATTGGGATTCTTCGCGCGCCTGTTCCGGCGAAAGCCACCGCGTCTGGCCTTGCCTGCGCCTGACGCGCCCGGCCCAACCGAATGGCCGCCACCGCTGTCAATGCCGCCCACACCGGCCTTTGAAATGCCGGGCCTGGGGCAAGATGCCGAAATGCCCGCCTGGATCAAATATCCGGTATCCCAGCGTCGGGGGCATATCATTGTTTTTGCGAACGAAAAGGGCGGGGTGGGCAAATCGACCACCGCCTTTCACACCTGTATTGCGCTGTGCAACGCCGGTGAAAGCGTTGCCGCACTGGATGTCGACCTGCGCCAGCTGACATTGCACCGCGCGCTTTGGGCCAGGCAGGAAAGTGAACGCGATTTTGGTGTCAGGCTGCCGACCCCCGAACAGATCATGCTGGTCCAGCAAAACGAGAATGAGCTTGAAACCAAGCTCCAAATGGCGCGCATTCACCACAGCTTTATCATCATCGACGTCGGTGGCCATGATTCGCCCATTGCGCGCCGCGCCATCTTCATGGCGGACACCATCGTCACGCCGGTCAATGACAGCTTTATCGATCTCGACATGCTGGGCCGCATCGACCCGCGCACGGGCGATCTCAAAATTCTCGGAAATTTTGCCCGCCTGGTCGAACATTTGAAGGAACCGGGCGTCGCGTTGCGACCCAAGGCGCTGGACTGGGTGGTGATGCAGAACCGATCGCGCAATTTTGCCACCAGGAATGAACGCAAGGTGCTGGAGGCGCTGGAAAAGATTGCCCCGGTCGCGGGCTTTCGTCTGGTTCCGGGGTTGCGCGAACGCGTTACCTATCGCGAGCTTTTCCCGATGGGGCTCACGCTGTTCGATCTTGAGGCCATTCCCGGATTGGGCAAGCTGCAGCCCAATGCGCGCGAGGAAATCTGGGCGATGCTGCGTGCGCTCAACCTCCCAAGTGCGGCGCTGAACCGCGCGATTGCGCCGACGGCGGCGGCCGAATGACGGTCGAGGCCTCGGGCGGGTGCCATTGCGGCGCGGTGCGTTTTCGTCTCGTCTTGCCCGACGCTGCCATCGAACTGCTCGACTGCAACTGTTCGATGTGCCGCCGGTCGGGTTTCCTCCACCTCATTGTCCCGCATGCCGATTTCGCGTTGCAAACGCCGCTGTCGGCGTTGACCTCCTACCGGTTCGGCACCGGTGCTGCAGAGCATCTGTTTTGCCACAGGTGCGGCATCAAATCCTTCTATCAACCTCGCTCGCATCCTGCGGCGTGGAGCGTCAATTACCGCTGCCTTGATGACGACCATGGACTTGTCCCGACCGTGCGCGCCTTTGACGGCAGGAATTGGGAAGCGGCGCGAAGCGAACTGGGTTGATGGCCGAACCCGCCTGCCCTTTTCGGCCCCGACTCCAGCCACACCTGAGCAGAATGACGGCTATCTGCAAGCCCGAAGGAGTTTGATATGTCCGCCGCCGAGATCGACGCCTATATCGCCAGAGCACAACCCTTTGCCCGGCCAATCCTTCAATCGCTGCGCGCCAGGATATGTGGGGCACTGCCCGAGGTCGAACAGACGCTCAAATGGAGTGCACCGGCCTTCCTCTACAGGGGCAAGATCCTGTGCAATATGGCTGCATTCAAGGCCCATGTGACCTTTGGCTTCTGGCATGGTGCGATGGTCACCGGTGGTTCTGCCGCGCGCATGACGGCGATGGGTGATCTCGGACGGATCACATCGGCCGACCAGCTGCCCGATGCCGCGACGATGGCGGCCTGGGTGGACAAGGCCCGCCAGTTGATCGACGATGGGGTCAAACCGCCGCATGTGGAAGGCCGTGGCAAGCATCCGAAACCCGCACTGGAAATGGTCCCCGCCTTCCGGAAGGCGCTTGATGCCAGTGGCGCCGCAAAGGCCGGATATGCGGCTTTGCCGCCCTCAGCCCAGCGTGACTATCTGGAATGGATTGCCGACGCCAAGCGTGACGAGACTCGCGACCGGCGGATTGCGCAGGCAATCGAGTGGCTCGCCGAGGGCAAGCGGCGCAACTGGAAATACGAGACTTGCTGAAAGGACGGGATTGCGCATGATCAAAGTCGTCATCATCGTGACATTGCTCTTGGTGGGCACGCATTTGCTGCTCTACGGCTATCTGCAACGCCGCATCAACGCCGCCAAACGCGAAAAGGAACAGCAGAATGAAGGATAATCCCTGCGCCACCGTCGAAAGTTCGGACGGCACCTATGCCCAGGCGATCAAGGCGCGGATGCACGAATGGGCTGCGGGCGAGCCGGTCGATCTTGGCGGGACCGACAACGGCCCCACACCCTATGAGCTGCTGCTGTCGGCGCTGGGGGCCTGCACCTCGATCACGCTCGAAATGTATGCCGCGCGCAAGGGTTGGCCGCTGGAAAAGGTGCATGTCACGCTTGAACATTCGAAGGAGGACCGCGCGGGCGAGAATGACGGCAAGCCCGTCGACATGATCGACCGTATCGTCCGCCTGCAAGGCCCGCTCGACGATGAACAGCGCGCCAAGCTGATCGAGATTGCCGAGAAATGTCCGGTCCATCGCACGCTGACCAACCAGATAAATATCAATACGCTGTTGGGATGATCTGGCCAAGGCAGCAGGGGTTGATTCGCCATTTGGGCAGGCTTATAGCCGGATTTTAGCAATGGCGGTCCTTCGGGGCCGCTTTTCGCTTTTTGGCGCTTTGTCGTCACGGCACCAGCCCGCGCCCCCATCCGGCCGCCCATCGGCAGGGCAGGATATGGGAGGCCGGGTGGAGGCGTGGGCTGGGTGCCGGAATGCGACCATATGAAAGGAAACAGCCATGTCGATCACGCCCCTGATGCCCGTCTATCCCCGTTGCGGGTTCCGGCCGGTGCGAGGCGAAGGTGTCTGGCTGATTTCGGAAGACGGTCGCCGCGCGCTCGATTTTGCGGCGGGCATCGCGGTCAACGCGCTGGGCCATGGCCATCCGCATCTGACCAAGGCGATTTGCGAACAGGCCGCGACGCTGATGCACGTGTCGAACCTCTATGGCAGCCCGCAGGGTGAGGCACTGGCGCAGCGTATCGTCGACAACAGCTTTGCCGACACGGTGTTCTTTACCAATTCGGGTGTCGAGGCGATCGAATGCGCGATCAAGACCGCGCGCCGCTATCATTTCGCCAACGGCAATCCGCAACGGCACAAGCTGATCACGTTCAAAAATGCATTCCATGGCCGTTCGCTGGGCGCGATTTCGGCGACCGATCAGGCCAAGATGCGCGACGGCTTCGAACCGCTGCTGCCGGGCTTTGCCTATGCCAGGTTCAACGATCTGGAAGGTGCGCTGGCGCTGATCGACGATGAAACCGCAGGCTTTCTGGTCGAAACGGTGCAGGGCGAAGGCGGGATGACCGCAGGCACGCCCGAATTCATCCAGGGCCTGCGCAAGGCCTGCGACGAACATGGCCTGCTCCTCATCCTCGACGAAATCCAGTGTGGCTATGGCCGCACCGGCAAGATGTGGGCCTATGAACATTATGGCATCACGCCGGATATCCTGACCTCGGCCAAGGGCATCGGCGGTGGCTTCCCGCTCGGTGCCTGCCTTGCAACCGAAGAAGCGGCCAAGGGCATGGTCGCCGGCACGCATGGCTCCACCTATGGCGGCAATCCGCTGGCGATGGCGGCGGGGGAGGCGATCCTCGACGTGATGCTATCGCCGGGATTTCTGGAAAATGTGACCGCGATGGGTGACCGCCTGCGCGCCGCGTTCGAACAACTGATCCCCAATCATGACAATCTGTTCGAGGAAATCCGCGGCAAGGGCCTGATGCTCGGCATCAAGATGAAGGAGCCTGCTATAAGCCGTGATTTCGTAGCGCATCTGCGCGACAATCATGGCTTGCTGACCGTCGCGGCGGGTGAGAATGTGTTCCGCGTGCTACCGCCGCTCGTCATCAACGAAGATCATATCGCCGAGTGCGTCGAACGGCTGTCGGCGGGCGCGCGCGACTATCAGATGCCGGACGCGGCGTAGCGCTACCGAATAGCAACCCTTCGTCATTCCCGCGAAGGCGGGAATCCATCACCCACCGTTTACATTCATGCTGCCGGTGATGGGCCCCCGCCTTCGCGGGGGTGACGAAAGAGGAAAAGGTGAAGTTATGACCAGACATTTCCTCAATCTCGCCGACGCCGGTGCCGACGCCATTGCGGCGATGATCAACGACGCGATCGACCGCAAGGCGGCGCGCAACAGCTGGCCCAGGGGCAAGGCGGATGCCGATGCCCCGCTCGCCGGGCATATGCTGGGAATGATCTTCGAGAAAAACTCGACCCGCACCCGTGCCTCGTTCGAAATGGCGATCCGGCAATTGGGTGGCGACAGCATGTTCATGGCGTCGGGCCAGATGCAGTTGGGCCGGGGCGAAAGCATCGCCGATACCGCGCGCGTGCTGTCGCGCTATGTCGATGCAATCATGATCCGCACCGACGATCATGCCAAGATCGAGGAACTGGCGCACCATGCCAGCGTTCCGGTGATCAACGGCCTGACCGACCTGTCGCACCCCTGCCAGATTGTTGCCGACCTGCTGACACTGGTCGAACATGGCAAGGCGCTGCCGGGCCTCGAGGTCGCCTGGCTGGGCGATGGGAACAATGTGCTCAACTCGATTGTCGAGGCGGCAGGGCTGATGAAGTTCAACGTCCGCATCGCAGTGCCGCAGGGCTATGACAGCGATGCTGCATTCATCGAAGCGGCGCGTGCCAACGGTGCGACGATCACCGTCACCCGCGATGCTGCCGAGGCAGTGGACGGGGCCGATGTTGTTGTCACCGATACCTGGGTATCGATGGGGCAGGACCATGCGCACAACAAGATTGCAGCGATGATGCCCTATCAGGTCAATGACCGGCTGATGACGGGGGCCAAGGCCGACGCCAAATTCCTTCACTGCCTGCCCGCGCATCGCGGCGAAGAGGCAACCGATGGCGTTCTCGATGGCCCGCAGTCGCTGATCTGGGACGAGGCCGAAAACCGCCTGCACGCGCAGAAATCGATCCTGCTCTGGTGTTTCGGCAAGCTGTGATGGCGGAGCAGTCGGAAACCCGCTGCGATCAGCCGTTGCGCTTTTCGATCCCCGCGCTCAATGCGCGCGGGCGACTGGTGCGGCTCGATGCCGTGCTCAACGATGTCTTGTCCGTCCATGCCTATCCCCCAGCCGTCGAGAAAATCCTCGCAGAGGCGCTGGTGCTTACGGCGCTGCTCGGAACGACGCTCAAGGATCGCGAAGGCCAGTTGACTATCCAGGCGCAGACGGAAAACGGCCCGGTTTCACTTTTGGTCTGCGACTATGTGGACGGTGCCGTGCGCGGCTATGCGCAATTCGATCTTGCCAGGCTGGTCGAGGTGCCATCCGATCCGAACCTGTTTGCCCTGTTCGGCAAGGGCTATCTGGCTGTGACCTTTGACCGGCCGTTGCCCGAAGGCGAAGGCGGTGGACGATATCAGGGAATCGTACCGCTGGAAGGCAGCAGCCTTGCCGACGCGGCGATGCAATATTTTGTCCAGTCGGAACAGATTCCGACCTTCATTCGCATCGCTATCGATCATGTCGATGGCCGTTGTGTGGCTGGTGGCATGCTGGTGCAGCACCTTCCCGATGGCGAGGAAGGCCGGGACCGGATTGCCGCGCGCGCCGACCATCCGGATTGGGAACATGTCCGCGTCCTTTCCGAAACGGTCAAGGAAAGCGAACTGGCCGATCCGCTGTTGTCGCTCGAAGAAATTGCGTGGCGCCTTTTCCATGATGAGAAGGAGGTCCGCATCGTTGAGGGGCGACCGATGTCGAAAGGCTGCCGTTGCGATCCGGTTCATATTCGCGATGTTATTGCGCGCTTTCCCGCCGGGGAGCGCGCGGAAATGGCCGACGAGGCGGGCGATATTGTGGTCAATTGCGAATTTTGTTCCCGGAAATTCCCGATCAGTCTTGCCAGCCTGAACAACTGAACCGCCGCGACCATTCAGTCGCGATTAACCTAGTTCATGTCATTCATCGTTCATAAGCCACGCTTTATCGTGGCAACGGTTACAATTAATCGGTAATAGCCGAACTAGACGAACGGGTCGGGTCGCTGGGATAAGTGAAACGACGGAACGCATAAGATGAAATTCACCGGATTGAAGTTGGGTATCGCCGTGGCGCTTGCGGCAGGGTCGGCGGCTGCCGGTCTTGCCGGACAGGGCGACGCACCTGAATTGTTGCAGTCGCTGGAGCGCGGATTGTGGCAGCTGCGCGCTGTTGGCGGAGGGGCATCCACCGTCGCTGCGAGCCAGCTATGCGTCGGCGATCCGCGCGTGCTGGCACAAATCCAGCATGGTTCCAGTGCGCAATGCAGCCATTATGTCGTGCGTTCCAGCCCGACCTCGGTCACGATCAGCTATAGCTGCAAGGGCGCAGGGCAGGGATTGACGACGATCCGCAAGGAATCGCCCCGGCTGATCCAGATCCAGTCGCAGGGTATTCGCAACGGCGAACCCTTTTCCTTTTCGGTCGAAGGGCGTCGCGCGGCAGGCTGTTAGCGTTAATCCATATTTAACCATGTTGGGATAACTATCGGGTGTGCCTTTCATTTGGGCACGCTTTCCTCCCTAACTGGCTAGATGCCACACTGGGCCGCTTCGCAAGAAGCGGCCCTTTTTGTCTGTGTGTCGGGCAATCGGGGCGGTGCTGTCGCTTTGTTAACACTCCTCCGATTACAGCGTTGCCGGAATGTCACAAGCGACGCAAAAATATGTCGATCGCGTGGCGTTCGCGGAATATTTCTTGCCACGATTCCATAAATATGAGGAATTGCGGCATTGCAACATAATGGAGGGTGCGCAATGCGCAAAACATACAGCAATATCCATGTCCGCACCGCATTGGCGACGCTGATGGCGTCCAGTGCGATCGCGATGTCGGTTCCGGCATATGCGCAGGGTGCTGCGGCAGAGGACAGTGACGAAATCGTCGTAACCGCGCAAAAGCGCGAGCAGAATCTGCAGGACGTTCCCGTTGCGATCACCGCGATCGGCACCGAGAAACTCGATCAGCTGCAGGTCAACGAATTTGCCGATGTCGTGAAATTCCTGCCTTCGGTAACGATCCAGCAGGGCGGCCCGGGCTTTGCGCAGGTCTATTTCCGCGGTGTGGCTTCGGGCGAAAATGCCAACCACTCCACATCGCTGCCGACTGTTGGCACCTATCTCGATGAAATGCCGATCACGACCATTCAGGGCGCGCTCGACATTCACGCCTATGACCTTGCCCGCGTCGAGGCGCTCGCCGGTCCGCAGGGCACGCTCTATGGCGCAAGCTCGATGGCGGGGACGCTGAAGCTGGTGACCAACGCGCCGGATACTTCGGGTTTCTACGGAAATGCGGGTGTCGAGATCAACAATGTCGCGCATGGTGACTTCGGTTCAATCTTTGAAGGCTTCATCAACGCGCCGCTTAGCGACAGCGCGGCACTGCGCCTGGTCGGCTGGTATCGCGACGATGGCGGCTATATCGACAATATCCCCGGCTCGCGCACCTATGCGACCTCTGGCATCACCCAGAATAATGCGGCGCTGGTCGAGAAAAACTACAATGATGCCGAAACCTATGGTGCGCGGCTTGCGCTGGGCATCGACCTCAATGACAGCTGGACTATCAAGCCGACGCTGATGGGTCAGGTGCAGAAGACCGAAGGCAGCTATGCGCGCGAACGGTCTGGCCAGAACAGCGGCAAATACCAGACTGTCCAGTACAACCCCGAAAGCAGCAGGGACAAGTGGATCCAGGCCGCGCTGACGATCGAGGGCAAGATCGGCAATTGGGACATGACGCTGACCGGTGGTCATCTGCGTCGCAAGACCAACACCGAAAGCGACTATTCGGATTATGGCTATTTCTACGATGCCCTGTCCGGCTACGGTGCCTATTGGTATGACAATGCCGGCGACTATGTCAGCCCGAACCAGTATATCCAGGGCATCGACCGCTATCGGAAGAGCTTTGGCGAATTCCGTATCTCGTCGCCGCAGGATGCATCGCTGCGCTTCATTGGCGGGCTTTTCTGGCAGCGCCAGACGCACAATATCGAACAGAATTACATCATCGACGATATTGCCGATTCGATCACCGTTCCGGGCACCGACAGCAATATCTGGCTGACCAAACAGTTGCGTACCGACCGTGATTATGCCGCGTTCGGCGAGGTCAGCTTTGATGTCACCGACAAGCTGACGCTGACCGGCGGCGGGCGTCTGTACAAATATGACAATTCGCTGATCGGCTTCTTCGGATATTCGCGCGGCTATTCCAGTCGGACGGGCGTGGCGGCTTGCTTCACCACGACCGGCGCGACGCTGCGTGACAATCCGACCGGCACTTTGGCTCCGGCTGATGTCGCGGGATCGCCCTGCACCAACGTCGACAAATCGACTTCGGATACGGACGCGATCTACAAGGTCAATGCTACATACAAGTTCAATGACGACGCCCTCGTCTATGCGACCTGGTCGCGCGGCTATCGTCCGGGTGGTGTGAACCGTCGCGGAACCCTGCCGCCTTATGGTCCGGATGAGCTCGACAATTACGAACTTGGCTGGAAAACCAACTTCGGCGCCTTCCGCTTCAACGGTGCGGTGTATCAGCTCGATTGGAACAACATCCAGCTGACCTTCCTTGGCGCTAACGGCCTAAGCGAAGTCCGGAATGCCGGCATCGCCCGCATTCGGGGTGTCGAAATGGATGTGGGCTATCGCGCGGGCGGTTTCACCCTGAACGCAGGCATGAGCTATAATGATGCGAAAATCCGTCGCGATTTCTGCCTCATCGCCAACCCCGCTTTCGATTGCACATTGCCGGGACCAGCAGGCGAAACCAACGCGCTGCTCGCTCCGTCGGGATCACGCCTGCCGGTGACGCCGAAGTTCAAGGGCAATATCGTCGCACGCTATGAATTCCCGATCTCGGACTGGAATGGTCATATCCAGCTGGCTGCAAACCATACCGGAAGCCGTCGCACCGATCTGCGTCCTGCACAGGCCGCGATCAAAGGCGGTCTTGACAGCTACACAACGGTCGATTTCAGCTTCGGCGTGAAGAATGACATGTGGAACATCGAGGCGTTTGCGACCAACCTGTTTGACGCACTCGGCGTCGTCAACACAGGCGTGTCGTGTCTTGAAACCGTTTGCGGCGATCCCGGTGGTGGCACCGCGCTGGGCGGCACATTCTACGATACGCTGATCAAGCCAAGAGTGATCGGCCTCAAATTCAGCCGCGATTTCTGATCGCTGTTCTGATGGATGAAGAAATGAAAAAGCCGGGCCAAAAGCTCGGCTTTTTCATGTCCGTGGCGCTGGTCATGGGCAATATGATCGGTTCGGGCGTGTTCCTGCTGCCGCAAAGTCTTGCCCCCTTTGGCTGGAATGCGATCGCGGGGTGGGTGGTAACGATCGCGGGCGCGCTGTGCCTTGCCCATGTTCTGGCAAAGCTGACGGCGGAACATGAAGGGGCAATCGGCCCGGCAGAACTGGTCGAGCGCAGCTTCGGGCCGCTGGCGGGCTTTCTGATCGGTTTTGCCTTCTGGGTTTCGGTCTGGACCGGGTGCGTGACCATCGCGGTTGGTGCGACCTCCTATATGGCGAGTTTCCTGCCGGTGCTGGGCGAACATCCGGCACTCGCCGCGCTGGGGGTGATCTGGGCGATGACCGGGGTGAACCTGCTCGGGGTGCGCTCGGCGGGATCGTTTCAGGTGGTGACGACGCTGATCAAACTGACTCCGCTGATTGTCGTCGCGATCCTGATCGGGCTGATTCTGGCGCGCGATGGTTCTGCGGCGCTCGCGCCCTTTCCCAACGAGGGGCTTTCGCTCCCCTCGGTGAACGCTGCCGCAGCCCTGACGCTGTGGGCGATGATCGGGTTCGAGGCGGCATGCGCAGCGTCGCACAAGATCGACAATCCGCAGCGCAATGTGCCGCGCGCGACTTTTTACGGCGCCTTGCTTTCGGGCATCATTTACCTGATCGTCTGTTCGGGGATCACGCTGATGCTACCGGCGGACAAGGTTGCGGCTTCGAATGCGCCGTTCGAGCTGTTTGTCGCAACTTTCTGGTCGCCCGGCCCGGCTTCGCTGGTTGCTGCCTTTGCGGCGATCAGCGCGATCGGCGCGGTCAATGGCTGGACATTGGTGCAGGCCGAACTGCCGCTCGAAATGGCCAAACGGCGGATGATGCCTGCATGGTTCGCGCGCATCGGTGCCAATGGCGTTCCGGTCAACAGCCTGCTCGCCGCTACGGTGCTGGGCAGCCTCCTTGTGCTGGCGAACAGCAGCCAGTCTATGGCCGGGCTGTTCACCTTCATGGCCCTGCTCACCACCTCGGTGACATTGTGGCTCTATCTTGCCTGTGCGGCAGTGGCGCTGAAACGGAAGGTCGCCATTCCCTTTGCGGTGCTGGGGCTGGCCTTTGGCATATGGAGCCTGTGGGGCGCTGGCGTCGAAGCCAGTGGTCTGAGCATCGTGCTGATGTTCGCAGGGCTTCCGCTCTATTGGTGGACGCGTCGTTCGCTCAGCACTCAACCACATTGACGGCAAGGCCGCCCTGCGCGGTTTCCTTATATTTGCTCGACATGTCGAGCCCTGTCTGCCGCATGGTTTCGATCACCTGATCGAGGCTGACGCGCATCGGACCGGTCGAATGGAGCGCCAGCCGCGCGGCATTGGCCGCCTTGACCGCGCCGATGGCATTGCGTTCGATGCACGGCACCTGCACCAGCCCGGCAACGGGATCGCAGGTCAGCCCCAGATTATGTTCCATGCCGATTTCGGCGGCGATGCTCACCTGCTCGGGCGTGCCGCCCCAGATTGCAGCAAGCCCGGCGGCGGCCATCGAACAGGCAACGCCAACCTCACCCTGGCATCCCATTTCGGCGCCCGAAATCGAGGCGCGCTGTTTGTAGAGCAGGCCGATCCCGCCTGCGGTCAGCAGGAAGGTGCGCATGTCTTTCGCCGACCTTTCGGCATCGACGCACTAATAGCGGATGATCGCAGGGATCATGCCGGCCGCGCCATTGGTGGGGGCGGTGACGACACGGCCACCTGCGGCATTTTCCTCATTCACCGCCATGGCATAGGCATTCAGGCGGTCGAAAAGGCTTTCCCGCTCATTCGCCAGCGGAGCGGCCTGCAGCTTGTGCCAGAGATTGGCTGCCCGTCGCTGCACCTGAAGCCTGCCGGGCAGAATGCCTTCGGTGGTCAGGCCGCGATCGATACAATCGAGCATGATCGCGGCGATCGCGTCGAGCCGCGCTTCGGTTTCTTCGCGCGGTCGCATCGCATCTTCATTCGCCAGCATCAAGGCGTGAATGCT